>CANLIL010000013.1 GCA_947491305.1 Flavobacteriales bacterium | reverse complement strand
AAAAAAAGCCCCGATTTCTCGAGGCTTTTTCAGTATGTTTATTTTCTTAGTGTTTAGACAAGTAATCAGCTACTCCGTCGAAAGAAGCAGTCATTCCGTCGTCACCTTTTTGCCAGTTAGCAGGACAAACTTCGCCATTGTTTTCGAAGAATTGTAATGCATCAACCATACGCAATGCTTCGTCAACGTTTCTTCCTAATGGGAACATGTTTACCAATTGGTGCATAACCGTTCCAGTTTTGTCAATTAAAAACAAACCTCTGTAAGCAATCATTGGGCCATTTGCTACCAATGTTCCGTCCATATCGTATTCGTATTCTCCAGCTAAAACGCCGTAAGCTTCAGAAATTGTTTTCGATGTATCTGCAACGATTGGGTATTTAACACCTTCGATTCCACCTTTGTTTTTTGGTGTTTGTAACCAAGCCCAGTGAGATTCTTCTGTATCTGTTGAACAAGCAACAACTTTTACGCCTCTTGCTTCGAATTGATCTAATTTCGCTTGAAAAGCATGTAACTCAGATGGACAAACGAATGTGAAATCTTTTGGATAAAAGAAAAATAACACATGATTTTTTCCAATGTATTGATCCAATGAAAAACCTTGAACGATTTCCATTCCGTTAACTACGGCAGCTGCCTTGAATGATGGCGCTTTTTTTCCTACTATTACTCCCATTATTAGTTGTTTTATTTACTTTAGTATTTACAAGAACAAAATTACATGAATTAAGTTCTTGCTGCGTTAATTTTAAATTAAAAAAAGTTAATTGTTTTGTACAAAGTTAGCGCTTTTTAAGTGATTTTTTAAATCGTTTTAAAATTTTTTAGCGAACAGATTTATTGCATAAAACCATTTGAAAATCTGCTAAAGAAACTTATTTGTCGGGTTTAAAAATTAAAGCGCTCACTCATATCTTGGTAAATTGC
The DNA here is from genome assembly GCA_947491305.1 of Flavobacteriales bacterium. GTDB lineage: Bacteria > Bacteroidota > Bacteroidia > Flavobacteriales_D > Crocinitomicaceae > M0103. Next base: position 54,826 of record CANLIL010000013.1, on the reverse strand, counting down.
GTCAGCAGCGCCTTGATTTTTCGCTACAAAACGTTTCGTTTTCTCTGCTAAATTCTCCAGATTTTCTTCAATTGCGTGAATCGTCGTTTGCAAGCTTTCAAGATCATTGATTGAAAAACCAATGCCTTCTTCAAGGAATGCACGTGCTTCTGGAAAGCGCTCAAATTTCGGTCCGAAAATTACGGGTAAACCAAAAACTGCTGGCTCTAAAATGTTGTGCAATTTCCCAGAGAATCCGCCGCCAACATACGCAATTTCTCCATAATTGTAGGCGCTTGATAAATGACCAATCGTATTTAATAACAAGACATTGCTCGTGTTTTTTTCTTCAGCTGTATAACGAACGCAAGGAATTAATTTTTCAATGGAAGCTAAATGTTGTTCGTCAATGGAATGCGGTGCTAAAATGAATTTTCTCTCAGGATGCGTCGTAATGTAAGCAGCGATAATTTTTTCGTCTTGCGGCCACGTACTGCCAAACAAAATAGCTTTTTCAGTTTTTAAGAATTCTTCTATTCGTTCGTTTCGTTTAACTTTTTGGCTGTTTTCAATCACCCGATCAAAGCGCAAATCGCCAATTGTCAATGCATTATTGAGCCCAATGGATTGCAACAAACGACTGGTCGTTTCATTTTGCGTGTAAAAGAAATCAATTGCTTTTAAGGTCTCTCTAAAAAACGCACCATACCACTTGAAAAAACGATGGTTTTCGCGGAGGAGCGTGCAAATGGAAAAGACCGTAACACCTGCTTTTTTAGCTTCAAAAATATAATTGGTCCAAAACTCGTATTTCACAAAATAGGCAACTTTCGGTTGAAAAAATTGCATGAATTTTTGAGCGTTTGCTTGGGAGTCAATTGGCAAATAAATGGCTAAATCAACGAAATGTTCCCGTTTGTGGTAATGTTCCATTCCGGATGGTGAAAAAAAGGAAACCAACACAAAAATTGAAGGGTCGTTTTGTTTGATGCGTTGCATTAAAGGCAGTGCCATGTCGAATTCGCCAAGCGAAGCACAATGGAACCAATGAATATTTTTGTCTTGAAAATTTTCTTGTTTTAATTTTTCGAAGAAATTTTTTCTTCCAGCAATCCAAGCCTTTGCTTTTGGGTTAAAAAGAGCAGCTATGCGAATGATTTCAGCATAAAGAAGTATGAAAAAAGAATAAAGAAACCCCATCAATCGAAGTAATAATCTTTTGGCAAACGTTTGTAAAAAGGAATGTACCAGCCAATTCGAAGTCCAAATTGTAGGTCCAAACGTGTGGCAGTTGAAACAGGAATGGTTGGTTGATCAAAGAATATCGTTCTGTAGTTTTTTGTCAGTCCTTGTTGGAAATAAAATCCGCCATAAAAATTGTAAAATCCTGCATTAGACATATAAGAATAGCCAATAAATTGATGGAAATTCAAACCTGTTGTTAGACGGTCATAGCCATACGTATATTCATTTTCAATTTGTGGAATCACTTGTTCGTTGGTTTCAATTCTAATTTTGTGGTATAAAAAACCAGCGCCAGCTTGTATTAAAATCCCTGAGTTTTTGTTGGGGCTTAGTACCGGAAATAATTTTCCAAATCCAACATTTACATTAAAGCCACGTGAATAGAGAAAAACCTTTCCAACACCGCCATTTATGTCATTGATGATGCCATTTGAATCAGTGATTCCAGCCAATAAATTTGGAACTTTGATATCGCTTCCAAACATGAAATTCCCGTCTAAACACCAATACCAATTTCGGTTTGTTTTGTATCCAGCCATGCCACCAATGTGGTTGAAAAAGCCGTATCGATCAGCTAAATCTCCACCAGTCCAATTTGCGCCATAGTGTATTCCAATTAAGGGCGTTCCAATTACGGAGTCTTTCACATTTCGCTGTGAGAAAAGCATTAATGGAAATAAAAGAAAGCTTAAAAAGATGATTCTCATGTCCCAAATTTAAGTCCAATTTTTTAATTCTCTGAATCAAAGCGCTTAAAAAGTGTTAATTGCGATGAACTAATCGTTTAAAATTATTCAAATATGGGTCTTTTAAAGCTTTTTTTTTCAGTATATTTGTAAGCTAAAGCTTGAAAAACCATCCTTGATGAAAAAAATACAAATGGTGGACTTAATGTCCCAATACCAAAACATAAAACCAGCAGTAGATGAAGCCATTCAACATGTAATTACGAATGCTCAATTTATTAATGGTCCTGACGTAAGTGCTTTCCAACAAGAATTGGAAGTGTATTTAGGCGTGAAACACGTTATTCCTTGTGCCAATGGAACAGATGCCTTGCAAATTGCATTGATGGCATTGGGTTTGAAACCAGGTGACGAAATTATCACTCCTTCATTTACCTACATTGCAACCACTGAAGTAATGGCTTTATTGGGTTTAAAACCTGTTTTTGTCGAAGTTGATATTGATACGTTTTGCATCGATTCTTCTGCGATTGAGGCTGCAATTACTTCTAAAACTCGAGCAATTGTTCCGGTACATTTGTACGGACAAGCTGCTAACATGGATGCAATCATGGAAATAGCGAATAAACACAAGTTATTTGTTGTTGAAGACAATGCACAAGCAATTGGAAGTGATTATTACCACAAAAATGGCTCGGTTTCAAAAACAGGAACAATTGGAGATATTGGTTGCACCTCATTTTTTCCATCAAAAAACTTAGGATGTTATGGTGATGGTGGCGCAATTTGCACGAATAATGATGAATTAGCAGCTCAAATGAGAATGATTGCGAATCACGGTCAAAGCAAACGTTATTACCATGATGTTGTTGGCTGTAATTCTCGTTTAGACACGATTCAAGCAGCAATTTTGAGAATTAAGTTAAGAGAATTAGATAATTATATCGCTGCACGAAGAAAAGTAGCAGATCATTACGATGCATTCTTCGCGAATTACAGCGAGATGAAAACGCCTGTTCGTGGAAAAGAATCGAAACATGTTTTTCATCAATATACCTTGATAGTGAATGGAATTGATCGTGACGCATTAAATGCTTTTTTAGCTGAACACGATGTGCCATCAATGATTTATTACCCAGTTCCAGCGCACAAACAAAAAATGTTTGCGGCATTTGGAAGTGATGCAACGATGTTACCAAAAACAGATTGGTTAACTGAACGCGTGATTTCATTGCCAATTCATACGGAAATGGAACAAGAACAATTGGACTTTATTTGTTCTACTGTTGCTAAATTTTTAACAAAAAACTAATGGGAAAAATTGCTGTAGTAGGGACAGGATATGTAGGATTAGTAACAGGAACTTGTTTCGCAGAAACAGGAAATAATGTCGTTTGTATCGATATTGATGCAGCGAAAGTAGCGCGCATGCGTAATGGTGAAATTCCAATCTATGAGCCGCATTTAGATGTTTTATTTGAACGCAATATTAAAGCGAATCGCTTAACTTTTACAACTTCCCTTGAGGAAGGAATAAAAGATGCTGAAATCATATTTTTAGCCTTGCCAACGCCTCCAGGAGAAGATGGTTCTGCTGATTTGTCCTATATTTTAGGTGTTGCTGATCAGTTGGGTAAATTGCTGACAGATTTCAAAGTTATTGTTGACAAAAGTACGGTTCCAGTTGGAACAGCGGATAAAGTTTATGCGGCGATTAAAGCGCATGCGAAAGTTGAATTTGCGGTTGTTTCAAATCCTGAGTTTTTAAGAGAAGGTTTTGCTGTTGACGATTTCATGAAGCCTGATCGTGTAGTGATTGGAGCATCTGATGAGCGCGCTAAAAAAATAATGGAAACACTCTACAAACCGTTTGTTCGTCAAGGAAATCCAATTCTATTTATGGATGAAAAATCTGCGGAATTGACAAAATATGCCGCAAATGCTTTCTTGGCAACAAAAATCACATTCATGAATGAAATTGCTAATTTTTGCGAATTGGTAGGAGCGGATGTTGACAAAGTTAGAATTGGTATTGGTTCAGATGAGCGCATTGGAAAACGTTTCTTATTTCCTGGAATTGGTTACGGAGGTTCTTGTTTTCCAAAAGATGTGCAAGCTTTGCACAAATCTGGACAAGAAGCGAATTTTAACTTTGAGATTTTAGACGCTGTAATGAACGTCAATGAAAATCAAAAAACGGTGTTATTTCCAAAAATGAAGAATTTCTTTAAAGGTGATTTAACCGGAAAGAAAATCGCTTTGTGGGGATTGGCATTCAAACCAGATACAGATGATATCCGTGAAGCTCCGGCTTTGTATATGATCGATGAATTGGTTGCAGCAGGTGCTACAATCACAGCATTTGATCCTGAAGCAATGCCGAATGTTCAGCGCTTAATCGGAGATAAAATCACATACGGAACGGATGAATATTCGATTTTAGAAGGCGCAGATGCCTTGTTGATTTGTACGGAATGGGGCGTTTTTAGAAACCCTGATTTTACTAAAATAAAATCCTTATTAAATGATACTGTTGTATTTGATGGTAGAAATTTATTCGATTTGGATGAAATGTCTGAAAAAGGATTTTTCTACAGCAGTATTGGACGAAAATTAATCAATAATTAAGATGAAACGAATTTTAATAACAGGTGCAGCAGGTTTCTTAGGCTCACATTTATGTGATCGTTTCATTAAAGACGGTTACCACGTAATTGGAATGGATAATTTAATTACAGGTCGACTTAAAAACATTGAACACCTATTCAAGCTAGAACATTTTGAGTTTTACAACCACGATGTTTCAAAATTCATACATGTTGCTGGAGAATTAGATTACATTTTACATTTTGCTTCTCCTGCTAGTCCAATAGATTATTTGAAAATTCCAATTCAAACATTGAAAGTAGGTTCTTTGGGAATTCACAATTGTTTGGGATTGGCAAAAGCAAAAGGCGCAAGGGTTTTAATTGCTTCAACTTCTGAAGTTTATGGTGATCCAACGGTGCATCCTCAAACAGAAGAATATTGGGGAAATGTGAATCCAGTTGGACCACGTGGCGTGTACGATGAAGCGAAACGTTTTCAAGAAGCGATTACAATGGCGTACCATAATTTCCATGGTGTAGAAACTAGAATTATTCGAATTTTCAACACGTATGGACCTAGAATGCGCTTGAATGACGGACGTGTTTTGCCAGCTTTTATTGGTCAAGCATTGCGCGGAGAAGATTTAACGATTTTTGGTGACGGCTCTCAAACGCGCTCTTTTTGTTACGTTGATGATTTAGTAGAAGGAATTGTTCGCTTGTTGCATTCAGATTACGCTGAGCCTGTAAATATTGGAAATCCTTCTGAAATTTCTATTGCAGATTTTGCAGAGGAAATCATAAAATTAACGGGTACAGATCAAAAAGTAATTTACAAAGATTTACCAGTGGATGATCCAAAACAACGTCAGCCTGACATTACTAAAGCGCGAAAAATCTTAAATTGGGAACCGAAAGTTGGTCGTGAAGAAGGATTGAAAATCACCTACGATTATTTTTTAAGTTTAACAAAGGAAGAATTGATGCAAACAGAGCACAATGATTTCGATAAATACATCATTCGCTAATGGATTATTTTGCACACGAATCAGCTGTAATTGACGATGGATGTTCTATCGGAAATGGTACGAAAATTTGGCATTTTTCACACATTATGTCGAATTGCACGATTGGTGAAAAATGTAATATTGGACAAAATGTGGTCGTTTCGCCGAATGTGATTTTAGGTAATAATGTTAAAATTCAAAACAATGTTTCGTTGTATACAGGCGTTGAGTGTGAAGACGATGTGTTTTTAGGTCCTTCGATGGTTTTTACAAATGTAATTAACCCAAGAAGTGGCGTGAATCGTCGCGATCAATATTCCAAAACAATTGTTCGAAAAGGGGCAAGTATTGGAGCTAATGCAACGATTGTTTGCGGACACGATATTGGTGAATATGCCTTTATTGGTGCTGGAGCTGTTGTAACGAAAACTGTTTTGCCTTTTGCATTAGTCGTTGGTAATCCGGCGCGACAAATAGGATGGATGAGTGAATTTGGTCATCGGTTAGAATTTAATACAGATGGAATTGCCACTTGTCCAGAAAGTAGTCAAGAATATAAATTGGACAATGGACACGTTGTTCGAACAAAATAAAGATGAGTAATAAAATAAAATTTGCTGTAATTGGCGCTGGCCACATTGGCAAGCGTCATGCTGAAATGATTCGCAGAGAAGAAGAGGCTGAATTGGTAGCAATGGTTGACGTTCGCTCCAAAGAAGCGTGTGAAGCACATGATTTTGACGTGCCATTTTTTGAAACGGTTGAAGAGTTAATCGCTTCAGGGATTGAATTTGATGTTATGAATGTGTGTACACCTAATGGTTTTCATGCAGCTCAAAGCATCGCTGGATTGACAGCAAAAAAGCATATTGTGTGTGAAAAACCAATGGGCTTGACAAAAGAAAGCTGCGAAAAAGTAATCTTTAAATCACTCCAAGTCAATAAGCAAGTTTTTTGTGTGATGCAAAATCGTTATTCACCGCCTTCTGTTTGGATCAAAGAATTGATTGAATCAGGTAAAATGGGTGAAATCTTTATGGTTCAATTGAATTGCTATTGGAACCGTGATGAACGTTACTACAAACAAGGTGGCTGGAAAGGAACCAAAGATTTAGATGGCGGAACATTGTTTACCCAATTTTCTCATTTTATTGATATTATGTATTGGCTTTTCGGTGATATAGATAACATTCAAGGGAAATTTGCAGATTTCACACACAGTGACACAACTGATTTTGAAGATTCTGGATTTGTAAGTTTTGATTTTGTTGATGGCGGAATGGGTTCAATCAATTATTCAACGGCTGTTGCCAATCAAAATTTGGAAAGCTCGATTACAATCATTGGAAAAAATGGAAGTGTAAAAATCGGTGGACAATACATGAATGAAGTGGAAGTTTGTAACATAAAAGAGTACGAAATGCCTGAGTTAGCTCCAACTAATCCTGGAAATGATTACGGCGCTTATAAAGGTTCTGCAGCCAACCACAACTATGTAATCAAAAATGTAATTGATACCTTAAAAGATAGAACATCTGCAACAACCAATGCCTTAGAAGGAATGAAAGTTGTTGAGATTATTGAAAGAATTTATAAAGTAAGAAATGAACAACTCAATTTTTAATAGATTAGTAGCGAAAGATGCTACATTAGCAGTAATTGGACTTGGTTATGTAGGTTTACCAATTGCATTAGAATTTGCACGAAAAATTAAAGTGGTAGGTTTTGACATCAATCAGGATCGAATAAATTTAATGCAACAAAACATTGATCCAAGCAACGAATTGGTTGCAGCAGATTTTGAAGGATGTGACATTAAATTTTCAGCAGATATTGATGATTTAAAAGATGTTCAGTTTTTTATTGTAGCTGTACCAACACCTATTGACGATGCCAATTTACCGAATTTAAAACCATTAATTGGAGCGAGTTCAACAGTTGCTAAAGTATTGAAAAAAGGCGATTATGTCGTTTTTGAATCGACGGTTTATCCTGGTTGTACAGAAGAGGATTGCATTCCTGTTTTAGAAGAAATATCAGGGTTGAAATTTAAAGAAGATTTTATGGTTGGCTATTCTCCTGAACGCATAAATCCAGGAGATAAAGAACATACCCTACAAAATGTTATCAAAGTAGTTTCTGGATGTGATGATATATCATTAAACGAAATTGCTCAAACGTATGAATTGGTTGTTCAAGCTGGAGTTCACAGAGCGACTACAATCAAAGTTGCAGAAGCTGCTAAAATTATTGAAAACACACAACGTGATTTGAATATCGCTTTGATGAATGAGTTGTCAATCATATTTAATAAATTGAAAATAAACACATTCGACGTGCTTGAAGCAGCGGGGACAAAATGGAACTTCTTGAAATTCTCTCCTGGTTTAGTTGGTGGACATTGTATTGGTGTAGATCCATATTACTTAACACACAAAGCGCAACAAGCGGGTTATCATTCTAAAGTAATTACAAGTGGTCGCTATGTAAATGATTCAATGGGTGGTTACATCGCAAAACAAACCGTTAAGAAAATAATTGCGCAAGGAAAAGTGATTCAAGAATCAAAAGTTTTGGTACTTGGAGCGACGTTTAAAGAAGATGTGAGTGACATTCGAAATTCTAAAGTTATTGATGTTATCAATGAATTAAAATCATTTTTAGTCCACGTTGATTTAATCGATCCGCATGCTGATTCTGATGAAATGATGCACGAATACGGTATTGGATTAACAGAAAATCCAGGCAATCAATACGATGCAATTATTGTTGCGGTTAACCACCAAGAATACAAAACACTGAGTGAAGCTGATTTTAAAAAGTACTTGAAGAATGAAACAGGTGTTTTTGTGGATGTGAAAGGTATTTTCAAAAACAAAATCAACGACTTAGAATACTGGTCTTTATAAAAAGTTGGTAAATGGATTATAAAAAAAGAATTTTAGTTACTGGAGGAGCAGGTTTCATTGGTTCGCATGTTGTTCGACTTTTAACGAATAAATACCCTGATTATTTGGTGGTTAATTTTGATAAATTAACCTATGCTGGAAATTTAGAGAATTTATCAGATGTTGAACATAAAGAAAACTATGTTTTTTTTAAAGGCGATATAACGTCTAGTACAGATGTTAAAAACGCGTTTGATCAATACGCTATTTCTGATGTGATTCATTTAGCTGCTGAATCACATGTGGATCGATCAATTGAAGGTCCAATGGATTTTGTGATGACAAATGTGGTTGGAACCGTTAACTTATTGCAAAATGCAAAAGATAATTGGAACGATGGAGATCATGTTTTTCACCATGTTTCTACGGATGAGGTTTATGGAAGCTTAGGAGAAGAAGGATTGTTTGAAGAAACTACTTCTTACGATCCAAGAAGTCCATATTCAGCATCTAAAGCATCGTCAGATCATTTTGTTTCGGCATTTTACCACACGTATAATTTGCCAATTAAAATGTCAAATTGTTCAAACAACTATGGCAGTCACCATTTTCCTGAAAAATTGATTCCGTTAATGATTTTGAACATTCAAAACAACAAACCTTTACCAGTTTACGGAAAAGGAGAAAATATTAGAGATTGGTTGTGGGTAGAAGACCATGCGCGCGCGATTGATACAATTTTTCACAACGGACGAATCGGTGAATCATACAATGTTGGTGGTTTAAACGAATGGACAAACATTGAATTGGTAAAATATTTATGCCAATTAATGGATAAAAAATTAGGAAGAATTTCAGGCGAATCGGAGCAATTAATTACGTATGTAACAGATCGTAAAGGTCATGATATGCGCTATGCGATTGATGCTTCTAAATTAGAAAACGAATTAGGATGGACACCTTCCATTCAATTTGAAGAAGGCTTAGAGAAAACTGTTGATTGGTATTTAGCAAATCAATCTTGGATTGAAAAAGTGACGAGTGGAGCTTATCAATCATACTATAATGAGATGTATTCAAATCGTTAAATGGGTTTATTTAAATCAATATTTGCTAAAAAAGAACCTGCTGTTCCGTTTGATCTATCTTGCTTAATTGCAGATATGCACAGTCATTTAATTCCAGGCATCGATGATGGTTCAAAAACAATGGACGAAACATTGGCGATGTTAGCAAAATTTGAAACGTTGGGTTACAGTAAAATTATCACAACGCCTCATATCATGGCGGAAGTATACCCAAATACACCTGAAGTAATTTTGTCAGGACTTGCAAACGTTCAAAAAGCTGCAAAAGAAATTGGTTTATCCTTGCAAATTGAAGCAGCAGCAGAGTATTATTTTGACCAATCACTGATTGAAAAAGTGCAACAAAAGAATGTGCTAAGTTTTGGAAATAACTATGTTTTAGTTGAATTTTCTTTTCACGCGCAACCCGATAATGAACACCGCTTGTTCTTTGAAATGCAAGTGGCAGATTATAGACCGATTTTAGCGCATTTTGAACGTTATCCCTATTTCCATGGTTCCACAGAAAAAGCGAGAGAATACAAAGAAAAAGGCGCGTTAATCCAAGTAAATTTAAATTCGTTAACTGGTCATTATGGTCCAGGCGTTAAAAAACAAGCCGAACGTTTAATTGACGAAGAATTAGTTGATTTTGTTGGTTCTGATTGCCATAGAATTCAGCATTTAATGCATCTGGAAGAGCACTTACATTTGCCATATTACCATAAATTAGGAAAGCTTCAACTGAAAAACAATTCACTCTAGAAGTAAATTCCATAGCCATAAATTTTCCCATTTTTCAAGCTCAACGTAGGAAATGGAATTTTAATGTAATTCAATTGTTTTAGTAGTGTATTAACCCATTTCTTTTTAGTTTTTAGTTGACTGAAATCGACATCTAATGAAAACAACCATTCGCGTTGCGCTTGAAATCCTAAATAATTGTCTTGGTCTCCTACTAATTTTTGATCAACACTGTACCCAAATGAAACACACAACCATTTTGGCAGTGACTGAAAGCGTTGAATATGCGCTGGACTAAAGCTGATCCAATAAGTTTGACCATTGTAATCTTTTAACAAGCGTTCTTGAAAATTCGACCCTAAAACACTCGGGCGATAAGCAGCATATTCAGTTGGATGATAAGAAAATTTAGGAATCAATCGTTGTTCGTTCCACAGTAAATCTTGGGCTAAAAAAAATCCAGCACCTAAAACATTCGCAGTCATATCAGACCATGAAAACCCCCAATCTGTTGAATATCCATCAAAAATCTCTAGCGTTGTTTGATAACCCAAGCCGATTAATGATCCTGCTATAGCAGCTTTCTTAGGATTTACACCAGCCCATTTGTAGCAATCACTTGTTAATAAACTTAATTTAGCAGTTGTATAAAAATGCCCTGCTTTGTCCATTTGCATCCAATTGGAAGCGTCGTCGAAAAAATGAAAATTGTTCGATTGTGAATTTTTATACCAAGCGTTTTGAAGTCCGAAAACTGAAGCTGTCCAAGTGCTTCCAATTGCCGAACTTGTTAGTATAAATCGTTTTGAAACAAATGTATCGTGCGTTTGTAATTGCGCTAATCCAAAAAAATTTGCCCCAATAATTAACAGGGTAATAAATGGTTTCATCACCGCTAATTTAATGTATTTTCAATAATATATTAATGATTAAAAGATTATTTATTAAATTTAAACTATGAATACAGCAAGAAAAGATTGGAACGACATAAAAATCAACGATAGTTGGGCAATTTTTAAAATTATGTCAGAGTTTGTTGAAGGATACGAACGAATGGCTAAGATTGGCCCATGTATTTCACTTTTTGGTTCCGCTCGCACAAAAGCAGATAATAAGTATTACCAAATCGGATCCGAAATTGCTGAGAAATTAGCAATAGCAGGGTATGGTGTAATTACCGGTGGCGGACCAGGTGTTATGGAAGCCGCTAACAAAGGAGCGCAAAAAGGCGGTGGTCCTTCAGTTGGTTTAAACATTGATTTACCTTTCGAACAAAATCATAATACCTATATTGATCGCGAGCATAATTTAGAATTTGATTATTTCTTTGTAAGAAAAGTGATTTTCGTTAAGTATTCTCAAGGTTTTGTTATTTTGCCAGGAGGATTTGGAACATTGGATGAATTATTTGAAGCGTTGACCTTGATTCAAACAAAAAAAATCAACAAACGACCTGTTGTGCTTGTCGGTAAAGAATATTGGGGTGGGCTACTTGATTGGATAAAAAATACAATGCTTGAAAAAGAGCAAAACATTCATCAAGACGACTTAAATCAATTTGCATTAGTTGACACTGCTGATGAGGCTATTTCATACATCGAAGAGTTTTATAAATCACACGAATTATCACTAAATTTTTAATATAAAATACTGCAGTTGCTAACCGTATAATATTTATATTTGTTGCTTGAAAAATACTATGGAATTCATTAAAAATCTTAAAACTTTCGTTTGGTCTAAACACTTCTTAAAGCATTTAGGACTTGTTGTGTTATCCTATTTATTAATCGTTTCGATTGTTGTATTTTATTTAGACGTTTATACAAATCATGGTGATTATATAAATGTTCCAAATTTTACAGGTAAAAATATCAATACTATTGGAAGTCAAATTGAAGAATTGGATTTACAATATGAAGTAGTAGAAACTATTTATGATCCATCAAAGCCTGAAGGCACTATTTTAAGTCAAGATCCACGCGCAACTGCCTTCTCAAATTTATTTGTTAAAGAAGACAGAATCATTCGTTTTAAAGTTTCAAAACGATCTCAATTAGTTGAAATGCCAAGCTTAATTGATAAATCCCAACGCTTTGCTGAAAGTATTTTAAATAATAGAGGATTGAAATTTAGAATTCAATACCAACCTTCAAACGAAGCGAATGGTGCTGTATTACAACAATTGTACAAAGGAAGTGAAATTCGAGAAGGTCAAAAAGTGCCTGTTGGAGCAACAATAACATTGATTGTCGGTAAAAATGACGCAGGAGAACCAACAGCAATACCTAATTTATATGGTCTAACAATTTTTGAAGCAAAAGATCGTTTAAAAGAATTAGGAGCCTTTGGTTTTTTACCTGTTTGCAATGAATGTTTGACCTATGAAGATTCACTTGCAGCGAGAATTGAGTCGCAATCACCTGAATTTGTTGAAGGCATGATGATACCTGCCGGCACAACAATTACGGTATATGCAACTAAAAATTTCACGGAAATAAATCAAGAACCTTAATTTTAATACAACCATTAAATGAAAGGATTTTATTTAATTTTTATCTGCGCTATTGTTGCGTTTACTGCTGTGTCTCAAAATGAATCTGTTGGGCCATTAACGGTTAATTCTGACCTTTTTTCTTCAGTTCAGATGAATCAACAGAAATCATTGAATACATTTGACAGCTCGTTTATTTATCGATTAGATACGTTATCATTACCATTTTTCGATGAATTTTCTAAAAATCATTTTCAACAATACACGTCTGATTTTTCAAATCCTACTGTAACATTTGATGAAAAATTTAGGATTTTAAATGGAGTAACAAATTTACCTATTGCTTCAACAGAAACATACACAAGTCAAGTTACATTTAAAAGAACGTACAATGTTGCAACGGATACATATACAGATGTAAATTTTGCACCGGTAAATAATAAGTTGGGAGATTTATCCAATTATCCTGTTGTTTACACTACAACTCCAATGTATCCAGCATTTTTCATTTATGATACACTTGGAGGAATGACCACGGATGTTTCAGATACGATATTTGTTACAAATCCTGATTATTACCAAGATTCAGCAACGCAATTTTTCATGGACATCAATGACCCATCAGCTTATTGGATTGATCATTTTACGTATCACAATGATAGATTTGCTAAAAATCCTCGATCTTTGGGAGTCGCAACTTTTGATGGGCTTAATGAAAATGGGTTTCCGTATTCTATTGGTTCTAATGCAACAAATTATGCCGATTTTTTAACATCTAAACCAATCGATTTAGCGCCATACTCAGCTGCTGATTCAATTTATTTCAGTTTTTTATATCAACCAAAAGGCTTGGGAGATATGCCTGAACTTTCCGATTCTTTGGTTTTAGAGTTCTATGCAAAGGATTTGAATCAATGGAAGAGAGTTTGGAGTACAAATGGAGCCCCAAGCGATGTGTTTAAAGTCGGACATTTAAGAATCTCCAATTCAATTTACTTTAAAAAAGGGTTTCAATTTCGTTTTAAAAACTATGGAGGATTATCTGGCGCACTCGACATGTTTCATCTTGATTACGTTCATTTAAGAACCCAATCTGGTAAACAAGATACCTTATTCAAAGATTTTGCTTTTTCATATCCAATTGGAAGTTTACTAAAAACATATACTTCTGTTCCTTGGGATCATTACAAAAATAGTCCAATAGGTAAAATGAATGATTCAGTTAATGTGGTTGTTCATAACGGAAGTAATTTAACAGAAAACAACCAAAACGGAACTGTAAAAATAAGCTATAACACTAATTTAGAAGCATCCTATATATTAAATGCTCAAACCTTATCTGGTGGAAATATTAATTATGGTCCTCGAACAACCTATTCTTCATTCCATGATTTTTCTTCAGGATACAATTTTGACCCAACAAAATCAGGTAATTCTCAAGAATTTGATGTTTTAGCAACCGTAGGAGCGCCATTTCCAAATTTAGCACAAAACGATTCAAGTCAAGTCAAACAACGCTTTTCAAATTATTACAGTTATGACGACGGCAGCGCTGAATTAGCGTATGGACCAACTGCTTCTCAAGCCAGATTAGCAGTTCGATTTGATGCATACGAAGCGGATTCTTTATTAGGCGTTGCCATACATTTTGTGCCAAGTGTAAATGATGTTTCTGATAAATTATTTTTATTGACTGTTTGGGATAATAACGGTGGAGAACCTGGTGCTGTGATCTACCAAGACAATATTTTCTTCCCGCGTCAACCAATCTATGAAAACGAACGAAATAAATTCACGATATACAATTTTCTCGATTCAGTAAAAGTTGCTGTTGGAACAAGTTTTTTTGTAGGTTGGAGACAATTTGATGCAGATCGTTTAAATATTGGATTAGACAAAAACACGAATAATTCCGACAAAACTTTTTACAGTATTGACGGAGGTGTAAATTGGATTGGTTCGGTTATTGAAGGTTCTGTGATGATGCGACCTATATTCTCAACTGCTTTAGACGCTGAATTAACAACTGAGGAGATAAAAGAAGAACAATTTACAGTATTCCCAAATCCGTTTAATGAATCAATAACATTCGTCGCATTGGATTTTAAAGGCGTTTCTATTTTTTCAGTAACTGGTCAATTAATTCAATTTTCAACAGAAAATGTTGTCGACATGTCCGAACAACCAGCTGGAATTTATTTTGCACAATTAAATGGTTCAGGTAAAACCATTAAACTAATTAAAAATTGATGAACGAAGAGATTGATGAAGTTGAAAATGAAGATGATGAATTATTCGAACACTATCGTTTCGTAGCTGATCCAGGACAAGAAATTGTTCGTATCGATAAGTTTTTATTAGACCGTTTACCCAATACTTCGCGCAATAAAATTCAAGTCGCTGCAAAAAATGGCAACGTATTAGTAAATGCTGTTGTAGTCAAACAAAATTATAAAATCAAACCGAAAGACGAGGTGTCAATTGTGATGCCTTACCCTGTTCGAGAAATAGAATTAATAGCACAAGATATTCCTTTAGAAATTCCTTATGAAGATGACACGCTATTAATTGTTAATAAACCTGCAAATATGGTTGTTCATCCTGGATATGGCAATTATTCGGGTACATTAGTAAATGCTTTAGTATTTCATTTCGAAAATTTGCCTCAACGTATTCATGATTATTTTGGAAGACCTGGTTTAGTGCATCGTTTGGATAAAAACACAACGGGTTTAATGGTCATTGCAAAAACTGAATACGCATTAACACATTTGGCAAAACAATTTTTTGATCGAACAACAGAACGTCGATACCATGCTCTAGTTTGGGGAGATGTGAAAGAAGATGGAACTGTAACAGGTAACATTGGAAGATCTATTAAAAATAGAAAGGTAATGGCAATATTTCCTGATGGGGAATTAGGAAAACACGCTGTAACCCACTACAAAGTTATTGAACGCTTTGGATTGGTAACTTTAGTTGAATGTAAATTAGAAACTGGGAGAACGCACCAAATCAGAGCACACATGAAGCACATTGGGCATCCATTGTTTAATGATAATGAATATGGAGGCGACACAATTGCAAGAGGAACTCCAACTGCGAAGTATAAAAAATTTATTGAGAATTGTTTTCAATTAATTCCTGGCCAAGCATTGCATGCAAAAACATTAGGTTTTGAACATCCAACAACATCAGAATACATGCGTTTTGATTCAGTTTTAGCAGAAGGTTTTGAGGCCGTTTTAACCAAATGGCGTTCGTATGTTTTAAATGAAAACGAATAAATGTACTTTAGTGAAGCGATTAAAATATTATTATTTAAATTTTTTATAGCTTTTTATCAATATTTATTTTATTTTTACCACTCGATGAAAATAAACTACAGGAGCTATATTACATTAATAAAACCTTTTATTTATTCTTTATCAGTGATTTAAATGTTTTTTTTAGTTGATTTATATGAAATCTAAATTTATTTTACCCCTTTTATTTTCTTTCGTAGCATGGTTTGCTATGGCTCAAAACAAAGCAGTTGTTGAAGCTGAAAATTATTTTAATATGGGTCGCTATTGCGAAGCTGCTGAAAAATGTTCGGCTGCCTATTCTAAATTAGGAAGGAAAGGTGAAAAAGCAATGATCTTGAAAGGTTCGATGGCCTTCAAAACAGGTGAATGTTACCGATTAGTTGACAAATTCAAAGAAGCGAATGAGTGGTATGACCGAGCATTATTGCTTGAATACCAAACTGTTGAACCAAAAATTTACTATTTTAATGGGGAGATGTTACGTTTGATGGGCAAATTTGACAAAGCGTTGGAGAGTTACAAATTATATAAAAAAGCTGTACCATCAGATAAACTAGCAGATGTTGGTATCACTTCATGTAACGAAACAAAAAACTTTGCAGCTAACAAAACTCGCCATGTGATTGTTAATCAAGCCGCAATTAACAGAAAAGAATACGATATGGCTCCGATGTTTGCCGATCGTAAAGAAACTAAATTATATTTCTCTTCAAGCAGATCTGGTGGAACTGGAAATAATGTTGATCCAATTTCCTGTGAAAACTACATGGATATTTGGGTGAGTGAAATTGACAAAAAAGGAAATTGGGGTGAACCTAAATTAGCTGATAAATCAGGCGTAGTAAATACAGATCAACACGAAGGAAGCATGTGTTTCGATGCGCGCGGTAAAATGATGTTCTTTACACGTTGCCCAAATGAGAAAAAACAAAATTTAGGTTGTGAGATATGGACTGCTGAATTGAAAGGTAAAGATGAATGGACAGATGCAATAAAACTAGACCTTAAATCACATGACAGTGTTTCTATTGGTCACCCTTGCGTTTCAGATGATGGAAAATTCTTAGTTTTTGTTGCTAATATGGCAGGAACATTAGGAGGTAAAGATTTATGGTATTCAACATTTGACAAGAAAAAAGGTTGGGCAACTCCTAAGAATATGGGACCTGAAATTAATACTCCAGGAAATGAATTGTTTCCAACATTCGGAAAAGATGGTAGTTTATATTACGCAACTGACGGAATGATTGGGCTTGGAGGATTGGATATCTTTCGAGCGGTGAAAGTTGGTAATGAATACAAATGGGAAAATCCTACAAATCTTGGCTCTCCAATTAATTCTGAAAGTCATGATTATGCGTTGTATGACTTATCAGATCGAAAAGGATATTTCACATCTGAAAGAAAAGATCCAAATGGAAAATATAACACAGATATTTATTCATACGAAATGCCTCCAAATTTATTTGATTTGAAAGTAATCGTTAGTGAATTAGGTGAAAAGTCTGCACGTATTGCAGATGTTAAAGTAGCTGTCAAAGGTTCAGACGGATCTGCTTGGGAAGGCTTTACAAACAAACAAGGATCTGTTTTTTGGGATAAGAAAAAAGACAGTCGTTTTATCAACGAAAACACAACCTACTCAATTGCAATTTCTAAAGCAGGTTATCACGAAGATAAAAAAGGGCAACAATTTACAACTATTGATTTAAATGAAGGACAGAATTTCATCATTGAAATGGCTTTATTACCAATAAAACCAATTCGTTTACCAGAGGTTCGTTACCCTTTAAATCAATGGTCTCTATTGGTTGATTCAACGATTAATTCACAAGATTCATTGTTGTTTGTATACAATTTATTACAAGAGTATCCTGAAATGTTATTAGAGTTGAGTTCTCATACGGATGCTCGTGGTAAAGATGTTGCCAATCAAAAATTAGCAGAAAATCGTGCTAAGGCTTGTTACAAATATTTAGTTGAAGAAAAAGGATTGGATGCGCGTAGAATCATTCCAGTAGGAAAAGGTGAAAGTGAGCCAAGAACAATTTGGAAAAAAGGAAATGATTATTTATCATCGAAACCAGGTGATATGGAAGGTGTTGAAACAGTTGTGTTAAAAGAAGAATACATCAATCAATTTAAAACAACCAATCCAAGATTATACGAAGTATTACATCAATACAATCGTAGAACAGAAGGCCGTGTTGTTAACATGACATTTAATCCTGCAACTGCACCAGCTGCAAATCCTTCTTATAAAGCATATGTAAAATATCCATAATTATAAATTGTATTTTTTTAAAAGCGTCAAGTTTACTTGACGCTTTTTTTGTATCTTTAAGTAAACCACTCTTAAAGATGATTGAAAAATACTTACATTATTTATGGGATAAAAAATTAATTCCTTTTCATAAGTTAGAATTCTTAAATTTTGAATCAGTAAAGATTTTAGACTATGGAACCTATAATCAATTTGAAAGTGGTCCAGATTTCTTCAATGCATCAATTCAATTAAACCAGTTAAAATGGTATGGCAATGTCGAAATGCACATTCGTTCTTCTGATTGGTTGAGACATAATCACCATAAAGACGAAGCGTATAATAATGTCATTCTTCATGTAGTTTATGAAAATGATTTGTTGATCAATCAATTTGGTTTCGAAATCCCAACAATCGAATTAAAAAATATTATTGATTGGAATCATTTTAATAATTATCAAAACCAATCACAAAAAGCGAATAAAATTTTATGTGGCTCTCAATTTAATAGTGTAACAAATATCCATCGCATTAATTTTTTAGAGCAGTCACTGTATTCGCGTTTGAATCGAAAAACTTCAATCCATACATTGAAGGATGAATCAACTTTTGTTCCTTATTTTTTTTATTTTCTCACCAAATCGTTCGGGACAAAAACCAATCAATTACCTTTTGAAGAATTGGCAAAACGCATTGATTTTTATTCATTAAAAAAGTTACGACCAAAAGACCAAGTAGCCGCTATTCGTTCAATAACAAATTTGTTTGATCAACAAGAGATAAATCAGCTAGACCAAATGAATTCATCG
This sequence comes from Flavobacteriales bacterium, assembly GCA_947491305.1. Taxonomy (GTDB): domain Bacteria; phylum Bacteroidota; class Bacteroidia; order Flavobacteriales_D; family Crocinitomicaceae; genus M0103. The sequence continues at coordinate 35,751 of CANLIL010000013.1, read as the reverse complement.
AGTTGGAAACGAGGCGGTGTGCGTCCTTTTAATTCCCCAACACGAAGAGTCGATCAATTCATTCATTTTTTTGTCCATTACAATTTTAAACTCGATTTTTGTGAAATAAATCCAAAAGAAATCATTTCTTTCTTTAAAGAAAAAGTATTGAAGATTCAATCTGAAACATCACTTTCATTTTCAGAATCATTTCAAAACAGCATACTAATAAATGGCGTAGTTCCATTTCTTTTTTGGCTCGGAAATACGCTTGAAAATCAAGATTTTATTGATAAATCTATCGATATACTCCATTTTCTTCCTCCAGAAAAAAATAGTATAATTAAAAAATGGAAAGAATTTGGTGTAAAGCCAAAAAATGCAGCAGAATCTCAAGCTTTCTTGGAAATTTTTAACGAGTTTTGTACAAATAAAAAATGTTTGAGCTGTGCAATCGGCCAACAATTATTAGCAGAATGAAATTGATACAAAAAATATTGTTTTTTTTTGAGTTACGCTCTTTTGGCGTTTGTTCTTGGTGGGCAAAAAAACTAGGTATAGAATCTTCAAAAGTTCGATTAGGATTTATGTACACTTCGTTTGTAACATTGGGTTCGCCTTTAGTTCTTTATATTGCAATGGCTTGGATCTTAGAACATAAACATTATTTTAAATTTCAAAAAAAACGAAGAAATTCAATTTGGGAATTGTAATTAAATAATAAATGAGAATACTTATAACAGGTTCAAATGGCTTACTTGGTCAGAAAATCGTCGATCAATTAAATAACTCTTCTACTACTTTTTTAGCAACTTCAAAAGGAGAGAATCGAAATCCTCTTTGCGCTGATGCAAACTATCAACAAATGGATATTTCTAATGTAGTTGAAATTGAAGCTATTTTCAATCAATTCAATCCGACACATGTCATCCATACAGCAGCTATGACTAATGTTGACCAGTGCGAACAACAGCCTGACGAATGCAATCGAATAAATTATGAATCTGTACAACTTTTATTTGAAGCTTCAATAAAGTACAATACTCATTTTCAATTGCTTTCCACAGATTTTGTTTTTGATGGTGAAAAAGGAAATTACAAAGAAGATGATCTTGTGAACCCTTTAAGTGTTTATGCGTTATCAAAAGTAAATGCTGAGCAGTTATTGAATGCTTCATCGAATACAAATTGGTCTATTGTTCGCACCATTATTGTATACGGTACAGCAAATAATTTATCGAGAAGTAATATTGTTTATTGGGCAAAAGATGCGCTTGAAAAAGAACAAGAGCTAGCAATTATTGACGATCAATTTCGAGCCCCAACTTGGGCAAGTGACCTTGCTTGGGCGTGTATTCGTATTTGTGAATTAAGTAAAATAGGGATTTTTCATATTTCAGGGCCAACGACTTTTTCTGTTTATGAAATTGTAGAGAAAATCGCACACTATTTTAACCTTTCAACAAAAAAATTGACAAAATCAAATAGTTTAAATTTGAATCAACCGGCCAAGCGCCCACCCAAAACAGGTTTTGATATTTCAAAAGCAAAAACAGAATTAGGTTACAATCCCAAAACCTTGGAAGAAACATTCTCCATTTTATAAATATATCATTTGATTTCAGAGATTTTTTCTATCTTTATAGCTTAACCAAAATTAAAACAAACGATGGCTAGAAGTCCGTGGCGTAAAAAACCGATGGCCTTATTTGAGGCAGAAATGAAAAAAAGTAGTTTGAACCGTATCTTAGGAAGATGGGGTTTGACTTCGTTAGGAATTGGAGCAATTATAGGTGGAGGAATCTTTACTTTAACCGGGATAGCAGCTCATGATCATGCGGGACCAGCTCTTGCACTTGCATTTGTGATTGCTGGTATTGGTTGTTTATTCGCTTCACTATGTTATGCCGAGTTTTCATCAGTTCTTCCAGTTGAAGGTTCCGCTTACGCATATTCATATGGGACAGTAGGTGAAATTTTCGCTTGGATTATTGGGTGGAACTTGATTTTAGAATATATGATGGGAGCAACCACTGTTGCAGTAAGTTGGAGTGGTTATTTTGGAAAATTGTTAGACTTATTTCATGTTCATTTACCCATTTGGTTAATGATGGATGCTACAACTGCTAAAGCTACTATTACGGACGCAATGGGTGTGACTCAAATTCAAGAATATTTAGCATCAATCAATCCAAAATTAGATTTAGCGACTTTGAAAAATGCCTTGGTAGAAAAGAAAGAAGCGCTCAAATCGATGGGTTTACATAACAGTAAAGAAGTAGTAAAATACATTCAATCTTCTTTGCCTGATATGCAAACAATGAAAGAAGGCTTACGAAGTTCAAAAGAAGCTTTTGGTTTAGTAAAAGAAGCAAAGAGCCCTGTTACAATGATTGATTTAGCGAATGGTTCCAACATGGCTGAATTAAATAAACACTACTCCAATACTAGTTTTTCTGGTTTTGCTATCAATTTACCTGCGTTTTTAATTACCTGGGTTGTAACATCTATTTTAGTAAAAGGTATCAAGGAAGCTGCTAAAACTAACAACATTATTGTTATTTTAAAAGTTGCTGTTGTTTTATTTGTAATTATTGCAGGTGCTTTCTATATCAATACAGCAAACTGGACGCCTTTCATCCCTAATGAATACACGGATTATAAAGGGGATAGTCATTTTGGAATTGGAGGAGTGTTAACAGCTGCTACAATTGTTTTCTTCGCATACATTGGTTTCGATGCTGTTTCAACACAAGCAGGTGAAGCTAAAAACCCTAAAAAAGACATCCCATTTGCTATTATGGCATCTTTGATTATTTGTACTGTCCTCTATATTTTAGTGTCCTTGGTTTTAACAGGAATGGTTAAATATAATGAATTAGACATGCGTGCGCCAGTAGCATCAGCTTTTGCAGGTGTTGGTTTAACTTGGGCTGTTTACATCATTGTTATCGCAGCCACGGCAGGTTTAATCTCAGTGATGCTTGTTATGATGTTAGGTCAAACACGAATTTTCCTTGGAATGGCAAAGGATGGTCTTTTACCAAAGAAAATGTTTGGTTTTATTCATCCGAAATACAAAACCCCATCTAGAAGCACATTTTTAGTTGGTGGAATTATTTCAGTTGTTGCTGCGGTTACACCAATAAATAGTGTTTCTGAAATGTGTTCTATGGGTACATTATTAGCTTTCTCCATGATTTCTTTGGCTGTTGTTGTATTAAGAGTTAAACAACCACATTTAGACAGGCCATTTAAAACGCCTGGATTATACATTATTGGGCCTTTAGGTGTGATGTTTAATGTTGGATTGATGTATTTTGTTAGACCGGAAACTTGGGTCGCATTTATCGTTTGGACAATATTAGGTGTAATCGTTTATTTCCTATACTCAAGAAGACACAGTCATTTAAATGAATGGGAATTTGAACAGTCTTTGAAAGGTCATGATGCCATCGTAAATGCATCAGAAGAATTAGAAGATTAATTTCTTTTTAAAAAATGGAATTAAAAAGAACACTTGGCTTAGCTGATGCAACAAGTATTGTTGCAGGATCAATGATTGGTTCTGGTATTTTTATTGTCACAACCCTCATGATGCGCGACATTGGTTCTGTTGGTTGGATGTTAGTGCTTTGGCTAATAACAGGCTTAATCACCGTTTTTGCAGCTTTGAGTTACGGTGAATTAGCGGGTATGATGCCAAATGCTGGTGGACAATATGTTTATATTCAACGAGCCTACGGTCGATTAATTTCATTCTTGTACGGATGGACAGTCTTTACGGTAATTCAAACAGGAGTTATTGCAGCAGTAGCTGTTGCTTTTGCAAAATATACTGCAGTTTTTTTTCCGGATTTAAATACAGCATTTTTCAATATAGGAAGTTCCTTTGAAATTACATTTGCTCAATTACTAGCCATTTTAATGATTGTTTTTTTAACATTTATCAATTCAAGAGGTGTTGAAAATGGAAAAATAATTCAACTCATCTTTACTACTGCTAAAGTAAGTGCGCTATTTGCGCTTATTGTTCTTGGATTTGCATACGCTTTCAAAACAGATACATTAGCGCGTAATTTTCAAAATATTTGGGATGCCTCTCGAACGATGCTGGATGAAAACGGAAAATTTGTTTCTGCTAAGCCTTTAGTAGGTTTTGCATTGTTAGGTGCAATGGGCTCTACAATTATTAATTCATTATTTTCTTCTGACGCATGGAACAATGTAACTTTTATAGCTGGAGAAATAAAAGAACCTAAAAAAAATATTCCTAGAAGTTTGTTTTTGGGAACGTTGATTGTTACAATGATTTACATCCTAGCAAATTTAGCCTATTTGGCAATTTTACCTACTGGAAATCCTGAAGGCTCAACTGTTCTTGATCATGGAATAAAATTTGCTCAAAATGACCGAGTTGGTGCTGCAGCTGCTTCAGTAATTTTTGGAGGAATTGGCGCTTCAATAATGGCAATATTAATAATGATTTCAACTTTTGGATGTAACAATGGATTGATTTTAGCAGGATCACGATTGTTTTATGCGATGTCAAAAGACGGCCTCTTCTTTAAAAAAGCTAAAAACATAAATTCGTTTAATGTACCTGGAATTGCATTGTGGATTCAGTGCGCCTGGGCTTCTGTTTTATGTTTAACCGGGACTTATAAAGACTTAATAGTTTTCTCAACGTTTGCCTCTTTAATATTTTACATTCTAACTATCGCAGGTTTATTTGTATTGCGGAAAAAAGAACCAGAAACTGAACGACCATATAAAGCTTTTGGCTATCCGTATATTCCAATTGTTTATTGCGTTCTAACTGCATTTATTTGCATAGATTTGTTGGTATACGATACTAGAAATTCAGGGATAAGTTTAATAATTATAGCATTAGGATTGCCAATTTACTATTTTAATAACAAAAAGTGAAACCACCATCTTTTTTTGTCTCAGCTAGAAATAGAAGAGGCGTGTATTTATTTATTTGTGCTGCGTTGATAATCTTATTTGTTCCACGCATAGTACTATATTTTCATCCAAGCGAAAATATTACTGTTAATGCTTATAAGCTTAATCAGTTGAGAAATAATTATACATTTAAAAAAAATAATTATTATAAAAAATATACTTCCTTCAAAAAAAAATATAAGAAACCACCAAAGAAATTTAATCCAAATACCTATTCTGAAAACGAATGGATGGAATTAGGCCTTTCTAAAAAACAAACAGCGATCATCCTTAAATTTACGAAGAGAGGAATTTATTCAAACGAACAATTGAAAAAAATCTTTGTTATTCCAAACCAACTTTATGAATTAATTAAAGATTCTACATTTTATTCAGAAAAGAAAAATAATGCGCATGATTTTGAATTAAAATCAATTGAGAAAGAAAAAAAGCAATTAATCTTTATTAATACAGCATCCCAAGAGGAACTAGAAACTTTACCTGGAATAGGTGGTTTTTTCGCCAAAAACATTATCAAATATAGAGAGAAAATAGGTGGGTTCTATTCAAAAAATCAATTATTAGAGGTTTGGAAATTTGACTTGGAAAAATTAAATGCCATTCAAGACTTACTTTTTATCACGCCTCAAGATATTCGTAAAATAAATATTAATACTGCAACATCTCCTGAGTTTAAAACACATCCGTATTTTACTTGGAATCTAGCTAATGCACTTGTTAAAATGAGAATTCAGAAAGGTGGTTCCTTTAAAAAAATTGAAGAAATAAAAGAATGTGTATTAATTGACGAAGAATTGTTTGAAAAATTAAAACCATACCTATCTTTGTAGAATGAATATTGAACAACAGTTAAAATCTATTATACGAGATGTTCCTAATTTCCCTAAAGAAGGAATCTTGTTTAAAGATATTTCAACAATCATGTTGAATCCAGAAATTTCGAATGCAGTTTTAGATCATTTAGAAAAACTTTACAAATTAGCTGATTTAAAAGCGATTGCAGGAATTGAAAGCAGAGGTTTTTTGTTTGGTTATCCTTTGGCAATGCGATTAGGAATTCCATTTATATTAATTAGAAAACAAGGTAAATTACCTTACGATAAAATTAGTTTTTCCTATGAACTAGAATACGGTAGTGCAACAATTGAAATGCACACGGATGCTATTTCTGAAGGGGACAAGGTATTGATTCACGACGATTTACTCGCTACAGGAGGTTCAGCAGCGGCAGCAGCAGAACTGATATTGAAGTCTGGAGGAATAGTAGCCGGATTCAATTTTTTAGTTTCCCTTGATTTTTTAAATGGGGAAGAGAAATTAAAAAATTACACTGATAATATTGTTAATTTAGCTCGCTATTAAGGCATAATACTTAAAAATTTAACACCGTTCTTTATGAATTTTGAATTAAATGAAAACCAACAAATGATTGCACAAATGGTGCGTGATTTTGCTGAAAAAGAAATAAAACCTTATATGAACAAATGGGATGCAGACGAATTTTTCCCTGTTGAAACCATGAAGAAAATGGGAGAATTAGGTTTGCTAGGCATCTATATACCTGAAGAATACGGTGGTTCAGGTTTTGGATATTTTGAATATGCAACAGCTTTAATCGAGTTAGGAAAAGTGTGCGGTGGAGTAGGTTTAAGTGTTGCAGCTCACAATTCGTTGTGTACAGGTCATATTTACTACCATGGGTCGGAAGAACAAAAGAAAAAATATTTACCAAAATTAGCTTCTGGAGAATGGATCGGAGCCTGGGGATTAACAGAAGCAAATACAGGATCTGATGCCATGCGGATGAAAACTGTAGGTGTTAAAGATGGTGAATACTGGGTGATTAACGGCTCAAAAAATTGGATCACACATGGTTTGTCAGGTGATGTTGCGGTTGTGCTAATCAGAACAGGTGATTTATTAGACAGCAATGGAATAACAGCATTTATTGTAGAAAAGGGGACGCCTGGTTTTTCTGCAGTAAAAATCAAAGATAAATTTGGTGTAAGAGCAAGTGAAACTGCAGAATTAATTTTTGACAATGTTCGAATCCATGAAAGTCAAGTGATTGGAAAAGTTGGAATGGGTTTCAAACAAGCAATGCAAATTTTAGATGGTGGAAGAATTTCAATTGCAGCATTAAGTTGTGGCGTCGCAAGAGGAGCTTATGAAGCTGCTTTAAAGTATGCTAAAGAACGTGAGCAATTTGGACAAGCTATCGCAAATTTTCAAGCAATAGGCTTTAAATTAGCGGACATGGCAACGGAAGTTGAAGCTGCGGAATTATTAACCTACCAAGCTGCCGATTTAAAAAATCGAAAACAAAATTTAACTAAACAAGGTGCTTTTGCAAAATATTTCGCAAGTGAAGTTGCTGTTAAATGTGGGAATGAAGCGATGCAAATAATGGGAGGATACGGCTATACAAAAGAATATCCTGCAGAAAAATATTTACGCGATGCTCGCTTGATGACAATCGGAGAAGGAACCTCGGAAATACAAAAAATCGTAATTTCTCGAGAAATTTTGAAATAAGTATTGTGGATAAATAATTTAATTATATATTTGCAACCCAAATAAGAAAATAATAATAATCAAGATATGCTAATTATTCCAGTAAAAGAGGGAGAAAACATCGAAAGAGCCCTTAAAAAGTACAAGAAAAAATATGACAAAACTCATGTCATGAAAGAATTAAGACGTCGTAAAGAATTCGTTAAGCCTTCTATCACGAATCGTCAAGGAAGAATTAAAGCAGCTTATATACAAAGATTACGTTCTGCAGAATTGTAGAAACTATTTTTATAAAATTGCGTAAAGGAGCTTATAGCTCCTTTTTTTATGCTCGAAAAGTTTATCACATATCTAAAAGTAGAAAAAAGGTATTCATCCCATACCATTGTTGCGTATTCAAAAGACGTTCAACAATTTTTTGAATTCGCTCAACTTATTTCTGTAAACGATGTAAAAGAAGTGCATTCAAAATTGGTCAGAGCGTGGATGGTTGATCTGATTGAGAATGGCGTAGAAAACAAATCTGTAAATCGTAAACTTTCTTCTTTGCGCTCTTTTTTCAAGTGGTTAAAAAAAGAAAATCACATCGAAACAAGTCCAATGATAAAAGTCAACGGGCCAAAAAACATAAAACGATTGCCGTCCTTTGCTAAAGAATCTGAATTAATTACTGAAAAACTTGATTTGGCATTTTCAAATGATTTTAATGGAATAAGAGATCGGTTGATGTTTGAGTTTTTTTATCAAACAGGAATTCGTTTGAGTGAACTTGTTCAATTGAAAATGACGGATGTTCAAAATAATCAGATTAAAGTACTCGGTAAAAGAAATAAAGAACGAATTATTCCAATTTCAAATTTCTTGTACGAACAAATTAATGATTACAAAGCGTTATTAAAAAATTTGACTATAAATTCAACCAATTTTTTTGTGTTAAATAATGGTAATAAAGTGTATCCTAAGTTTGTTTATAGAAAAATAAATTATTACCTTAGTGGAGTAACGAATTTGGATAAATGCAGTCCTCATGTCTTGCGCCATACGTTTGCTACTCATATGTTAAATAACGGTGCTGGACTTGAGACATTAAAGGATTTGTTGGGTCACGCTAATTTATCAGCAACTCAAATTTATACGCATAATTCATTTTCAAAGTTAACGAGTATTTATTCACAGGCTCACCCAAGGGGTCATAAAGACGATTAATTATGGAAATTCAAGTTCACTCAATTCATTTTACAGCTGATAAAAAATTATTAGCGTTTATTCAAGAAAAAGCATCAAAGCTAGAGCTGTATTTTGATCACATAACAGCATGCGAAGTTTACCTTAAAGTAGACAAAAGTCAAGATAAGGAAAATAAAATTTCTGAATTTAAATTACTTATACCTGGCAAAACATTAATTGCAAAAAAACAATGCAAGACCTTTGAAGAGGCTACTGATTTATCAATAGAAGCATTGAGAAAACAAGTTGAAAAGCACAAAGAACGAGAAGTTTAATTGAGTCAAAAGCAACAATCAAAAAAAAAATCAAAAAAAAATAAAAAAGTTATTGCTATAACAGATTTCTTTCGTAGATTTGCAAACCCAAAATGGGAGAAACACTTTAAATAAGTTCTTTCAATTATTGATTACCAATATAATGTGCCGATGTAGCTCAGCTGGCTAGAGCAGCTGATTTGTAATCAGCAGGTCGGGGGTTCGAGTCCCTCCATCGGCTCAATTTTTATGGGGGTGTCGCATAGTGGCTATTGCAGCAGACTGTAAATCTGTCACCGGAAGGTATCGTTGGTTCGAGTCCATCCACCCCCACAAATATATTATAAGCGGGAGTAGCTCAGTTGGTAGAGCGTCAGCCTTCCAAGCTGAGGGTCGCGAGTTCGAGTCTCGTCTCCCGCTCAATTTTGAAAGTAGAAGCCGGTGTAGCTCAGGGGTAGAGCGCTTCCTTGGTAAGGAAGAGGCCACGAGTTCAATTCTCGTCATTGGCTCACGAAAAAGATTTGTTTCACTCATTGTTGGGTGAAATTTTATGTATTATAAGATTTTGTTTTTTTATTAACTAAGTAACAAATAGAACAATGGCTAAGGAAAATTTTGATCGTTCCAAACCACACGTGAATATCGGGACAATTGGTCACGTAGATCACGGTAAAACAACGTTAACAGCTGCAATCTCTAGTGTATTGGCTAGTAAAGGATTGGCTGCAGTACGCGATTTCTCTTCAATTGATAATGCTCCTGAAGAAAAAGAACGTGGTATTACAATTAATACATCTCACATTGAGTATGAAACAGTGAATCGTCATTACGCTCACGTTGACTGTCCAGGTCACGCGGATTACGTAAAGAACATGGTAACTGGTGCTGCTCAAATGGACGGTGCTATTTTAGTTGTTGCTGCGACTGATGGACCAATGCCACAAACACGTGAGCACATCCTATTAGGAAAACAAGTTGGTGTTCCTCGTTTGGTTGTATTCATGAATAAAGTGGATATGGTTGATGATGAAGAGTTATTAGAATTAGTAGAAATGGAAATCCGTGAATTACTTTCTTTCTACAGCTATGATGGTGATAACGCTCCAGTAATCAAAGGTTCTGCTTTGGGTGCATTGAATGGTGAGGCACAATGGGTAACTTCAATTGAAGAATTAATGGATGCAGTAGATACGTATATCGAATTGCCTCCACGTGATATTGATAAAACTTTCTTGATGCCAGTTGAAGATGTATTTACGATTACAGGTCGTGGAACTGTTGCTACTGGTCGAATTGAAACAGGTGTTATTAATTCTGGAGAATCAGTTGATATCTTAGGGATGGGTGATTTGAAATTATCTTCTACTGTTACAGGTGTTGAGATGTTCCGTAAAATCCTTGATAGAGGTGAAGCTGGTGATAACGTAGGTTTATTATTAAGAGGTATTGAAAAATCTCAAATCAAAAGAGGAATGGTAATCTGTAAACCAGGTTCTGTAACTCCTCATACTGATTTCAAAGCTGAGATTTATGTATTGAAAAAAGAAGAAGGTGGACGTCACACTCCATTCCATAATAAATACCGTCCTCAATTCTATTTCCGTACAACAGATGTTACAGGAGAAATCTTCTTAACAGACGGACGTGAAATGGTTATGCCAGGTGATAACGTAACAATCAATGTTAAGTTAATCGTTCCTGTAGCAATGGACAAAGGTTTACGTTTTGCAATCCGTGAGGGTGGTAGAACAGTTGGAGCTGGACAGGTTACAGAAATCATCTCTTAAGAGAAAAAAATAAATAGTATTTTAAGGGGAGCTTGCTCCCCTTTTTATACGGGTGTAGCTCAGATGGTAGAGTAGTGGTTTCCAAAACCATTGGTCGTGGGTTCGATCCCTACCGCCCGTGCAAAATTGATGTAAAGTGTCAAAAATAAAAGAATATTTCAGCGAAACAGTGAACGAAATGGTTCACAACGTAACTTGGCCGACTTGGAAAGAGTTACAAAGTAATACAATCATTGTAGTGGTAGCCTCTGTTATCATTTCATTGATAATATTTGTAATGGATTTTGGTTTTGGGATCACTGGTGATTCGAAATCATTCTGGAAAGGTGCAATGGGCTTTATTTACGGATTGTTTTAATTAAAACTCATGGGAGAAATTAAAAAACGTTGGTACGTTGTTCGTGCCGTGAGTGGAAAAGAAAAAAAGGTAAAAGAATATCTTGACCTAGAAATTTCACGTTTAAAATTAACTGATTTCGTTGATCAAGTATTAATTCCTACGGAAAAAATATTTCAAATTAGAAACGGAAAAAAAGTTAGCAAAGAAAAGGCTTACCTTCCAGGTTATGTTTTAATTGAAGCTGCTCTAGTAGGAGAAGTGCCTCACGTTATCAGAAGTATTCCTAATGTTATTGGTTTTTTAGGAACTGAAAAAGGTGGTGAGCCTGTTCCAATGCGTTTGTCAGAAGTTAATCGAATTTTAGGTAAAGTTGATGAGCTTTCTGAATCAGAAGAAGAAATGAAAATTCCATTTGTTGTTGGAGAATCTGTAAAAGTTATAGATGGTCCATTCAATAATTTTGGTGGTGTTGTTGACGAAATTAACGAAGACAAGAAAAAACTAAAAGTAATGGTTAAAATATTTGGTAGAAAGAACTTGCTTGAATTAAGTTACATGCAAGTAGAGAAAGAGATTTAATTTTTTATTAACCGTAGAAGTGAGGAAAGCGATTAAAGCTTCCCGTTAGTACTCATGTTTGACTACATAATTTAAACACAAATGGCTAAAGAAGTAGCAGCATTGATCAAATTGCAGATCAAAGGTGGTGCAGCCAATCCAGCACCTCCAGTTGGTCCCGCACTTGGTGCAAAAGGGGTTAACATAATGGAGTTTTGCAAGCAGTTTAATGCTCGTACGCAAGATCGTCCTGGAAAAGTTGTACCAGTTGTTATCACTGTTTACGGTGATAAATCTTTTGATTTCGTATTAAAAACTCCACCGGCAGCCGTTCAAATTGTTGAACACACAAAAATCAAAAAAGGATCATCAGAACCTAACAAAATCAAAGTTGGTTCGATTTCTTGGGATCAAGTGCGTTTAATCGCTGAGGACAAATTGCCAGACTTAAATTGTTTTACTGTTGACGCAGCAATGACTATGGTAGCAGGAACAGCAAGAAGTATGGGAGTAACAGTTAAAGGTGGTGAAGCACCAAAAACCAAATAATCGTAAGTGTTATGGGAAGAGTATCTAAAAAAAGAAAAGAGATTTTAGCTAAATATGATTTAGAAAAATCTTACTCGTTAACAGAAGCATGCGATTTGGTTAAAAGTATTTCTACTACTAAATTTGATGCATCTGTTGATATTTGTGTACGTTTGGGTGTTGACCCTCGTAAAGCAAATCAAATGGTGAGAGGAACTGTTGCATTGCCTCATGGAACTGGAAAAGATGTACGCGTTCTTGTATTGTGTACACCTGATAAAGAAGCTGAAGCAAAAGCATCTGGTGCTGATCACGTAGGTTTGGATGAGTACATTGAGAAAATCAAAGGTGGATGGACTGATATCGATGTCATTATTACAATGCCTTCTGTAATGGGTAAAGTTGGAGCCTTAGGTCGTATTTTAGGACCAAGAGGTTTAATGCCAAATCCAAAAACAGGAACTGTAACAATGGAAGTTGGTAAAGCAGTTGAAGAAGTAAAAGCTGGTAAAATTGATTTTAAAGTAGATAAATATGGTATTATCCATTCATCTGTTGGAAAAGTTAGTTTTGAAGGAGGAAATATTCGTGAAAATGCTTTCGAATTAATCCAATCTCTTATCAAATTAAAACCTTCTGCTGCTAAAGGAACATACATTAAAAGTATTTACTTGAGTTCTACAATGAGCCCTGGTATCCTTGTGGATGCGAAGTCTGTTGTTGCTTAAAACTTACAATTATGACAAAAGAAGAAAAAGCAAAGTACATAGATGAGTTAGTGGTTGAATTAACAGCTGCAAATGTATTCTATTTAGCAGACACAGCGGAATTAACAGTAGAAGTAGTTAATAGCCTTCGTAGAAGATGTTTCCAAAGTGATATCCGTATGCGTGTTGTAAAAAACACCTTGCTTGAAAAAGCAATGGATCGCGTTACTGGAAGAGATTTTGGTGATTTGAGAAGTACTTTAGCTGGTGCTACATCAATCATGTTTAGCGAAGTTGCAAATGCTCCTGCAAAATTAATTCATGAATTCCGTAAAAAGAATGATAAGCCTCTATTAAAAGGTGCATACATTGATCAAGCAGTTTTTATTGGTGATAACCAATTAGACGCTTTAGTAGCACTGAAGAGCAGAGAAGAATTAATTGGAGAAATTATTGGATTACTTCAAAGTCCTGCGAAAAACGTTGTTTCTGGACTTACAGGTGCTGGTGCGAAAATCGCTGGTATCTTAAAAACGCTCGAAGAACGAGCATAATTATTAAATTTTAGTTGAACCTTTTTTTAAATTAAATAAAAATGGCTGATTTAAAGCAAATTGCGGAAACGCTAGTAAACCTAACGGTTAAAGAAGTAAATGAGTTAGCAACAATCCTTAAGGATGAGTATGGTATTGAGCCTGCTGCTGCTGCACCTGTAATGATGGCTGCTGCTGGTGGTGGTGCTGGAGAAGCTGCTGCTGAGAAAACAGAATTCGATGTAATATTGAAAGCTGGTGGACCTAACAAACTTGCAGTTGTTAAACTTGTTAAAGAATTAACTGGAAACGGTTTGAAAGAGTCTAAAGACTTAGTTGATGGTGCACCTACAACATTGAAAGAAGGAGTATCTAAAGACGAAGCTGAAGGCCTTAAAAAGTCTCTTGAAGAGGCTGGAGCTGAAGTAGAGATTAAGTAATTAATTACTTCTAATGCAGGAAAGGCGTCCGTCAATTGACGGATGCCTTGTCCTGTTTTTGTGCATAGGGCACTTTTTTAAGACCATTTTCATCAAAATAAAATAGTTTGGCTTTGGCAACATCAAACAACATTTCGAAAAGAATAAACTTTGCATCAAGCAAAAGTAAGTTCGAATATCCAGATTTTTTGGATATTCAACTAAAGTCCTTCCAAGAATTTTTCCAATTGGAAACAACTCCTGAGAACAGAGAGAGTGAAGGATTATTTAAAGTTTTCGCTGAAAACTTCCCAATTACAGATACGAGAAATCAATTTGTATTGGAGTTTTTGGATTACTTTATCGACCCACCAAGATATACTATTGAAGAGTGTATTGAGCGTGGATTAACTTACAGTGTTCCGTTGAAAGCGAAACTAAAATTGTACTGTACGGACCCAGAACATGAAGATTTTGAAACAATCGTTCAAGATGTTTATCTAGGAACTATTCCTTACATGACACCTAAAGGTTCTTTCGTTGTGAATGGTGCAGAACGCGTTATTGTATCGCAATTGCACAGATCTCCGGGAGTTTTCTTTGGTCAAAGTCGTCATGCAAACGGTACAAAATTGTATTCTGCTCGTGTGATTCCTTTCAAGGGTTCTTGGATCGAATTCGCAACAGATATCAACAACGTAATGTACGCTTACATTGATCGTAAGAAAAAATTGCCAGTTACTACTTTGTTCCGAGCAATCGGTTACGAAAGTGATAAAGATATATTAGAAATTTTTGGTCTTGCAGACGAAGTTAAAGCTACGAAAGCAAACCTGAAAAAATTAGTAGGTAGAAAATTGGCTGCACGTGTACTTAAATCATGGATCGAAGATTTTGGTGATGAAGATACAGGTGAAGTTGTTTCTATTGAAAGAAATGAAGTTCTTTTAGATCGTGAAACGATTTTAGAGGAGGAACACATTGATTTAATTGTTGATTCGGGGGTTAAAAACGTTATCTTACACAAAGAAGACGTGAATAGCGCTGATTTTACAATTATTTATAATACACTTCAAAAAGATACTTCGAATTCTGAAAAAGAAGCTGTAGAACACATTTACAGACAATTACGTAATGCTGAACCACCTGATTATGAGACGGCTAAAAATGTATTTGAGAAATTATTCTTCTCTGATACACGTTATGATTTAGGTGAAGTTGGACGTTTTCGTTTGAATAAAAAACTATCAATCGATTCTTCTGAGACATCGCGTGTTTTAACCAAAAATGATATTATTTGTATTATCAAATATTTAATTGAATTAATTAATTCAAAAGCGGATGTTGATGATATCGATCACTTATCAAATCGTCGTGTTAGAACTGTTGGTGAACAATTGTATTCTCAGTTTGGAGTTGGATTAGCTAGAATGGCGCGTACAATTCGTGAACGTATGAATGTTCGAGACAATGAGGTATTTACGCCGATTGACTTGATCAATGCTAAAACATTATCTTCAGTAATTAATTCTTTCTTCGGAACGAATCAGTTATCACAATTTATGGACCAGACAAATCCGCTTTCTGAGGTAACTCACAAGCGTCGTTTGTCTGCACTAGGACCTGGTGGACTTTCTCGTGAAAGAGCTGGGTTTGAGGTTCGAGATGTTCACTATACGCACTATGGTCGTTTGTGTACTATCGAAACACCAGAAGGACCAAATATTGGTTTAATTTCTTCTTTATGTGTATTTGCGAAAGTAAATAAATTAGGGTTTATTGAAACTCCCTACCGTAAAGTTGATGCAGGTAAAGTAGCATTTGACGTAGCTCCAATCTATTTAACTGCTGAAGAAGAAGATGCAAAAATGATTGCTCAAGCAAATGCAATTGTTGATGAAAAAGGTAATTTTTTAACTGAGTTTGTTAAAGCTCGTTTTGAAGGTGATTTCCCTGTTGTTGCTCCGAAAGATTTAACATTAATGGACGTAGGAGCAAATCAAATTGCTTCTATTGCGGCTTCTTCTATTCCTTTCTTGGAGCATGATGATGCCAACCGTGCATTGATGGGGTCTAACATGCAACGTCAAGCTGTTCCATTGTTGAAACCAAATTCACCAATCGTTGGTACTGGAATTGAACAATTAGTAGCGCGTGATTCACGTGTATTAATTAATTCTGAAGGAAACGGAGTTGTTGAATATGTTGATGCAAATGAAATTGTAATTCGTTACGATTGGACAAATGAAGATAAATTAGTGAGTTTTGAAAGTGAAGTAGCACACTACCCATTGACAAAATTCATGAAAACAAATCAAAGTACGTGTATCAACTTGAAACCAATTGTTAAAAAAGGTGATCGTGTTGAAAAAGGTCAAGTACTTTGTGAAGGATATGCAACGCAACAAGGAGAATTAGCTTTGGGTCAAAATCTTAAAGTTGCATTCATGCCTTGGAAAGGTTATAACTTTGAGGATGCGATTGTAATTTCTGAACGTGTTGTTCGTGATGATATATTTACGTCAATTCATATTGATGAATATACATTAGAAGTTAGAGACACAAAACGAGGAATGGAAGAGTTAACTTCTGATATTCCAAATGTTTCTGAAGAGGCTACTAAAGACTTAGATGAAAATGGTTTAATTCGAATCGGTGCTGAAATTAAAGAAGGTGATATCTTAATTGGTAAAATCACACCTAAAGGTGAAACAGATCCTTCTCCAGAAGAAAAGTTATTGCGAGCAATATTTGGAGATAAAGCTGGTGATGTTAAAGATGCATCGTTGAAAGCTGGACCTTCATTAAGAGGAGTAGTTATCGAGAAAAAATTATTCTCTCGCGCTATTAAAGATCGTAAATCTAAAGCGCAAGACAAACCAGTTTTGGAAAGTCTTGATGGTGATTTTGAAAAAGATTTTGCTGATTTAAAAGAAAAATTAGTTGATAAATTATTAAGTATTTTAGGTGAAAACAAATCAGCTGGTGTATTTAATAACTTTAAAGAAGAAATCATTAAAAAGGGAACTAAATTTATTCAAAAGAATTTAGTTGCAATTGAATATTCAATCGTAAATCCAACTAATTGGACTTCAGATGAGCATTTGAATGCATTAGTAGGTCGTGTAATTCATAACTTTAATATTAAAGCAAATGATTTATTAGGGACTTATAAACGTAGAAAATTCCACATTTCAGTTGGTGATGAATTGCCAGCTGGTATTATTAAGATGGCTAAAGTTTATGTCGCTAAGAAACGTAAGTTGAAAGTAGGAGATAAAATGGCCGGTCGTCATGGTAATAAAGGAATTGTTGCAAATATCGTTCGTCATGAAGACATGCCATTCTTAGAAGATGGAACTCCAGTAGACATCGTTTTGAATCCGTTAGGGGTACCTTCACGTATGAACTTAGGTCAGATTTATGAAACAGTTCTTGGTTGGGCTGGGGAAAAATTAGGCGTTAAGTTTGCTACACCAATTTTTGACGGAGCACATCCATCTGAAATTGATGAATGGACTGAAAAAGCTGGCGTTCCTCGTTCAGGTAAAACTTACTTGTATGATGGAGGAACAGGTGAACGTTTCCATCAAACTGCAACTGTTGGTGTAATTTACATGTTGAAATTATCACACATGGTTGATGACAAAATGCATGCACGTTCTATCGGACCATATTCTTTGATTACGCAACAACCTTTAGGTGGTAAAGCGCAATTTGGAGGTCAGCGTTTTGGAGAGATGGAAGTTTGGGCGCTTGAAGCATTTGGTGCAGCAAACATATTACAAGAGATCTTAACAGTAAAATCTGATGATGTAATGGGTCGTGCAAAAGCATATGAAGCAATTGTTAAAGGAGACAATATTCCTGAACCAGGTATTCCTGAATCATTTAACGTATTGTTGCACGAGTTAAGAGGTTTATGTTTAAACATCTCTTTAGATTAATTGTCAAGTTGTTAAATTTAGAAAAGTAGCAAAAATGGCTTACAGAAAAGAAACACCAAAAAAACAAAGTAGCTTCAACAAAATAACTATCTCTTTGGCATCGCCAGAAGTGATTCTTGAGCAATCAAGTGGGGAAGTGCTTAAGCCAGAAACGATAAATTATCGTACATATAAACCGGAAAGAGATGGTTTGTTCTGTGAACGAATCTTTGGACCAGTTAAAGATTATGAGTGCCATTGTGGTAAATACAAACGTATTCGATATAAAGGAATTGTTTGTGATCGCTGTGGTGTAGAGGTAACAGAGAAAAAAGTGCGTCGCGAAAGAATGGGACACATTTCGTTAGTTGTTCCTGTAGCTCACATCTGGTATTTCCGTTCTTTACCAAACAAAATTGGTTATTTATTAGGATTGCCTACAAAAAAATTGGATCAAATTATCTATTATGAAAGATATGTTGTTATTCAAGCTGGTGTAGCAACTAATTTAGATGGTTCTGCTTTAACACGTTTAGATTTTTTAATGGAAGAAGAATATTTAGATATTTTAGATGCTTTACCAAAAGAAAATCAATATTTAGAAGATTCAGATCCAAATAAGTTTGTAGCGAAAATGGGTGCTGAAGCACTTTACGATTTGTTGAAAACAATGAATCTTGAAGAAACTTCTTACAACTTACGTCACCAAGCAAATAATGAAACTTCTGTGCAACGTAAAAACGAAGCATTGAAGCGTTTGCAAGTTGTTGAAGCAATGCGTGAATCACAAGAGCGTATTGATAATCGACCTGAATGGATGATTGTTAAAGTTGTTCCTGTTATTCCACCTGAATTACGTCCCTTAGTTCCATTAGATGGAGGACGTTTTGCAACATCGGATTTAAATGATTTATACCGTCGTGTAATTATTAGAAATAATCGTTTAAAACGATTGATTGAAATCAAAGCGCCAGAAGTAATCTTACGTAATGAAAAACGTATGTTACAAGAAGCAGTTGATTCTCTTTTTGATAATTCAAGAAAATCTAGTGCAGTTAAAACTGAATCAAATCGCCCTTTAAAATCGTTATCTGATTCATTGAAAGGTAAACAAGGTCGTTTCCGTCAAAATTTACTTGGAAAACGTGTTGATTATTCAGCTCGTTCGGTAATTGTTGTTGGACCAGATTTGAAATTACACGAGTGCGGTTTACCAAAAGATATGGCAGCTGAATTATACAAACCGTTTATCATTCGTAAAATGATTGAGCGTGGTATTGTAAAAACAGTTAAGTCTGCAAAGAAAATTGTAGATAGAAAAGAACCAGTTGTTTGGGATATTTTAGAAAATATATTGAAAGGTCACCCAGTTTTATTAAACCGTGCCCCTACATTACACCGTTTAGGAATTCAATCATTTCAACCTAAATTGATTGAAGGAAAAGCGATTCGTTTACATCCTTTGGTTACAACTGCCTTCAATGCCGATTTCGATGGTGATCAAATGGCGGTACATTTACCTTTAGGTAATGCTGCAATTTTAGAAGCTCAATTATTGATGTTAGCTTCTCACAATATTTTGAACCCAGCTAATGGTGCTCCTATTGCCGTTCCTTCTCAGGATATGGTGCTTGGTTTGTATTACATTACGAAAGGTAAAAAATCTACAGATGACGTAATTGTTAAAGGTGAAGGTGGTACATTCTATTCTCCGGAAGAAGTAATTATTGCTTATAATGAGCGTCAATTAGATTTGCATGCACATATTAAAGTTAAAACATACGACTTAAATGAACAAGGTGAGCCAGAATTAAGAATTCTAGAAACAACTTGTGGTCGTGTGATGTTTAATGATAGAGTGCCTCGTGAAGTTGGATATATCAATGATGTAATGACGAAAAAAGCATTGCGTGATATCATTGGTGAAGTATTGAAAATTTCGGGTACTTCTCGTACAGCTCAATTCTTAGATGATATTAAAGAATTAGGTTATGACATGGCCTTCAAAGGTGGTTTGTCATTCAACTTAGATGATATTATTATCCCGAAAGAAAAAGTGGAATTGGTTGAAAAAGCTGAAAAAGATGTGAAAGAAGTCATGATGAATTACAACATGGGTCTTATTACAAATAATGAGCGTTACAACCAAATCATTGATATTTGGACACATACAAATTCTCGATTAACGCACACGTTAATGGAGCAATTGAAAACGGATAAACAAGGATTTAACTCAATCTACATGATGTTTGATTCTGGAGCGCGTGGTTCGAAAGAACAAATTCGTCAGCTTTCAGGAATGCGTGGATTGATGGCAAAACCTCAAAAATCTGGTGCATCGGCTCAAGAAATTATTGAAAACCCAATTCTTTCTAACTTTAAAGAAGGATTATCAATCCTTGAGTACTTTATCTCTACTCACGGTGCGCGTAAAGGTTTGGCGGATACAGCGTTAAAAACTGCGGATGCTGGTTATTTAACGCGTCGTTTAGTAGATGTTGCTCAAGATGTTGTTATCAATGCAGATGATTGTGGAACATTAAGAGGAATTGTAGCAACGTCATTGAAGAAAAATGACGAAGTTGTTGAACCTTTATTTGATCGTATCTTAGGAAGAACTTCTGTTCACGATATTTATTTACCAGAAACGGAAACAATAATTGTAAACGCTGGTGAACTAATTTCTGAAGACGTTGCAAATGCAATCGAAAAAGCGAACATTGAAGAAGTTGAAATACGTTCAGTTTTAACGTGTGAAATGCGAAGAGGTGTTTGTTCTAAATGTTATGGACGAAACCTTGCTACACACAGACCTGCTCAACATGGTGATGCTGTTGGTGTTGTTGCTGCTCAATCTATTGGTGAACCAGGAACTCAGTTAACATTGCGTACATTCCACGTTGGGGGTACAGCTTCTAATATTGCTGACGTTTCAGATATGAAAGCGAAAGCGAATGGAAAATTAGAAATTGATGAGTTAAGAACAATCGAAAAAGCAAATGCTGACGGTTCTAAACGAGTTGTTGTTGTTGGTCGTTCTGCTGAAATGAAAATTACAGATGAAAAAACAGGAATTGTTATCATGAATGCAAACATTCCTTATGGTTCTGAAATGGTTATTGATTCTAACACGAAAGTGAAAAAAGGAGATGTAATTTGTAAATGGGATCCATATAATGCTGTAATTATCTCAGAAGTATCTGGAAAAGTTGTTTTTGACGGAATTGAAGAAGGTATCACCTTCCGTGAAGAAGTCGATGAGCAAACAGGATTTACTGAAAAAGTTATTACAGAATCAAGAGACAAAAAGAAAAATCCTGCGATTCATATTATCGATGCAAAAACTAAAGAAGTTTTAAGAGAATATTCATTACCTGTTGCCGCTCACATTTCTGTAAAACAAGGTGACAAAATTGAAGCAGGTGAAATCTTAGTTAAAATTCCACGTGTTGCTGGTAAAACTGGAGATATTACAGGAGGTTTACCGCGTGTAACTGAATTGTTCGAAGCACGTAATCCTTCAAATCCTGCAGTTGTTTCTGAAATTGATGGTATTGCTGAATACGGTAAAATTAAACGTGGAAATCGTGAGATTCAAATCACTTCTAAAAATGGTGATGTCCGCAAATATTTAGTACCTCTTTCTAAACATATTTTAGTTCAAGAAAATGATTTCGTTCGTGCTGGGCAACCTTTATCTGATGGTGCTACAACACCTAATGATATTTTGAATATTGAAGGTCCAACGAAAGTACAAGAATACATCGTAAATGAAATCCAAGAAGTTTACCGTCTACAAGGGGTAAAAATCAACGATAAACATTTCGAAGTTATTGTTCGTCAAATGATGTTAAAAGCTGAAATTATTGATGCTGGTGATACGCGTTTCTTAGAAGGTCAATCAGTTCATAAAGCAGATATCATGGAAGAAAATGATGCAGTATATGGAATGAAAGTTGTTGTTGATGCAGGTGAATCTCCTGAATTAAAAGCAGGTCAAATTGTTTCAGCACGAAGATTAAGAGATGAAAATTCTCAATTGAAACGTTCTGACAAACAATTAGTGGATGCTAGAGATGCTATTCCAGCTACTTCAACACCTTTGTTGCAAGGTATTACAAGAGCATCTTTACAAACGCAATCATTTATTTCTGCAGCTTCCTTCCAGGAAACTACTAAAGTTTTAAATGAAGCTGCAATTTCTGGTAAAGAAGATCATTTATTAGGATTGAAAGAAAATGTAATTGTTGGGCATTTAATTCCAGCAGGAACAGGAGTAAGACGTTTCCAAAAAATGATTGTTGCTTCTAATGAAGCTTTAGAAGAAATCTCTGAAAATTAATCAGTATTAAGATGATAAGTGAAAGGAGCAATTTGAAAAAATTGCTCCTTTTTTTGTTTTAAAGAACCTAAAAAAGTGTAATTTCATAAAAAAAATAATAATGGAAGAAGCAAACAATGAAAATCAAATGAATATTGAACTAACCGAAGATATTGCGTTAGGAGTTTATTCAAATCTTGCGATTATTACGCATTCACCAGCAGAAATGGTATGTGATTTTATTCAAATAATGCCAGGAATGCCAAAAGGAAAAGTTCGTTCACGTGTAATTATGACGCCTCAAAATGCGAAACGTTTTATGAAGGCATTAATTGAAAATGTTCAAAAATACGAGCAAAATTTTGGCCACATTGATGATGATAATAATGGCGGTATGCCTCCAATGAATTTTGGCACACCAAGCACAATGGCTTAAGATTAAATTGTTTATTATGTTTAACATAACATCATTTAAATAGCTAACTTTGTAAAATGAAAATTGTAATTGTATTCTTTACAGTGTTATTTACGATTGTATCCCTTGCCCCAAACATGCGCGGTGTGGAATATTTTAAATTAACAGAAGTGATAGAACATTATAATGAACATCAAAAAAGTCAGGATTCTTTCAATTCTTTTTTTTCATTTTTAAAAGAGCATTATTCTAAAAATCATAAATCAAATAAAGATGAAAAGAATTTTCCATTTAAATCTTTGATGGCAAATTCTTTTCACCTAATTCATCAAGATTACCAACAAATTGAAATTTTAGAATTTGACCTATCAAATTCTTCAGAAAAAGTAGTTTTTAATTACAAAAGTTTATTCTATCAGCAAAATCTATTTGCTATTTGGAATCCTCCAAAGCAATGTTAATGGTTAACTAATTAAAACGATTCGTTTTAAATTTTTTCATTAATATACATATCATGTTATATAAAATTATTAACTGGTCAATTTCTAACAAATTAATTGTTGGAATTATGACACTTGGTCTGATTATTTGGGGGGTGTTTTCTTTGATGAATCTTCCAATAGATGCGGTTCCAGATATTACAAATAATCAAGTTCAAATCGTTACTACGTCGCCATCATCTGGGGCTGAAGATATTGAACGTTTTGTTACTTTCCCAGTAGAACAAACGATGGCTACAATTCCTGAAATTGAAGAGATTCGTTCCTTTAGTCGTTTTGGGTTAAGTGTTGTAACCATCGTGTTTAATGAGGATACAGACATTTATTGGGCGCGTCAACAAGTTGCAGAGCGACTTTCAGAAGCAAAAAATTCAATACCTCCAGGATTTGGTGCCCCGTCCATGATTGCATTAAGTACAGGTTTAGGAGAAATTTATCAATACATTGTTAGAGCCAAAAAAGGCTTCGAAAATAAAATTGATGCGACAGAATTGCGTTCAATTCAAGACTGGGTAATCCGTAGACAATTGCTAGGCGTTGAAGGGGTAGCAGATATTAGCGGTTTTGGCGGTAACTTAAAACAATATGAAATTGCAGTTAATTTAACGCAATTAAAAGGTTTTGGATTAGCTATTTCTGATGTCTTTAAAGCTGTTGAACAAAACAATCAAAATACTGGGGGTGCTTACATTGAAAAAAACTCATCTACAACATACATTCGAACGGATGGCTTAATGAAATCAATCTCAGATATTGAACAAACTGTGGTTGCTACTAATCAACTGGGAACTCCCGTACTTGTAAAAGACATTGCAACAGTTAAAATTGGTAAAGCTGTTCGATATGGCGCGTTAACTTTTAATAATACGGGTGAGGCAGTTGGTGGGATCGTGCTTATGTTGAAAGGTGCAAATTCTTCAAATGTTATTAAGAAGGTAAATGACCGAATGGAACAAATTCGAAAAACATTACCAAATGGCGTTGAAATTGAAGTTTATTTAGACCGAACTAAGTTGGTTGACAATGCAATTTCGACGGTTTCAACAAATTTGATTGAAGGTGCATTAATCGTGATTTTTGTTTTGGTATTATTATTAGGCAATTTTAGAGCAGGTTTAATTGTTGCCTCTGTCATTCCCTTAGCAATGTTATTTGCCATTTCATTGATGAATGTTTTTGGAGTTTCCGGAAATTTAATGAGTTTAGGCGCGCTAGATTTTGGTTTAATCATTGACGGTGCTGTTATTATCGTTGAATCTACGTTACATATTTTATACCTTCAAGGCACACGTTCGTTGAATCAAAAGGAAATGGATTTACAAGTCTTTAATTCAGCGGCTAAATTCAGTAAAAGTGCCGTTTTTGGACAGATCATTATTTTAGTTGTTTATTTACCCTTGTTAGCGTTAGTAGGAATTGAAGGGAAAATGTTTCGCCCAATGGCTCAAACGGTAATGTTTGCAATTATTGGAGCGCTTATTTTATCATTGACATATGTACCGATGATTTCAGCAGTATTTTTAAACAAAAAAATAGTGGTTAAAACAACATGGAGTGATAAAATTATTGCTGCCGTTAGAAGGCTATACATGCCTTCGTTAAATAGTTTCCTTAGAAATCAAAAGAAAGTTTTAGTTGGTTTACTTGTGCTTTTTGTAAGTTGTATTTTATTATTTAATCGCTTGGGTGCTGAATTCATTCCTTCTTTAGACGAAGGTGATTTTGCTGTAGAAACGCGTTTAATAATGGGTACAAGCCTAACCAAAACAGTAGAAACTACTTCTAAAATATCCAATATTCTTTTAGCTAAGTTTCCAGAAGTGAAACAAGTGGTTGGAAAAATCGGAACAGCAGAAATCCCAACAGATCCTATGCCAATGGAAGCGTGTGATTTAATGATCATTTTGAAAGACAAAAAAGAATGGGTTTCTGCAGAATCAAAGGATGAATTAGCTGAAAAAATGCAAACTACTTTAGAAAATTCTATACCAGGTGTCAGCTTTGGATTTTTACAACCCATACAAATGCGTTTTAATGAATTGATGACTGGGGCAAAACAAGATGTTGTCGTTAAAATTTATGGCGAAGACTTGGATTTATTGGGAAAATATGCGCGTAAAATTGGATCTATTGCAACAAAAATTAGTGGTGTTCAAGATATTTACGTGGAGGAAATGTCCGGTTTACCTCAATTAATTGTTTCTTTTAATCGTTTAG
Source organism: Flavobacteriales bacterium (assembly GCA_947491305.1). Lineage (GTDB taxonomy): Bacteria > Bacteroidota > Bacteroidia > Flavobacteriales_D > Crocinitomicaceae > M0103. The sequence continues at coordinate 10,558 of CANLIL010000013.1, read as the reverse complement.
CACTTTCAAAGTATAATATTTCTATTGATGCGATTAATCAAGCTATTAACACAAGTTTTGCAGGACAAACAGCAGGGCTAATTTTTGAAGGTGAAAAACGCTTTGATTTAGTTGTTAAATTAGATGCATCAAACAGAGCTTCTTTGAATGATTTGAAATCGATTTCCATTTCTTCACCAACTGGTTTGCAAGTTCCATTAGAGGAATTGGCTGTAGTTGAATTGAAAAAAGGTCCAAATCAAATTCAACGTGATGATGCAAAAAGAAGAATTATTGTAGGGTTTAATGTGCGTGGAAGAGATGTTGCTAGTATTGTTCATGAACTAGAAAATAAGATTGATTCAAAAGTTAATTTTGATCCAGGTTATTACACCACTTTTGGGGGCACGTTTAAAAATTTAGAAGCAGCGAAAGCTCGTTTGTCAATTGCTGTTCCAGTTTCCTTGTTGTTGATTTTCTTTTTATTGTACCTTACTTTTCAGTCATTAATTCAAGCAGCTCTCATTTTTTCTGCAATTCCATTAGCTGCTTTAGGCGGGATTTTAGCTTTATGGGTAAGGGATATGCCTTTTTCAATTTCTGCAGGCGTTGGCTTTATCGCCTTATTTGGCGTGGCTGTTTTGAATGGTATTGTACTGATTTCTGAATTTAATTCTTTAAAAAAGGCAGGTTACACAAATTCAATTCGTATTGTTTTCATGGGCACACGTGTTCGTTTAAGACCCGTACTATTGACAGCATTAGTTGCTTCTTTAGGGTTTTTACCAATGGCATTGTCTCAAGGAAGTGGCGCTGAAGTTCAAAAACCATTAGCAACAGTTGTAATTGGAGGTTTAATTACGGCTACGCTACTGACATTGTTTGTATTGCCAATTTTTTACCTTTTTTCAGAACGAAAAAACAAAAAGAAGCATACATTTAAGCCAATTTTATCAATTCTTGTATTTTTAGTTCCATTTTCTTATTTTTCGCAAACAACCCCTTATTCACTTGATAAGTGTTTGGAAAAAGCTAAATCAACCAATATTGAGTTAAAAATTGCAGAACAACAAATAGCTCGTGAGTTATTAGCCAGTAAAGCTTCTGTTGAAATACCTAAAACAGCTTTTACCTTTATGATGGGGCAGTTTAATTCTTTTTACACGAAAGATAACAGCATTACAATTAATCAAACGCTGCCATTTCCAACTGTTTTTAAAAATGCTCAAATAGTTGGAAAAGCACGTGAGGATTTAGCTAAGTTGAAGTATGAATTACTCTGGAAAAACCTCCAATTAAAAATTCAAAAAAGTTACAATGAATGTGTTTATTTGAGTGAAAAACTGAAGTATTTGAATCAAAATGACTCAATTTACACATTGATTGATCAAAAGTCAACTATTCGCTTATCGCTTAAAGATATTACAAAATTAGATGCGGTTTTAATCAATACAAAACGGTATGAAAATACAACGATAATTCAAAAGGTAGTGAACCAATTATCAAGCGAGTTATCGAATCTGTCATTTTTAATTGGTGAACCAAAATCAATCTCAATTGAACCTGTAAACGAGAAATTAATAACGCTCATTCCTATGAATGAAGCTGAAAATTATTCGTCTCATTTAATGGTTATGCAATATGATCGTCAACTAACGGTTCTGGAAAAAGAAGCAAAATTAGTCGTCTCAAAAGCGTTACCTGATTTTTCATTAGGCTATGTAAATCAAACCTTAGTTGGTTCTCACAGCGTCGACGGAATTGATAAAAGTTATGCCTTATCTGACCGTTTTCAATCAATTCAGTTAGGAATTCAGATTCCTATCTTCTTTGGGTCTTCTAAGAAAAAAATTCACCTGATAAAGATGGATATTGATCAAAATTTGAATCAAAAATTAGTGATGACTCAAGATTTACACAATCAATATATCCACGTATTAAACAACTATAAAAGTGCATTAAATGTTTATGATTTGTATCAAAACAAGCTTTTAGGTCAACTGAAACTAATGAAAGAACAAGGCTCTTTATTAATAGAAACAGGTGAAATATCTATGATTGAATACTTACAAATTAAACAACAATGTATTGATTTAGAACTGAATTATTTAGAAACAATAAAATCACTGAATGATGCAATTTATCAGCTTAACTGGTTTTTAAAAAATTAATAAAATGAAAAAAATTATCTCAATTAGTATATTATTAGTCATGTTGAGCGCATGTTCTTCAAATGAAGGCGTTCAAATCGATAAAAAACAAGTGGTTGATTCAACTATTTCCTTAAATGACGAACAAATAAAAAATGCGGGAATCGAAGAAGGAAAACCCACATTAAAGTCAATTGGTTTATTGATTCAGGCAAATGGAAAAATTGAAATCCCGCCACAAAATAAAACAATTATTGCCGCTCAGTTTGGAGGTTTTATTAAGTCTGTAAAAGTATTGGACGGTATGTTGGTTCAAAAAGGACAAACATTATTTACACTTGAAGACCCTGTTTTAATTGAATTACAACAAGATTACATTGAAGTAAACGGGAATTTGGAGTTTTTAAATGCAGAATTGGATCGTCAAACTAGTCTTGTAAGACAAGAAGCAGGTAGTTTGAAATCCTATCAATATGCAAAATCAACTTACAATGCAGCTTTGGCTAAGAAAAATGGTTTAAAAGCTAAATTGGCTATGGCAGGTTTGTCACTCGTTAAACTGAATGCTGGAACAATACAATCTGAAATACCAGTTATAGCACCGTTTAGCGGAGTTGTCACGAAATTGGCATTGAGTGTCGGGTCTTATGCAGAACCTAAAGATCATTTAATGGAAATTATTGATTTAAAACATGCGCATGCTGAAGTAATCGTTTTTGAAAAAGATTTAAAATATTTGAAAATTGGACAAAAAGTGAATTTAGCATTAACAGATAACAATGAAATAATTACAGCTAAAGTGTTTTTGATTGGTAAAGAAATTGCTCAAGATAGAACAGTACTTGTTCATTGTCATTTAGATAAAGAAAATAGTACAATTGCGCCAGGTTCTTATTTTAAAGCTACCATCCATACAGGGACAACTTCTCAATATTGTGTTCCATCAGAAGCAATTGTTGAATTAAATAGTAGAAATGTAGTTTTTATCCCTGTGAAAAAAGGTGCTAAAACTTCTTTTATCCCTGCGGAAGTAAGTATTTTAACGACTGAAAATGAATGGACAGCGTTTGAATTTAAAGCAAAAAAGTATAACTATTCTCAACAACTAGTTATTAATGGAGCGTATGATATTCTTTCAACTTTTTTATTGAAAGCTGAAGAATAAATCGTACCTTGTAATTAATAACAACTATCAAATCAAATCAAATAAAATGAAAATTACATCAATTTTAACAGTATTATTTTTAGTAGTTGGTATAAGTGTCTCCTTGCCAAGTTGTAAAAAAGATGGAGATTGTAGCGTTTCAAACATTAGTTCAAATGGAAGTGATGACAGTCATAACTTTGGCCAAAACTGCTTAACTTGCCATAAAAGTGGTGGAGAAGGAAAAGGATGTTTCAATGCTGCTGGAAGTGTTTATAATACAGCTTTAAGCGCACACTTGTCATCAGGAACTGTAAAGTTTTATACGCAACCTAATGGCGGCGGGACCTTAAAATATACAGTAGCTATTGACAGTAAAGGTAATTTTTACACGACAGAATCGAACACATATACTGGATTATATCCAGCGATTACTGGTCCAAACGGAACTACAAATTACATGTCTACTACAATCGGTTCAGGTGCTTGTAATTCATGTCACGGAGTATCAACATCAGCATTATTCGCTAATTAACTAACTTGAAAAAAGACAAAAGGATGTTAAGATTTAAGGATTTTAAGACTAGATTGTGATATATTTGAAATCTAAAAAACTAATTCCTAATACCTAGTAACTAACTTACTAAATATGGATTTATCACACGTACAAACAGAAATAGACGCTTGGTATCTTTACGATATTTTGGCTAAAAATGAAGCAGATGAAGCGGTGGCGCATGTTTTTGCTCAAATGAGTGAAATTGAAAAAAGTCATGCAGTCGAATTTGCTAAAAAATTAAATGTTGATTTTGATGCAATTGCATTGCCTTCTTGGCGCGCAAAAACATTACACCTCATTGGACGGGTTTTTGGCTATGATTATATTTTAGGTTCTTTATTGGATACAGAAAAAGGCTTAGCAACTGCTGTTATTCGTCAAAAAAAGAAGACAAACATTCAAGTTACTGGAAACGAAGATTCTCACGTTAAAATTCTGCGTTCAATTTTAGATACAGATACAAAAGTTGCCGGTTCTCAATTAGCACGCTTTGAAAAAAGACATCGTTCCGTTGGTGGAAATGCCATTCGTGCAGCTGTTCTCGGAGGAAATGATGGTTTGGTGTCCAATTTCAGCTTAGTAATGGGAATAGCTGGTGCGTCTACCAATCAATCTGGCGTGTTGGTAGCAGGTTTAGCCGGATTGTTAGCTGGAGCACTTTCAATGGCTTTAGGTGAATGGATTTCCGTTAAAAGTTCGCAAGAATTGTACGAAAATCAAATGGATTTAGAAATGGAAGAATTGGTGAATAATCCTGAAGGCGAACGAAAAGAATTGAAATTAATTTATCTTGCTAAAGGAATTCCAGAAGATCAAGTAAATGAAATTGTAGATAGCTTAATGAATGACACAGCTAAAGCACACGCTGTTTTGGTTAAAGAAGAATTAGGTATTAACCATGAAGAATTGAAAGGTTCAGCTATGGAAGCAGCAATTTCTTCATTTATATTATTTGCAATTGGAGCGGTGATTCCAGTAATACCTTTCTTTTTTACAAAAGGATATACTGCAATATTATTAAGTACAATTGCGAGTGGCTTTGGTTTATTCATTATTGGAGCAGCAATTACATTATTTACTGGAAAAAATGTTTGGTTTTCAGGTTTTAGACAAGTTATTTTTGGATTAGCAGCGGCAGCTGTTACATTTGGAATAGGGAAAATCATAGGAGTTTCTATGATTGGATAATACATATAGTAATAAATTAAAATAAAAAATTATGAACGAAGCTCATTTGCATTTAGTGGTAAATCATTTGCCAATCATTACGCCGATAATTGGTGTTTTAATATTAATTTCTGGTTTTTTATTCAAATCAGAACTTGTGAAAAGAATAGCATATTTCTTATTTACGCTGACAGCAATTACAACCTTTATTAGTATGACAACAGGCGAAGGTGCGGAAGAAATTGCTGAAAATATCGCAGGTGTAACGCACAATACAATTCACGAACACGAAGAACAAGCTGAAGTTTTTGCATTGCTTGCTTATATCTTAGGCGGATTGTCTGTTTTTGCTTTGTGGCTGTGTTGGAAACGAAAAGCAATTGCTAAAATAGCAAGTTATACGGTGCTTTTTATTGCGGTATTAGTGATTTATCAAGGTAGAAAAGTGGGTACAACGGGTGGTGAAATTCGTCATACTGAAATTAGAGCAGATTACAAAGCTCCTGTTCAAGTGGAAGATGAAGACTAACTATTAATAGTATTATTGTAATAACAGAAAGTTCAATCAAGTTTGGTTGGACTTTCTTCTTTTATTGGCGGTTTGGTTAGCCAACCTTTCCAAGTCCAACTTGTTTTGTTTTGGCAAGCATCAACTGCGACAATCTCTAATGTGTGTGGTTCATTTGAAAGCATTGGAAGTGTTACAATCAAATAACTACCCTTTTTTTCATATTCTAAAACATACCAAATTGAGTCAATCAATAAATCATAATCGATTAATTCCGTTTGACCTTCATTGACTTTCCAAGTTAAGGTTTTTTTGGTCAAAAGTGTGTCCGTTGAATTGAAATTTAATGCGTTTACAGTAGGTGGAATTGTATCGATACCGATGTTTATTTTACCCAATGTTTTTGTTTCTGCTTCTAACCAATTTTCTTTATTAATGGTAGTTTTAGTATAACTGTTATTGATTTTAATAAATTGTTTCTCAATGGTGACTTTTGAATAAATCGGCTTCAATTTTAGTGTGATTGGTAATTGAATAGGGTCTTTTTGATTTCCCAAAATCAAATTTGGATAAGCAAGAACAACATATTTTTTCAACGGTTCGTAAAAAGTAAATGCAGGAATTGAAATTATATAATTTTCTCCTTGAAAAATATAGCTTGAGTCAGGGATAAAATGAGTAGATGGCGAATAAAAATCTATTAAATTATTACGCTCTCCTTTTTTAGCTTTTAAAGTGAAATCCAAGCTGCTTGCATTGTTTTTAACGTCATTAGCTGTGTAATTTAGTTGAATGCTATCTCCAGGTTGAAGTGTTAAAATACCAATTTGGTTGATCGGATAAATTGTTAAAGGATTTTGTGCAACTTTATAAGCTTTATTAAATTTTCGCTTACTTATCAGGTACTCATCATAATCTTTATGGCTATTTACAAAGCGCGAATGGTCAAAATAAATTGAATCCATTCGCTGTTGAAAAAGTGTATCGCCCAAAGAGCTTAAATGACTTTCGTAAATTCCACAAGCATTTGTTGAACCATCGATAAAATCGTTGACTTCGAAAGACAAAGCTTGTCCGCCATCTAACGAACAAAAATTTGAAGGAATTTCAATTGTTGTTGCTTTAACAATACTGCCTTTTCCGTTTTTCTTCAAAGGAAAAATAAGTGATTTATTTGGGATTTGATACCCTTTTTTGGTAAGAGCAACAACTTTTAAAGCTGAAATCTGAGGCACTTTTGTGTCTTTGATATCAAATCCAAATTTTAAAGGATTCAACGCTGCTTCTGTTGTCGTATTTCTCAATTCAAAATGTAAATGTGGTCCAGTTGAACTTCCTGTGTTTCCAGAAAAAGCAACATGTTCTCCTTTATTTATGGGTAATTCACCTTCGTCTAAATAAAATTCAACCTCAAAATTTTCAGCTTCTTGTTGTTTTTGTTTGACAAGTGAATCAAGTATTCCAACAAAACCAGAACAATGGGCATACACACTCGTAATATTGTTTGGATGATTAATGTAGATTACTTTTCCATAACCGTTTGGTGAAATTTTTACTCGTGCAACATAACCCTTGTCAATTGAATAAAGCGGCAATCCTTCTCTGCCATTCGTTTTAAAGTCAACCCCCATGTGAAAGTGATTTGGACGTAATTCACCAAAATTTGCAGCTAAATTTAATGGGATTAATAGCGGTGGATGAAAATTGGTTTGAGCAATCAATTTACAAGCAGAAATTAAAACAACTATCAGAAAAAAGTGTAATTTCATACAATTAGTAATTATGTAAAATTAGCTTTTATTCTAAAAATCAATAGGATTCGAACGCTAAAATTTATCAGAAAGTAATCACTACCAATTTGTTTAAAAAAAATGCGTAAGATTTACTTAAAAATGTTGTAAAATAACAATACTTAACTAATTTTGTAAAAAGTCGCAAGCTATGACAGATCGTTTATATCATATTATTGAAGAGATTCGCACTAAAATGCTAAATCTAAGCAAGCATTTGAATGATGAACGATTAAAATACATTTCTTTAAAAGAAGAGAATGTGCGTTTAGAAGAAGAATTATTAGCTGTTAGAGATCAAGAACGTCAATTAACAGCCCTTAATTCTCAACTAACATCTGAAATAGTTGAAGCGAAAAGTCAAGTTGTCGAAGTGCCTGTTTCTTTGGTTAAAAAAGAGCAGGAAATTGATGAATTGGTAAATGAAATTGAATACTGCATTAGTCAGTTAAAAAAATAACGAATGGGAAAATTGTCCATAAAAGTCGTTGTAGCAGGAAGAACGTATCCACTTACCATTAACGAAGGTGAGGAAACGAAAGTTGTAAAAGCTGCAGAAGATATAAATAAAGCAATTAAAACGCTTCAGGACAATTATGCAGTTAAAGATATGCAAGATTTACTTGCTATGACTGCCTTACAGTTAGCTTCAAAATCGTCGAAGACAACGAATTCATCGGATGCTACTCCTGATTTTTCAGAAATAGAAGATGAATTAGAGAAATTGTCTAAAGAATTCGATTCATTGAAATAAATTCAAACTCATTTCCTTCATTGATGCTTTAAATTTCGACAAATTGATTGTTGTTTAATTTAAATTATAAAAACATGAGTTTAGTAATAGGCCTGTTATCAGGTATTGTTGGTGGAGGAGCAGGCGTCTTCGTACTCCAAAACGTTGTGCTTAAAAGCAAAAGGGATAAAATCATCCAAGATGCCGAAAGTGAAGGCGAAAATCTTAAAAAAGAAAAAATACTTCAAGCAAAAGAACGCTTTTTAAAGTTGAAAGAAGAGCATGAAGTGACGATGAAAGAGAAAGAACGTCGTTTGCAATCAACTGAAGATAGAGCAAGAGCAAAAGAAAAAACGTTGTCTCAAAAAGTAGAAGAGGTTGAACGAAAAGAAAAAAATTTAGAAGACAATCAATCTGAATTAGAAACCAAAATTCAGGCGTTTGAAATAAAACACCAAGAATTAGAGAAAATCCAAGAAAAACGCGTAGCTGAATTGTCTAGAATCAGTGGAATGGCTTCTGAAGATGCTAAAAATCTATTAATGGAAGCATTGAAAGATGAAGCGCGAACAAGTGCAATGACGTACATCAAAGACATTACTGAAGAAGCAAAATTAAATGCTAATCTAGAAGCGAAGAAAATCGTTATTCAAACAATTCAACGTGTTGCAACTGAACAAGCTGTAGAAAATGCAGTTTCTGTATTCAACATCGAATCTGATGAGGTGAAAGGTCGAATCATTGGTCGTGAAGGTCGAAACATCCGTGCTTTGGAAGCTGCAACAGGTGTGGAAATTATTGTTGATGATACGCCTGAAGCAATTATCCTTTCTTGTTTCGATCCTGTTAGAAGAGAAATTGCTCGTTTAGCATTGCATCAGTTGGTTTCTGACGGTCGTATTCATCCTGCTCGAATTGAAGAAGTAGTTGCTAAAACGAAAAAACAATTGGAAGAAGAAATTGCTGAAACAGGTAGAAGAACATGCATGGATTTAGGTATTCATGGTTTACATCCAGAATTGACACGTATGGTTGGTCGAATGAAATACCGTTCTTCATATGGTCAAAACTTATTACAACACTCACGTGAAGTTGCTAATTTATGTGCTACAATGGCAGCAGAATTAGGGTTGAATGTTAAATTAGCTAAACGTGCTGGTTTGTTACACGATATTGGTAAAGTTCCAGAAGATGAGCCAGAATTGCCACACGCTATTTTGGGAATGAAAATGGCTGAAAAATATGGTGAAAAACCAGAAGTTTGTAATGCCATTGGTGCGCACCACGATGAAATTGAAATGTCAACTTTGATTTCTCCGATTGTACAAGTGTGTGATGCTGTTTCTGGTGCTCGCCCAGGTGCGCGTAGAGAAATTGTTGAAGCTTACATCAAACGTATAAAAGAATTAGAATCGTTAGCAATGTCTTATGATGGAGTTTCTACTGCGTATGCAATTCAAGCAGGTAGAGAGTTACGTGTATTGGTTGAAAGTGAAAAAATATCAGATTTAAAAGCAGACGAATTGTCGTTTGCAATTTCACAACGTATTCAAACAGAAATGACGTATCCAGGACAAGTGAAAGTGACGGTTATTCGTGAAAAAAGATCCGTGAATTACGCTAAATAATTCTAGATGATAGCAATGTTGAATGGTAAACATATTTTAGTAACAGGTGGAGCTGGTTTTATTGGTTCTAACATTGTAAAAGCTTTGTTAAATGCTGGTGCAACAGTTCGTGTTCTTGATAATCTAGAAACAGGTAAAATAGAAAATATTCAACCTTTTTTGAATCATCCGAATTTTTCATTTCTAGAAGGTGACATTCGTTCTGTCGAAACATGCAATCAAGCTGTACAAGGAATTGATGCGATTTCTCACCAAGCTGCTTTGGGTTCTGTTCCTCGTTCGATAGAATTCCCATTAAATACACATGCAACCAATGCAACGGGTTTTTTAAACATGTTGAATGCAGCGAAAGATGCTGGCATCAAACGCTTTGTTTATGCAAGTTCTTCTTCCGTATATGGCGATAGTTTAATTTCACCTAAAACAATTGGTTCTGAAGGAAATTTATTGAGTCCGTATGCGGTAACAAAAAAATTAAACGAAGATTACGCTGCTGTTTACGCTCGTTTGCACGAAATGGAAACAATTGGTTTTCGCTATTTTAATGTATTTGGTCCAAACCAAGATCCAAATGGTGTTTATGCTGCGGCCATTCCAAAGTTTATGGATAAAATGTTGAAAGGTGAAGAAATCATCATCAATGGAGACGGCAATCAAACACGTGATTTTACGTTTGTACAAAATGCGGTTAATGCTAATTTGTTAGGACTTTCTACTACAAATCAGTTGGCTTTTGGAAAACAAGTCAATGTTGCTTGTGGACAATTTTTCTCACTAAACAATGTTATCGATTCCATTAAAGAGCGTTTAATTGCTTTGGGTAAATACCATCCAAGTACAACAATTGTTAACGGTCCAGATCGCCCTGGTGATATCCGCGATTCGTTGGCAGATATTTCA
>CANLIL010000012.1 GCA_947491305.1 Flavobacteriales bacterium | reverse complement strand
AGGATCTAAAAATTTAACACCTGGAATTTCGATTGCTCCTACACGGATTGATTTTCCAATTTTTAAAGCAGAAATTTCTAAAACGATTTCTTCTGGTAAATCTTTAGGTAAACCGATTACGTTTAAACGACGGAATACTTGCATTAATTTACCACCAGCCATTACACCTTTAGAAGAACCTATTAAACGAACTGGTAAACCAACTCTTACTGGTTTATCATCACTTAATTCTAAAAAGTCAACGTGTTGAACTGTCCCTTTTGTTGGGTGTTGTTGCAACTCACGAATGATACCATTTGCTTTTTTACCATCGATATCCAAGGCAACTTGGTATACGTTTGGAGAAAAAACAATTTTCTCGATATCATTTCTCTTTACTGCAAAGTGAGTTTGCTCACCTTGACCGTAAAGCACACAAGGTACCATCTCAGCATTTCTAACTGCTGCAGCGTCCTTTTTCCCTACGTTCGCTCTAACCGAACCGCTCAATTGTGCTGTTTTCATATTTATTTAATTTAAGATATTACAAAATGTGAACTGATAGATTCGTTGTTGACCATTCTACGAATAACATCCGCAAATAAATCAGCAACAGTAACCACGCGGATTTTATCCGAATGTTGACGAAGTGGAATCGTATCAGTAACGATTAACTCCGTTAATTTTGACGCATTAATGCGGTCGTATGCAGGACCAGAAAGCACGGCATGTGTACAAAATGCACGCACACTTTTCGCTCCTTTTTCAATAAATAAATCTGCTGCTTTTGTTAAGGTTCCTGCTGTGTCACACATGTCATCAATTAAAATAACATCTTTTCCTGCTACATCACCAATAACCGTCATTTCAGCTACTTCATTTGCTTTTTTACGTTGCTTATGGCAAATCGCTAATCCAACATCTAATTTCTTAGCGTATGAATTCGCACGTTTAGCACCACCTGCATCAGGAGCTGCCATAATCAAATTCCCATTATTTAATTTATTTAACTCATCTAAAAAGATGGTCGAAGCAAATAAATGGTCAACCGGTACTTCAAAAAATCCTTGAATTTGGTCCGCGTGTAAATCCATTGTCATCAATCGATCTACTCCAGCAGCCATCAACATGTTTGCAACTAGTTTTGCTCCAATCGCAACACGTGGCTTGTCTTTTCTGTCTTGACGTGCAAAACCAAAGTAAGGAATTACTGCAATAATTTTACGCGCAGAAGCACGTTTTGCAGCATCTACCATTAACAATAATTCAAATAAATTATCGCTCGGCGGCATCGTTGATTGAATAATAAAAACATCTTGCCCACGAACCGTTTCTTCAAATGAAGGCTGAAACTCACCATCGCTAAACTCCATTACGTTTACGTCACCAAGGGCAACACCGTATATTTTAGCAACTTGTTCTGCCAATTTAACAGAAGCACGTCCGGAAAATATTTTTACACCTATCGACATAATTCATTGAAATTAGGGGGCAAATATACGTAATTTTTCCATCAAATAGTGGGAAATACCAATTTATTTAAAAGAAGCACTATCTACCTAAAATTTGGTCGTATTTAAGCACTCAAAATCGTTCAATTTTAATAAAAAAATAGTTGTGAAAAGTTGTCCCCCTAATATGAATTTAGGAGAACAACTTTACGCTAAAATTGATAAATAGCGCTCAAGGCATTCCTTCTCTACCAATGCAACAACTATGTGAAATGCTTCTTTATTTTTCGCAAGTTGAACGGACTCCAATGCTTCGTAATAACGCATACGGTTTTCTAGATCTCCTTTAATATTTGCAATCACATACCCGTGATTTAATAAAATCATGTTCATAATCAAACGAGAAGTGCGGCCATTTCCATCAATAAAAGGATGAATTGTAACCAGACGCTCGTGCATTTCTGCGGCTAAAACAACAGGATGCAAGCGATTTTTATTGGTTGCGTACCATTCAAAATACGTTTCCATTTGTTTGGGAACTAAAAATGGTTGTGGTGGCATATGTTGACTTCCTTTTATCATCACTTGAACGTTACGGTAAACGCCTGCATGTTCCGGATGAATACTTCTTAAAATTAAGTTGTGAATGGTTAACACTTCACGTTCATTAATTGGAATTCGACGAACCACTAAATCCTTTACATAATCAATTGCATCTTTATGATTGATTGCTTCCAAATGTTCACGCATTGATTTGCCCGCAATTGTTAAACCTTCATTGATGACTAAATCCGTCTCCCGCAATGTTAAGGTATTTCCCTCAATGCGATTGCTTTCAAAAGTGTATTCTAATTCTAATGCTTGTGCAATTCGAAAGCTATCAAACTCCCTTAATTGATCTAATTTTGCTTTCAAAACATCAATTTCGGCTAGCAAGTTTTTCAAACTTTTTGATAAGTGAATAACAGGCAAACGCTCATAATTAGCAATTTCTTCTTGTACCAACTGCAATGCTTTCGCTGCCAAATAATCCGAGCCAACTTCTCCAAGAATTTTTTCTTTTAACCAAACAACATGTAAGTCATCAATTGGAATTTCTAAAACTTGCGCCAATTTTTTTACTTGTTCTTTTGTTGGCAATCGTTGACCACTTTCAAATTTACTAATCAATGCTTGATCAATACCGATAAGTTGAGCTAACTCTCGGGTTCTTAATTCTTTTTGAATTCTCGCATTTTTCAATAAATTTTTCATAATTGACAATTATTTTCTTGACAAATTTAGTCATATTTTTAATTGTTTTTCACATCAATTAAAAAATTAACAATTATTTTTCTCCGTATTTATTATGAATGGCTTGTAAATCTTGAGTGTTCGTTGCTTCCAAACCTAAACTGTCGGCAATTTCTTTTGCGCGAAGTACTTGATGAACGGATAAACCAGTGCTATCTTGTTCTTGTTTAAACGCGTTTTTTAGAAAAATTGTACTGCTTTCTAATCCTGGAATTGTTGTTGTAGAAAATGCTTTCACTGGATTGTAAAGTAACGCACCTTCTTTTTGTGTCTTTGGGAAAAATTGACCTTTTTCGTCATACGATTCAACTATAACCAACAAAACACTCACAATATATAACATTTTTAAAACTGCAAAGATGAGACCGAAAAATTTATTGAGCGGTGTTAAATGAACTACTTTGACTACCTTCTCAATTGCTTTTCCTGCAAAATAAACCATTGCTCCAACAGCCAAAAAAACTAAAGTAAAAGAAATTATCGGCAGATAAACACTTTCCCATTCTAAGGTTTCCTTTAAAAAATTTGCAACAAAATCTGAAAAATGAATACCAACATATAATCCAACAAACAATGCTAATAAAGTGAAAACCTCAATAATTAATCCATGTTTAAACCCTTTGTATGCAGCGTAAATTAATGGAATACAAATAATAATGTCTATAAAATTCATACTTCGAAGATAGTTTGAAACAAAGGAAAGAAACACGAATCAAATTAAATTTCTTAACGATACATTGTTAAAGGCACATAAATCATTAATTATTATAATATTTTAGCGAAAAAGAAATTCATAACTGCTTTCGCTTTCGTATTTTTGCACTTATGGATTTCGATATTGAATTACGTTTTCAAAAATTAAAAACACACCTGGAGGAAAAGTTTGGTGAAGGAATGGATGTGCAAGCAATTCTATTTCTAATTGGAGTGAACGAATTAGGAATTGGCTACAAAAATTACACGAAATCAGAGAAAACTGATTTATTTCATATCGCAATTTGCACCTTATTGGAGCCTTATGGTTATTACGAATTTGAAGGACGCGATCCAGAAAACTGGCCACATTTTAAATTAAACAAACATTTGCCACCTTTAGAGCATCGTGAACAACAGCATTTATTAAAAGAATCAATGTTGGATTATTTTGTTCAAAACGACTACTACACGGAAGAATTAGTCTAAAGGTTTTACCGTATATTTGTAATACACTTCTAAAAAAACAACATGGATTTTCTTATTAAAGCAGCACAATTAATACTTTCTCTTTCAATTTTAGTAATTCTTCATGAATTGGGGCATTTCATACCCGCTCGTTTATTCAAAACACGTGTTGAAAAATTCTATTTGTTTTTTAATCCTTGGTTTTCAATCTTCAAAAAGAAAATCGGTGATACGGAATGGGGAATTGGCTGGTTGCCTTTAGGTGGTTATGTGAAAATCGCTGGAATGGTCGACGAATCAATGGACAAAGAACAATTAGCTTTACCTCCTCAACCATGGGAATTTAGATCTAAACCAGCTTGGCAACGTTTAATAATAATGTTAGGCGGTGTAACTGTCAACTTACTGCTTGGGATGTTCATTTACATTTGCGTAGTTTTTGCTTATGGCGAAGATAAATTGAATCCATCTGACGTTCAAAATGGATTAGCCATTCATCCATACATGGAAAAATATGGATTTAATTCAGGTGATAATATTAGTGCAGTTGATGGTAAAAAAGTAGAGAATATCTTGGACTTAAACGCTCAATTAATGTTGAGAGACGCACAGAAATTTACTGTTAAAAAGCAAGATGGTTCAACTAAAACGATTCAACTTCCTGAAAACATTGCGCAAGAATTGTTTCAAAGTGGAGCAATGGCAGTATTCTCTCCACGCTCTAAAGGGATTGAAATAAAAGAAATAGAAAAAAAATCTCCTGCAGCAAAAACTGAAATTAAAGCAGGTGATAAGGTTATTGCCGTGAACGGTAAAAAATTGGTTTACTCTGACGAATTTCAATATGCTGTTTTTAACGGAAAAGGTAAAACGACAACTTTAACCCTGAATAGAAATGGCAAACAATTGGATGTAGCTATTCCAATTCCTTCCAAAGGTGATTTTGCGGGTCGCATTGGTATTAGTCATGATCCAATTTCAATCGTAGATGCAAAAATGGCGAAACATGTTACATACGGTTTCGGTGAAAGTATTGGTAGAGGAATTGCAAAAGGTAAAAACACTTTAACAGATTACATCGCTCAATTCAAATTTGTATTTACAAAAAAAGGTGCTACTTCAATTGGTGGATTTGGTTCAATTGGTAATTTATTCCCTTCTTCATGGGACTGGCAAATTTTCTGGTTAAATACTGCATTTATTTCAATCGTGTTGGCATTTATGAATGTTTTACCAATTCCTGCATTGGATGGTGGACACGTCGTTTTCTTATTGTATGAAATAATAACTGGAAAAGAAGCTCCTCAAAAAGTATTAGAGTATGCACAATATGTTGGATTCTTTTTGTTAATGGGCTTATTGTTGTATGCAAATGGCAATGATTTAGTTCGTTGGTTATTCTAAAATTCAAAACAACTATTATGAAATCAATCTTATTTTTCATTTTTTTACTAATTGTATCTTTTTCAATAAATGCGCAACTTACAGAAGGGCATTTTACTTATTCAATTGAGATGAAAAGTGATAATCCAGACATGCAAATGGCGATTGGAATGATGCAAGGTTCTTCAATGGATTTATTCGTTGCAGGTGCAAAAACACGCGTAGACATGAAAATGGGAACTATGATGGAAATTTCAACTATCACGGATAATTCAGATAAGGTATTAATGCTTATGGGTGGAATGCTTGGTAAAAATGCAATCATAACGTCTGTTTCAGAATTAGAAAAAAACAAAGCAGATTTACCCGAACCAAAACTTACATTAATCGATGAAACTAAAACAATCAATGGATTTAAATGTAAAAAAGCATTACTAAACGATGCCGAAGGAAACGAATCATTGTTTTGGTATACGGAAGAAATTAGTGTTTCAAAAAAAGGACAAAGTTATTTAAATTCAAGTGTTCCCGGTTTCCCGTTAGAATATACAATCAATGTAAACGGAATGACCATGTCGTTAACGATTAAAGAAATTGTCAAAAAATTAGATAAATCGCAAAAGAAAAATTTTGAAATAAAAATCCCTGAAGGATATACTGAAATGACGTTAGATCAATTACAAGGACTTGGCGGAATGTAAAAGCTTAAGTTAAAAAGTCAATATTTCGTTTTAACCCTTCAAATTTTGTGCGCTTAACAGCGCTTTGTTTAAATAACTCTGAAAAAACTTCATATGTTAAATCTTTCCAATCATTAGAAGTCATTGCTAACAAATCAGTATGTGGATCAAACCTTGGTTCGTTGTGTGGTTTGGAAAAACGATTCCAAGGACAAACATCCTGACAAACATCACAACCAAATGCCCAATTATCCATTTTACCTTTGAATTCATCAGGTAGAATTGCATCTTTTAATTCAATCGTGAGGTATGAAATGCATTTAGAAGCATCGATTTTATAAGGTTCTATTAAAGCATCCGTTGGACAAGCATCAATACAACGAGTACACGTTCCACAATAGTCTTTTATTAGACCATCAGCTAATAAATCAAGGTCAAGAATTAATTCAGCGATAAAGAAAAAAGAACCGTTTTTTGGATGAATGATATTGGTATTTTTTCCCATCCAACCCATTCCTGATTTTTTTGCCCATGCTTTATCCATAACAGGTGCAGAATCAACAAAAATTCTACCACCTACTTCTCCAATTTCAGAATGAATATAAGCGAATAATTCCTTCAATTTATCTTTTATAACAATATGATAGTCTGCACCGTAAGCATATTTTGAAAGTTTAGGAGCTGTAAGATCTTTTTGATCGTTCTCAGGAAAGTAATTCAACGCTAATGAAACAACACTTTTTGCATTGTCAACCAATAAACGAGGATCTAAACGTTTATCAAAATGGTTTTCCATGTATGACATTTTACCGTTTTTCTGCTCCTGCAACCATTGTTCTAAGTGACTTGCTTCTTGCTCTAAGAAACCAGCTTTTGAAATACCACAATAGAAAAATCCTAAATCTGTTGATTTCTGTTTGATTAATTGCGCGTAATATGCTGCAGGATTATCCAACTGTTTGATTTTAAAACAATCCCCCTTGAATCCAACCAGATTCTTTTCCCAAATGTCTAAATGCTTTTTCAGTTGCTTTTCTACCTCTAGGTGTACGCATTAAAAATCCTTCTTGAATTAAAAATGGTTCATATACTTCTTCCAAAGTTCCAGCATTTTCACCAATTGCAGTTGCAATGGTTGTCAGGCCAACTGGACCGCCATTAAATTTGTCGATGATAACTTTTAAAATGCGGATATCCATTTCATCTAAACCATTTTCATCAACATTTAATGCTTTTAAAGCAAACTCAGTAATGGCACGATCAATAATTCCAGTTCCTTTAATTTGTGCAAAATCGCGCACTCTTCGCAACAAAGCATTTGCAATTCGCGGAGTTCCTCGACTTCTGCTTGCAATTTGGAAAGCTGCATCTTCGTCGATTGGAATGGCTAATAAACTAGCAGAACGTTCTACAATTAAGGTCAATGTTTTCGAATCATAATACTCTAAACGAGAATTAATTCCAAATCGAGCTCTTAATGGTGATGTTAATAAACCTGAACGCGTCGTTGCACCTATTAATGTAAACGGATTCAATGTAATTTGAACACTTCTCGCATTTGGTCCACTATCAATTAGTATGTCAATGCAAAAATCTTCCATAGCAGAATACAAGTATTCTTCAACAACTGGACTCAAACGATGTATCTCATCAATGAATAATACATCACCAACATTTAAATTCGTTAACAGTCCAGCTAAATCACCAGGCTTATCCAATACAGGTCCACTCGTCACTTTAAATCCTACGCCTAACTCATTTGCAATAATATTAGCTAAAGTAGTTTTACCAAGCCCGGGAGGGCCATGTAACAGAACATGATCCAATGGTTCGTTTCGAAGCGTAGCAGCTTGCACAAATATTTCTAAATTTTCGACAACAGAAGGTTGACCAGCAAAGTCTATTAACCTTTTTGGTCGCAATACTTTATCAAAATCTTGATCTGCATGTTGCGCTGCCTCTTCTCGATAGTCAAATGATTCGTCTTCCACGCTTCTAAATTACAAAAAATAAAAAAGCCTTTCATCATATGATGAAAGGCTTTCATAAAATAGTTTATTTAGTGTTCCTCTTCACCATCAGCTAACGGAACATTTTGAGGAATAAAATCTGTTTCTGCTCCTGGTTTTGAATAGTCATATGGCCATCTGTGAACAGTTGGTAATTCACCAGGCCAGTTTCCATGAATATGCTCTACCGGTGTAGTCCATTCCAATGTGTTTGAACCCCAAGGATTTAAAGGAGCTTTTGGACCTCTAAAAATACTATAGAAGAAATTAAACAAGAAAAATACTTGACCTATAGCAGCAATTATTGCAAAAATTGTGATAATCACATTTAAATCCATAATCATTTCATACGAATTCGTGTCAAAATCTCCGTAGGAAGAATAATCATAGTATCTTCTCGGTGCTCCAGCGATACCAACAAAATGCATTGGGAAGAAAACGCCGTAAGCTCCTACCAAAGTAATCCAGAAATGAACATAACCCAAACGCGTATTCATCATCTTACCAAACATTTTTGGGAACCAATGGTAAACTCCACCAAACATTCCAAATACTGCAGACATTCCCATTACAATATGGAAGTGTGCAACAACAAAATAAGTGTCATGAAGCATAATATCTAAAGCTGAATCTGCAAGGATAATTCCAGTAACACCTCCTGTGATAAACGTTGAAACTAATCCAACTGCAAATAACATTGCAGGAGTTAACACTAACGAACCTTTCCATAGGGTTGTTATGTAATTAAATGCTTTTACAGCTGAAGGAATTGCAATTAACAAGGTTGTAAATACAAATACGCTTCCAATAAATGGGTTCATTCCGGTCACAAACATATGGTGACCCCAAACAATAAATGATAAGAATCCAATTGCAAGTATTGAGCCAATCATAGCTCTATACCCAAAAATTGGTTTACGTGAGTTCGTTGCTATAATTTCAGATGACAAGCCTAAAGCTGGTAGTAAAACGATGTATACTTCAGGGTGACCCAAGAACCAAAACAAATGTTGGTAAAGGATAGGTGAACCACCATGATTCGTTAACATTTCTCCTCCTACAATTATATCAGATAAATAAAAACTTGTTCCAGCTAAACGGTCCATTACCAACAATAAAGCTGCAGATAATAAAACTGGGAATGATAAAACACCCAAAACAGCGGTTACAAAGAACGCCCAGATTGTTAATGGCATTCTTGTCATTTTCATTCCAGCTGTTCTTAAATTTAATACCGTTACGATGTAATTTAACGATCCAATTAATGATGACGCAATGAAAATAGTCATTGAGAATAACCATAATGTCATACCAGTTCCAGAACCACTTACAGCTTGAGGTAAAGCAGATAATGGTGGATAAACTGTCCAACCAGCCATTGCAGGACCTGATTCTACAAACAAAGAAACCAACATTAAAATTGAAGACAGTAAGAAGAACCAATAAGACAACATGTTTAAGAAACCTGAAGCCATATCTCTCGCTCCTAATTGCAACGGAATCAATAAATTAGAGAAGGTCCCTGATAAACCTCCAGTCAACAGGAAGAATACCATGATTGTTCCGTGAATTGTAACTAACCCAAGGTACATGTCTTCTTTTAAAACTCCACCTGGAGCCCAAGTTTCTCCTAAAAAGAACGATAAAAAATCAGAACTTTCACCAGGCCAAGCCAATTGAATTCTAAATAAAATTGAAAGTAACATCGCAACAAGTCCCATAAAAACCGCAGTTAAAAGGAATTGTTTTCCGATCATTTTATGATCTTGGCTGAAGATGTACTTTGAAACAAAGCTTTCTTCATGGTGTCCGTGATCATGGTGTCCATGTGCTTCGTGATGTCCGTGTGCTTCGTGCGTTACTGCCGCCATTGTATTTCTTGTTAAAATTATTAAATCGATTAATTAACTGCTACCATCGCAGTGTCAGTTTCAACTGCTAATGTATCAGCAGGAGCACTAGGTGCTGCAACTGCAAAATATTTATCTCTAAACGTTTGTTTAGCTTTAGATTTCATCCAAGCTTTGTATTCATTTTGAGGCAATACAACTACAATCATTTTCATTTTGTAATGCGCTGCTCCACAAATCTTGTTACACAAAAGAATAAACTGAAACTTATCATCTTTCTTTTTTTCTCGCATTTGTTTTGTGGTCATATCAGGCGTAAATTTAAAACGAGTTGTCATACCAGGTACCGTATTCATTTGCGCTCTAAAATGCGGGAAATGTGCAGAGTGAATAACATCTTTTGCTCTAAAGTTGAATTCATACTTTTTATTCACACACAAATACAACGTATCTTTTTGAATGATATCATCCCATGCACTGGCATCAATTTTAGCTGAATGACGATCTTTCATTTGGTGCAACAATCGAATTAAACGCGATTTACGAGCCAAGTCATTTTGCATTTTCTCTAAATCTTCAGGAACAAAAATTAAATTACGATCGTTTAATTTTTTCTCAATAGCTTTAATTCCTGTAGGTCCATTCTCCATTGATAAGATAGCACTATCAATCGTTTGAGTAGTCATTAATGCTAACTCATTGTTGTCAGTAGTTAATTTATAATCAAAATGACCCAGATTATTATCTTCCCCTGCATAACGAGCTGTCCAATCAAATTGTTTCGAGAACAATTCAATTCGAATCGCTTCATCATCTGCGTAACTTGTAGAATCATTCCATTCCTTTAATCCTAAAATTATTATTACAGCTAAAACAACTGCAGGAATAATTGTCCAAATCATTTCCAATTTATTGCTATGCGAAAAGTAGACAGCTTTAACTCCTGCTTTTCTAACATATTTATAAACAAAATAAAACAGCAATGTATTTGTAAAAAAGAAAACAGCATAGATGATAATGAAATTTAGGTTTAACAACCAATCGATTCCTTTACCGTGAACAGAAGCTGCTTCACCTCTACCTGTCCATCCGTATGTTGCCATTAAATAAATAAATCCTGCATAAAACAAGAACATAAATAACAACATCAATTTTGCATTTAAGTTGTTATCACGCGTACTGATTTCGTGTTCACCACGTTTTCTAAGTTTAGAAGAAAGTTCATAAACACGAACTAATTGAGCAATTGCAATCACTCCTAAAACTATAACGATTAAAGTTATTAATTTACTTCCCATCTCTTTTGTATAACTGTACTATAATAAATTAAATTTCGTGGTGAATACTTTCGTCTAAGAAAGGGTGATTCACCGGTGTTAATGGTGCTTTAGTTAAATTATTCAAAATGATTCGAATAAATAAACCAGCAATTAACAATGCCATACCAATTTCTAAAAAGCCAATTTTTGCATTTGCTCCTAAAGAACCAGCAGATACCATAATGTAAACATCTAACCAATGCCCAACAAGGATAACCAATCCAACAAAGGTCAAAATTCTAACATTTCTTTTTGCATCTCTTGACATTAAAATCAACATAGGGAATGCAAAATTAATAAAGAACATTGAAAAATATAATATTTTAAAATTCTCAATACGCATCATGTAATACGTTACTTCTTCACCAATGTTAGCATACCAAATCAACATAAATTGGGAGAACCACAAATAAGACCATAAAAATGATGTAGCAAATGTCCATTTTCCTAAATCATGAATATGACTATCATTCACTTTAGGCAAATAACCTAATGATTTCAAGTAGGTCGTTAAAAGAACTAAAACAACCATTGTAGAAACCCACAT
Organism: Flavobacteriales bacterium; assembly: GCA_947491305.1. GTDB lineage: Bacteria > Bacteroidota > Bacteroidia > Flavobacteriales_D > Crocinitomicaceae > M0103. The sequence continues at coordinate 48,320 of CANLIL010000012.1, read as the reverse complement.
TCCTGCAAATGTATACCAACCAAATAAAGTAGAAAACCAGTGAACATCAATTGACATTAACCAATCCCAAGCAGATGTTGAACTAAATACGGCAAAGAAAACTAAAAAAGTAGCGCCTTTACGGTAATTTTTGAAATGAATTTCTGTGCCACCGACACGATCTTCTTCTAATGAACGATTTCTAAAACCTCTTAAAAATAAGAAGTAAACAGCTAAATAAACAATTGTTCTGATCCAGAAAAATCCTTTGTTCAAGTAAGCAGCTTTACCAGCAATGATTTCATCGTAATGATGAGAACTTGGGTTTGTCATTTCTGGATCCATCCACGTATAAATATGGGCGCCATCCATGAAAGTAATTGTCAACAAAGACAATGCTAATAAAGCCATACCATATGGTAAGAAACCTGCTACTGCCTCAATTACTCTTTTAACGGATGCATACCAACCTGATTCAGTTGCATATTGCAATGCCAAAAAGAACAATGCTCCCAAACCTATTGCAAAGAAAAAGAAACTATTGATTAATCCGTTTGTCAATAAACGTGTTGCAAAATGATGATCATTCATACTTGTGAACACACCTATCGCTGTAAACAAAAGTCCAACTCCTATTAGGATTACTGTTAAACGTTTTGCTTTATTAGATACTGAGAATTCCATCTTAACTAATTAAACTGATTATTATTTTTTACTTTTCATTGTAGTATCTGCAACAACAGCTGCTGACAATCCGTTAGCATCAAATGTTCCATAACTCGCGTTTTGGAATTTTCTAACATAATGAACCAATGTCCAAATTTCTTTCTTATTCAATAATGATGCATGAGATCCCATTGCATTTTTACCATAATAGATTGAATAAAAAATTTGACCATCACTCAAAGCAGCTCTTTCTGTATAATTAGGAACTCCTGCATATGCTCCAGAAACAACCATAGGACCATTTCCATCTCCTTTTTCACCGTGGCAATGTTGACACATTGCGGTATATAATTCTTTACCACTTTTTAAAAGTGCTTCGGAATTTTCAGCAGTCAACTTCAAAGGGTTCATATCTGCAACTGCAAGAGCATAATCATCTGAAGCTGTTAAATCAGCACCATATAAACCATGCGTTTCTCTGAATGAAATAGTTGCTTTTCTGAAGTATGGCAACATCAATTGCACCAATGAAGAATCAGTTCCATAATAAGGAACAGTTCCTGCTGGTGGAACTAATGCAGACATGCGTAATTTCATCGCCATATTTTCTCTACCACGAACTTCACCATAATCTACATATGCTTCGATTGCAGGCGATCGATACATATCTGGCATGTATTCTAAACCTGGGCTATCAGCATCTGCTGTACAAGATCCCAACATCAACGTTGAAACTGCTAAAACTGCTAAACTTGCTAGTGCCGTAAATTTAATTTTCATCTGTCTATATTATTTATTGTGTCAGACGGAGTACCAAAAAGGTACTTCATAGCAAACTATTTAATATCTTTTTGATCTAATTCTATAATACCTGTTTCTCTTAACATTTTCTCCAAATCTTCTTGGTTAAATGATGTGTTTTCAGATAAACGTATTTCCATAACAAATTTGTCATCAGTTGTTCGAGGATCTGGATTTTGTGCAGGCATTCCTGGAAGGGTTTTATTACGTAATAAATAAGTAATTGCCATTCCGTGTGCAGCACACAATACAGTGAACTCAAATGTGATCGGAACAAACGCTAACATATTGTCTAAATAACTAAAGTTAGGTTTCCCTCCAATATTCATTGGCCAATCTGTAACCATAAAGAAACGCATTCCAATTGTAGCTAACAATAAACCTGTTAAACCATATAAAAATGCCATAATTCCTAATCGTGTATTTTTTATTCCAATAATTGGATCAATTCCGTGAATTGGAAAAGGAGAAAATACCTCTGAAATTTTTACACCATTTGCGACTAATTTCTTTGCACCATCTTTTAGTACATCGTCATCGTCATACATTGCATATATTACTTTATCTGTCATGTCGTATTGTATTAGTGTGAATGACTTTCTTCGTTGTGACCATGTGTATCTGGAGCATTTTTGTAAGATTCTCCAGATGACTTCAATATTGTTTTTACTTCATTCAATGCTAATACTGGGAAGTATCGAGCAAATAATAAGAAGAAAACAAAGAATAAACCAATTGTACCTACATAAACACCAAGGTCAATATGACTAGGGTAATGCATACTCCAAGCAGATGGTAAATAATCTCTGTGCAATGATGTCACGATAATTACATAACGCTCGAACCACATACCGATATTTACTACAATTGAAATAATAAATGTAAACAACAAACTTCTTCTTAATGGCCTGAACCACATTAATTGAGGAGAAATTACGTTACATGTCATCATCGCCCAATATGCCCACCAGTATGGACCAGTTGCTCTATTGATAAACGCATATGCTTCATATTCAACTCCTGAATACCAAGAAATGAATAACTCAGTAATATATGCTGTACCAACAATCGAACCAGTTACCATGATTACAATGTTCATGTATTCTACGTGGCGCGTATGAATGTATGCTTCTAATCCCATCGCTTTACGCATGACGAGCATCAATGTTTGTACCATCGCAAATCCAGAGAATACCGCTCCAGCTACGAAGTAAGGAGGGAAAATCGTTGTATGCCATCCTGGAATAACCGAAGTAGCAAAGTCAAATGATACAATCGAGTGAACCGAGAATACCAATGGTGTTGCTAAACCTGCTAAAACCAACGAAACTAATTCAAATCGATTCCAGTGTTTTGCTCTACCTGACCAACCAAAAGAAAGGATAGAATACATTTTTTTAGCCACTGGCTTTTTAGCTCTATCGCGAATTGTTGCGAAATCAGGAATCAAACCAATGTACCAGAATACTAAAGAAACTGATAAATACGTTGAAATCGCGAAAACGTCCCACAATAAAGGTGAGTTAAAGTTTACCCACAAAGATCCAAATTGATTTGGTAACGGTAATGTCCAGTAACCAACCCATAAACGACCCATGTGAATCAATGGAAATAATCCAGCCATGAAAACGGCAAAGATTGTCATTGCTTCTGCTGAACGGTTAATAGCCATTCTCCATTTTTGGCGGAATAATAAAAGTACTGCCGAAATCAAGGTTCCTGCGTGACCAATACCTACCCACCATACAAAGTTGGTAATATCCCAAGCCCAACCAACGGTCTTGTTCAATCCCCAAACACCAATACCTGTGCCTAATAAGTATAAAATACTTCCAACACCGTATAATCCGATGATCAATGCGATACCGAAAAGAATGTACCACATTCTTGGTGCCTTGTCCTCAATTGGTTTACAAACATCTTCTGTGATGTCGTGGTAGGTCTTATGACCTAAAATGAGGGGTTCTCGAATTGCTGCTTCCTTATGCATTACAATTGTTTTTTATTCTAATTAATGATTCTTTTTATCTGAATGACCTTTAGCGTGGTGTTTAACTTGTAAACCTGCTAATGCATCATTTTTCTCATTACGTACTTTCACTTTGTACCAAACGTTTGGCTTAACACCTACTTCTTCTAAAGCTTGATATGCTCTTGAATCTTCAGAACTTGATCTAACCATTGATTTGATATCATTCCAGTCTCCAACTACAATTGCGTTTGTTGGACATGCATCAGCACAAGCAGAAACGAAATCGCCATCCTCTACTGGTCTACCGTCTTTTTTAGCGACTAATTTACCTGCTTGGATACGTTGAACACAGAATGAACATTTTTCCATAACACCTCTTGTACGAACTGTTACGTCAGGATTCAATACCATTCTTCCTAAATCATCTTGAGCTGGATTCACTTCTGTGAATTTTTTATAAGATGGGTAGTTGAACCAGTTAAATCTTCTTACTTTATAAGGACAGTTGTTAGCACAGTAACGTGTACCAATACATCTGTTGTATGCCATTTGATTTAATCCTTCATTGCTGTGTGTTGTTGCAGCAACCGGACAAACTGTTTCACATGGTGCATGATTACAGTGGTGACACATCATTGGCATGTGAATCACTTTTGGATTCTCTGCAGCAACTTCAGCTTTTCCATAATCAAATGTATCAGCATCATTACGTGTTCCTGGAGTTGCTTCTTCATCAGATGCGAAGTAACGGTCAATTCTTAACCAATGCATCTCACGACCTCTTCGAACTTCATCTTTACCAACAACAGGAACGTTGTTTTCAGATTGACAAGCAATCAAGCAAGATCCACATCCTATACAAGAAGATAAATCCACTGTCATTCCCCAACGATGTCCAATTTTTTCTACAGGATGTGCTTCCCATAAATCAAATTCACTTATCGGTTTTTCAACGTGATTTCCTTCTTTGTCTAATTTTTGTAAAACATGTGCAGGATTGTATGCTTCTTTGTCATTGTTTTTGAAGATATCCAATGTTGTTTCACGAACAATTGAATGACGACCCATCACCGTATGATGAATTTGTGTCGCTGCAATTGGATACGTACCATCAACTTTCGTAATAGAACCTGAAGCAGCGTAAGAAATTGTGCCATTTGAAGAACCAGTTAAAGCAAACGCATTCGCTCCAATAGGTTTCAATTCGCCTGTTGCAGTTGTATCATGTCCACCGTATTCTTTCGTTTGGAAAGCAGCTTTACCAATATTTTCCCCGTTTTCTCCTCTTCCATATCCAACAGCGATACCAACTGTACCTAATGCTTGACCTGGTAATGGGTAAACAGGCAACGTAACTTCAGCGTTACCCACCTTAACTTTCGCTAAACTTAATCCATGTTCTTGGTCATAAGTGGTTAAATAACCAGCTTTTTCCATTTCAACAGGATTCATTGTAATGTAATTGTCCCAAGTAACTTTAGTCATTGGATCTGGTAACTCTTGTAACCAAGGGTTATTTGCTTGCAAACCAATTCCAATACCCGCTTTTTGGTACAAAACAACTTCTAATCCGTTTACATTTGCAATTTTAGAGGCGATACCTGCTAATGCTGCATCACTAAATGGAGTAGCAACAATTGGTTGCATCATGTTTGAATCAACACAACTGTTGTGGATTGCCATGTTCCAATAAGTATGGAAATCAGCATATTTTGTTTGTGATGGGAAACCATAAAGCTCCCACGTTTTTTTAATGTAATCGTAAGTTACTTTAGAGTCTTTACCACCACGTGTTGCTTTTCCAGCCCATACTAATAAAGATTCAGTTGCTGAAGCAGTATTAAATAATGGACGAATTGTTGGTTGTGCAATTGCGTAATGTGAACCTACCGCGTTGAAATCATTCCATGACTCTAACGCATGATGATCAGGAGCAACAAAAGAACATTTAGAAGCAGTTTCATCCGCATGTGATGCAAATGAAATCGTTGTATCAATATTTTTTAATGCAGCACCAAACGCTTTTCCATTCGCTAATGAATAAACTGGATTAGTACCCATAAATATAACAGCATCTGGACCTTTACCTGCAATAACATCAGCCACAAATTTATTCATTTTCGCATCTTCAGATTTGAAAAGATTGATTGGGTTTTGTAAAGATAAGGTAGAACTATACGCTCCTAAAACAGTATTTAATTTAGCAACTAAAAGTTGGATATATTTATCATTAGAATCAGATACAATTAATGAATCTGTTTTCGTTGCTTTCAATGATTTAATTGCTTCGTCTGCAACTGCTTTGTTAGCTTTAGATAAATCTGAAGTAATTCCAGTTGAAACACCAAATCCTTTTAATAAGTATGCTAATACTGAAGCTTGCTCTGAAGGCTTGATCATTCCTCTGTAATCTGCATTTGATCCTGTAACAGACATTACAGATTCAAATTGAAAATGTTTTGACATCCATTCTCCAGTAGGATTTCTTCTCGTACCGTATTGCGTTGCAAACTGAGTTGGCATCAACCAAGTACTTAAAAAATCAGCGCCAATACTAACGATTGTTTTTGCTTTACTAAAATCGTGAGATGGAATAACATTTACACCATATGCAGCTTCATGAGCTAAACGAATTCCAGCATAAGAAACAGCATCGTATTGAATGTGTTCAAATTTAGCTGGATTTTCAGTAGCCCCTAAAGAAGTTGCTACTTCTCCAATTGCCATAGCAGTTGAAGGACTGATAATTGTATTAGAAACTAAAACAACTTTCTTAGCTGCTTTTAATTTTCCTTTCACACTTGAATCAATTGCTGACCAAGTTGTGTCGTTTCCTTTATTTGTAGGATTTTGTAAACGAGCTGCGTCGTACAAGCCTAAAACAGATGCAATAATTTGTGCATTCGATCCACCATTTGTAATACCAAAGTCTTTATTTCCTTTGATATAAATTGGACGACCTTCTCTTGTTTTAACTAAGATACTTGCATACGAAACACCATCATAGTAAGTTGAAGCATACCATGTTGGCATACCTGGCGTTACATTTTCTGGTTTAATTACGTAAGGTATTGCTTTTGTAACAGGAGCTTCACAAGCAGCTACAGTTGCTGCTGCGACACTGAATCCTAAAAACTTTAAGAAATCACGACGCGCCGTCGATGACTCTTTTAAGTTTTCATCTCCTAAGAATTCTTCAACTGACATTTGAGTCGGGAACTCCTGTTCTTTTGAGTTCAGGAATTCTGGAGTTTCTCTTAATTCCTCAAGACCTTTCCAATATTTTCTTGTCATTCCCATAATGCTTAATTCGACTTCTTCAATTCGTTATTAATAGTGACATTTTGCACATTCCCAACCACCTAATTCACTTACAGTAACTTTACCGTCTTTTAAGTATTTACTGTATAATTTTTTGTCATTATTCAATAAACGTCTGTGAATTTCTTGGTAGTAACCATCTTTCTTAGTATCAGCAATTGAACCTGTAGAGATTTCTTTTTCTCCGTGGCATTCAATACACCATCCCATTGTTAAAGTTGGTTTTGTTAAAGGAATGTTACCTTCAATTTTATTTAACTCAGCAACTGTTTGAACTTTAACAGCTTCAACTTGCTTTGTCATATCTCCGTGACATTGTTTACAATCAACACCACCAACTACTACGTGTTGTGAGTGATTGAAATAAACGTGGTCTGGTAAAACGTGAACTTTATTCCAAATAATCGGTTTTACCTTCCCTGTGTATTTACCAGCACCTTCAGGATTCCATCCAGCTGCATCATAAATTTTTGAAATTTGTGCTTGCTGCTCTGGAGTTCTACCATTAACTTGTTTGTGGCAGTTCATACAAACGTTTACAGTTGGAAGTCCAGCCGATTTTGATTTTGTAACAGAATTGTGACAATACTTACAATCAATACCGTTTGTTCCTGTATGAATAGCGTGTGGAAATGCAATTGGTTGGGATGGCTGATAACCTTCAACTACACCTATACTGTATAAACTTAAAAATAGAGACACAATAACACCGATAACTATTACCAGGGATGCCATGCCAACATATTTACGGTATTTCCAAGCCCAAGTCTTGAATTCCTCTAGGTATGTTTTACCTTCATCTGTGTCTTCACCAGCATCTTCAGCAGAAGCAATTTTCAATTGTCTTCTAACACCACTAACAGCCATAATGATTGTTGCAAACACAACACCCATTAAAATCCAAACCCAACCATTAGAAGATTCCTCTTCTTCAGTTCCCATTGCATCCATTGCTGCGCCATCTCCTGAAGCACCATCAGCTGCTCCAGCTGCGCCTGCTGCACCCGGTTCTGGTTGTGCATCAACCCAGTCAAGAATTGCATCAATTTCTTCCTTTTTTAACTCAGGAAAAGCCTGCATTGCAGTTGGCGACCAAGTAGAAACTGTTTGAGCATACGGATCATTCGCAGCTGCAGTTTGCCAATTGTTTACCCATTGGTAAATTGAACCATCCTTGGCTCCTCCATCCGTCCATTTCTGGCGCACTTGGAACAATTTAGGTCCAGTACCATTCTTGTGGGGTTGGTGACAACTTGAACATTTCGCTTTGAAAAGAGCATCACCTTGCGCATACGTTGTAGATATTCCAGCAGCAATTACGATTGCTAGCGCGCTAAAATACCAATTTCTAAATTTTCTAAACATCTGACTACTAGATATTTTCATGTAAAAAACTGTAAGTCTAAAGTCAAAAAAACACTATTTGACGTCCGCAAATTTAGAAGAATAGTGTCATTTCCTGACAGTTTTATGACAATATTAATGAAATTTTAGCTAATTTAAATTGATTCTAAATAAGGGCCGTGTTGAAATCTTAGGTATTTTAAAAATTAGAGTTTTTAATCAATTGAAAACCAACAAATATTACGTTTAAAAAATAATTTTTTCTTCAAAAAATCATTTTAATAAAATTATTATTAATTGTAAACTGATTTAAAAAAGATACCTTTGATTTAAATTAAAAAGTATGCGAATTTCTTTACATCTTATTTTTTTGTTGGCAATTCAATCCATATCATTTGGTCAGTCACAAAATATTAAAATCATAAAAGATCAACGGATTGATGGACTTGTTTCAAAACAAAGTACCGTCATACCACCTGCGACTTCACCTCAATTATCAGGATATAGAATACAGTTGTTTTTTGATAATGATCGTAAATTATTGGACGAGGCGCGTTCAAAATTCATTTCACTTTATCCAAAAATAGACACCTATGTAATTTACAATGCGCCAAATTATTTTTTAAAAGTGGGAGATTTCAGGTCGATGCTAGAAGCTGAACGAATTAAGATTACCGTGTTTAGAGAATTTCCAACCTGTTTTATTACAAAAGAGCTGATTAATCTTCCGAGAATCGATCAAGACTAATTAACCGAACTCAAGTTAATAATAGATTCAGCTGCTGCATATCCTGAAGAAACAGCACCTTGTATTAAATAACCTCCAGTTGGAGCATCCCAATTCAACATTTCTCCAATACAATAAACAGAAGGGTAATTGATACATTGAAAATGAGCGCTTATTTCATTCATATCTACACCACCAACAGTTGAGATGACCTCATCAATTGGACGGAATCCGGCAACAGATAACGGGAAATTTTTTACTCGGTTTGCAACAGTCTTAACATCTAAGTATTCTTCTCGAGTTGCAATTGATGCTTTTATCATACTCAATACTGATTTCGGTAATTTTAAATTTTTCAAACCTTCTGTTGTATTTTTAGAAGCTTGAATTTTTACCAACACTTCATTAAACGTTAACATTGGTTTAAAATCTATAAACGTTTTCAATCCATCCCGAATCGATTTGTTAACCGCGTAAATTGGAGCGCCTTCTAATCCGTATTTTGTTATAACCAGATCACCTTCTTTACGAACGACCTTGGAAAAAACAGCGCAATTTTTAATTATTTCTCCTTCAAATTCTTTTACACCATCTAAAGCATCAAGTACTATTCCACTATTACTTGCTTGAAAAGGCAAACACGCAATTGATTTTAATTGAAAAAGGGCTTGCCATTTCCCATCTGAACCTGTTTTTTCCCAAGATGCTCCACCTAACGCAAAAATAAGGGCGTCAAAATGATGTGTTGTTTTGTTCTGAAAATGTAGTGTTAATTGTAACGGATCAAAATCGATTAATTGATGATCAAAATAAAATTCAGCACCGTTTTCTATTAATTCGTTCAGCCAATTTTGCAGCACTTCAATTGGTTTAATTCCTCTTTCAGGAAAAATTTTACCAGAACTCCCGACATAAGTTGGAATTCCAATTTTATTTAAAAATGCAATGAAATCTTCATTTGTATACTTTTTTACTGCATTCTTCATGAAAGCATGATCGTATTTTTCAATAAAATCGATACATTCTTCTGAATTTGTTAAATTGAAACCACCATTACCTGCAACTAAAAATTTCCGAGCAGCAGCTTTTTTCTGATCGAAAAATTGTACTGAATATCCTTCTGCTAAAAGTTTCGTTCCTGCCATTAATGCAGCTGGTCCGGTACCAACAATTCCGATTTTTTTGATTTCCATGGCTCAAAATTAATCAGAAGTTTCGCTTTTCGTGTAAGGTATTGATATATTTGCACTATGATTGAAAATTTTGGAAAAGAATACAAGCTGTGTAGTCAAAAATTGATAGGTTCTATTTTTGAAACAAAACAGGGCGTAAAATCCTATCCGTTTATTTTACATTATAAAGAAATGGAGCTTCCTGTTCATGGCCCATTCCAATTCGTTTTTTCAGTTCCAAAAAGAAATTTCAAAAAAGCACATGATCGGAATAAGATCAAACGGCAAATGAAAGAAATCATTCGCAAGAATAAATCAGAATTAGAGACGTTACTTATAAAGCAACAACAACAATATGGTTTGTTTATAATTTTCTCTGCGCGAGAAGCAATCGAATTTAGCCTTATGTCAAAAAAAATGACTCAATTACTAGAAAAATTAACCATTGAATTAACCACTAAAAATTAACACGATTTCTATGAAAAGAATAACCTATTTGAGCTTAATATTCATTGTATTTGCATTTAAAGGAACTGCTCAATCGAATGGATTTGAAGTCATCAAAAACTTAGAATTATTAGACCAAATTTATCAGAATTTAGACCAATTTTTTGTGGACGAACCAAAACCAGGAAATCTTGCAAAAGTTGGTATTGATGCGATGTTAAAAGAATTAGATCCTTACACTGTTTATTACCATGAAAATAACATTGAGGATTATCGAATGATGACAACTGGTCAGTATGGTGGAATTGGCGCACTTATTCGTTCTATTGATGGATTCACCTATATTGCAGAACCTTTTGAGAACAATCCTGCCGTTAAAGCAGGACTTAAAGCAGGAGATAAAATTTTGAGTATCGATGGGAAATCTATGAAAGGATTGCCTTCTGATGATGTAACAACGTATTTAAAAGGCCCAAAAGGCTCAAAAATAGCTGTTGAAATTGAACGTGAAAAAGTTGGCAAACAAACCATTTTCGTTGAACGGGATGAAATTAAAATCCCAGATGTTCCCTATTTCGGAATGCTAAAAGATAATGTAGGTTATATTAAGCTTTCTAGTTTTACGAATAGCGCTTCATCAGAAGTAAAAAAAGCTTTTTTAGCATTGAAAGAAAAAGGAATGGAATCATTAATTTTAGACTTACGAGGTAATGGCGGTGGATTATTAATTGAAGCGGTAAGAATAGTCAATTTCTTTGTTAAAAAAGATCAAGAGGTTGTCACAACTAAAGCGCGTGTAGCCGAAGAAAATAGAGTGTATAAAACAACTGAAAACCCCATTGATTTAGAGATTCCCTTGACAATTTTAGTCGATGAAGGATCTGCATCTGCAAGTGAAATCGTTGCTGGAAGTATTCAAGATTTAGATAGGGGTGTTGTGATAGGCCAAACTTCATTTGGAAAAGGATTGGTGCAACGAACGTACGATTTAAAATATGGTTCAAAAATGAAATTAACTATAGCGAAATATTATACTCCTTCAGGTAGATGTGTTCAACGTTTGGAATATTATGACAAATCAGACGGAACAAAACCTAAAGAAATATCAGATTCATTGTTGAAAATATTTAAAACAAAAAATGGACGAGATGTTATTGATGGTCGTGGAATTGAACCAGATATTAAAGTGGAAGAAAAAGAAATGAGTCGTTTAACGGCAACAATTTATGCCAATAATTTAGTGTTCAATTATGCAACTACTTATGCCATGAATCATCCTGAAATTGCAAATGCAAAAACATTTAGTTTAACGGATGAAGAATACACTTCATTTAAATCTTATGTTTTAAAAGAAACTTTTTCCTATTCTACTGCATCTGAAGAAATGCTTAAAAAAATGAAAGAAACAGCTGAAAAAGAAGGGTATTTCAATGATTCAAAAAAAGAATATGATCAATTAATGGAAAAAGTAACTCCTTCAAAAGAGCGTGATTTAGATAAATTCAAAAAAGAAATAAAAAGTTTATTAGAAAACGAAATTGTATCCCGCTATTATTATCAAACTGGACGAACTGAACATACGTTAATTCAAGATGAATGCATCGAAAAAGCAATTGAAACAGTAAAAAACAAAACAAGCTATAATACTATTTTAAAAAAATAAGCGTTACAGCTTCAAACGATTACTCATTATGTTTCAAAAGCTTGTTACACAACAAAGGCTTACTTCTATTCATTACTTAGGCACGTTGCTAGTTGTTATCGGTATGTCTTCTAGTAAAGTATTGATGTCACTTGGAACAATGGTTTTAGCCCTGGTATTTGTCCTTGGCTTTCAATTAAAAACAACAATTACAGCCTTTCGTGCAAATAAATTACTTGTTCCCCTTCTCGCTTTTGTTTTTATTCACCTCATCAGTTTAGCTTGGACATCCGATTTCACCTATGCCGCAGATGATCTAAGAATCAAAGTTCCGCTTTTATTATTACCTGTTTTTTTTACTGTTCGACCTATTCAAAAAGCAACCATTCAAACCCTTTTTTTAGGATTGTTTGTTTTAACGGTTGTAGCTATTTCGGGATATAATTTTCTTGCATACCAAGGAATTATTGGAAATTACACCTACATTGATTTCAGGGAAATGTCCTTATTCGGTTCGCACATTCGATTTGGTTTAATGGTCGCTTTTGCTGCTGCTATTTGTTTAACAACCTTTAAAAATACGCGGTGGCAAACTCTGGCAATTCTCTTGTTTTGTTGGTTAAGTTTTTACACCTATTACAGTCAAGTTTTTTCAGGTTTTATTGCTTGGCTTATTGTTGTTTTTAGTATTGGTTTTTATTCTATTTACAAAAAATCTAAAACAACAGCATTTCTTAGTGTTATTTTGTTGCTGATTACAGTTATCAGCTTCAGTAGCTTTTTCATTCTAAAATCAACACAGCTTTCACCTGCTAAAAAACAGCATTATCACACTCAAACTTCAAAAGGTAATCACTATTTCCACGATACTTTATCTGAAAAAAATGAACATGGCTATCCTATAATGGTTAACATTTGTGAAGTAGAATTGCGTGAAGAGTGGTCAAAAGTTTCCAAAATCTCGTATGATGGACAAGATTTAAAACACCAATTTTTAAAAAATACCTTGATTCGATTTATGGATTCAAAAAATTTAAAAAAAGACGGTGAACATTTTAAGCAATTATCCAAAAGTGACATCAAAGCAATTGAAAAAGGGATTGCAAATGTTAATGATCAAAACATTGGATTACTATCTCGTTTAAATGGTCTCAATTATCAATTAACCAATTCATCTGACCCAAATGGACATTCATTATTGCAACGTTTTGAATTTTGGAAAACATCCCTTCAAATTATTAAAGATAATTGGCTAATCGGTGTTGGTGTTGGAGATGTCCAAGAAGCTTTTCGCCGACAATACAAAATCAATCAAACGATTTTAACAAAAGAGCACCAACTACGAGCGCATAATTCATTTTTAACCAGTTGGGTGAGTTTTGGAATTATAGGTTGTTTAATTTTTTGCTGGATGGTGTGTTATTATTTATACTATTATACCTCTAAAAAAGAAATACTTCCGATACTATTTGGGTTGATACTCATTTCTTCATTTTTCTTTGAAGACACATTAGAAACTCAAATGGGAGTTACTCTTTTTGCCTTTTTCTATAGTTTCTTTTTTGAACGTGGCCAAAAATGAATTTTACTTAAAAAGTAGCTTTGATTAACTTTTTGTTCGGTTTTGATCCCATAAAAAATTCAATATCAATGCCTTTTAAAATATCTTCATGCTTTATATTCAATCTATTATAGATTTTTCCATTCACTTTAATTTTTTGAATATAGCAATTTTTAAGGTTTTGGTTGTGCGCAATAATGCGAATTTCTCTTTGGTTTTCTAATTTAATTAAAGCGCTATTTACGATGGGGGAACCAATAGAATAATCTGAGCTGCCAGGCGCAACAGGATAGAAACCTAAAGCTGAAAGCACATACCAAGCACTCATTTGACCGCAATCATCGTTACCACCTAAGCCATCTGGCATAGGTTGGTATTGTTTAATTAGAATGTCTCTAATTTGTGCTTGCGTTTTCCATGGTTTACTTGTCCAATTATACAAATACGCTACATGATGCGCAGGTTCATTGCCATGTACATAACCTCCTATGATTCCTTCTCTAGTGATATCTTCAGTTTCTGCAAAAAATTGATCCGGTAAATTCATGGTAAACAAACTATCTAAACGATTTATAAAACGTTTATCTCCCCCCATACATTCAATTAATTTTGTTGGATTATGCGGCACAAAAAAACTATAATTCCAACTATTACCCTCTATAAATCCTTGACCATGTGTGCTTAATGGATCAAATGAAGTTGAAAACGATCCATCTATTCTTTTAGGTTGCATAAAACCAGTTGATGGATTAAAATTGTTTTGCCAATGATTTGATCGTTTCATAAATGTTTGATAAACGTCCAATTTATTTAATTTTTGAGCGATTTGAGCGATGCACCAATCGTCATAAGCATATTCTAAGGTATTTGAAACAGAAATGCCACTTTTTTCAGCAGGAATATATCCATTCGTTATGTATTCTCCAATTCCTTCATAATTGCGCTTATTTGCTGTCTCTATACATGCCTTTAATGCAAATTCCGCATCACCTTTATACACACCTTTTACAATTGCATCAGCAATTACAGAAACGCTATGGTATCCACTCATACACCAATTATCATTGGCATAATGCGACCAAATTGGCAACATTTTTAAGGGATTTTGTTCGTAATGAGCTAGCATAGCATGAACCATATCATTCGCACGTTTTGGTTGAAACAAGGTAAACATTGGATGCAAAGCCCTGTAGGTATCCCACAATGAAAAAGTGGTATAATTAGTAAAAGAAGTCGATCGATGGGTTTGTTGGTCGATTCCTTTGTATTGTTTATTTTCATCTTCATAAACTGTTGGCGCTATGAATGAATGGTATAAAGCAGTGTAAAAATTAGTCTTTATAGTATCTGACGCCTCAATCTTAAAGTTATTCATTTCATTTTCCCAACTTTTTTGAGCCTGAAATTTGACTTTTTCAAAGTTCCAAGTCGGAATTTCATTCAACATATTTTCAAGTGCATTTTCTTGACTAACTGAAGAAAGCGCACATTTTACACTAATTTTTTCATTACTTTTTACATCAAAATCAACATGTAAACGAATATTTTTTCCGCTAATTAATGGAAAATTGTCAGCTTGATTGAATTTTCCCCAGAACCCATTGTAACCTGTTTTTTTGTCATAATTTTTTTGCCCATATGATTGAAAAGGTTTAGAAAACGATAAAGCAAAATAAACGGTTTTTGTTCGAGCCCAACCAGTTGTTTGTTTATACCCAAGTATTAATGTATCATTCACTACATTTATAAATGTTTGCACATTTTTATCCTCATAATTATAAATACCAGCCATCAAATCAAGAATAATATGTGTCTTTTTTTCTTTATAAAAAGTATATTGATGCATTCCCACCCGTGTTGTAGTTGTAAGTTCAGCTAAAATAGAATCATCTTCTAATAAAACACGGTAATATCCAGCTTCTGCATGTTCATTTTTATGAGAAAATGCAGAACGAAAGCCTGATTTAGTATCCGTTGAAACTCCCGGATTTATTTGTAAAGCGCCTTGTGTTGGCATAATCAATATGTCTCCTAAATCAGAATGACCTGTTCCACTAAAATGAGTATGACTAAACCCAACGATCGATTTATCTTCGTATTTGTATCCTGCACAATATTTATAAATTTCATTGTTGTAGTTGCCATTAATTAAAAATGGAATTGTATCGGTATCAGGACTTAATTGAACTGCCCCAAACGGAACAGTGGCTCCTGGAAATGTATGACCCATTTTTTCAGAACCAATTAAAGGATTGATATAGTTAATTTGAGCTGAAACAATACTTACATATTGAAAAAAACAACCAACAAAAAACAATCGTTTAACGAAAGAATTAATTTTCATGACCAACTTGATTTTACTATTAATAATTTTAAAAATATTAATTAAAATGTGATTCTTAACAATTTGATTAAAAGAAGATACGATACCTTCTCAATTTTTTCGATTATCTTTGCAAAAAAACTATCCATGCGTTTTGAATTAACCAGAGAATTTCTATCCATACTTCGTTTTAAAATTGCGGAGTCGGACTTGCTTTGGATAAAAGAAAACATCTTAGAACTTCACTTTGCTGATATTGCTGAAATACTAGACAAATTAACTAGTGACGAAGCTAAATACATCTATTTTGAAATGGATGAAGAGCTGCAAGCTGATGTATTAATGGAATTGGAAGAAGATGTACGCGATCGTTTTTTATCTTCTCTTTCTACAAAGGAAATCGCTGATCAGCTTGAAAATCTAGACTCAGATGATGCTGCAGATATCTTAGGTGAATTATCGGACGAAAAAATTCAAGAAGTCATCTCTCAAATGGAGGATGACGAAGCAGCTGAAGATATTGTTGACTTATTAAACTATGACGAAGACACAGCAGGTGGATTAATGCAAAAAGAATTTATACAAGCACGTGTTGATTGGCCAGTAAATAGATGTTTAGTTGAACTAAGAAGACAAGCTGAAGACGTTGAAAAAGTTTACACCATCTATGTCGTAGATAAACTCAATAAATTGGTAGGTGTTCTTTCATTAAAACGCTTATTATTTGCAAGTCCCAAATCACTAATTAGTGACCTTTTTCAAGGTAAAAATATTATTTACGTTAAAACATCTGATAGCAGTGAAGACGTTGTCAAAGTGATGGAAAAATACGATTTAGTATCTGTGCCAGTTGTTGATTTGCAAAATAAATTAGTTGGTCGAATCACTTTAGATGATGTTGTTGATGTTATCAAAGAAGAAGCAGATAAAGATTTCCAATTAGCATCGGGTATCTCTGAACGAATTGAATCAACATTTAGTGTTTGGCGAATTACCAAGGCGCGAATTCCTTGGTTATTTATTGCGATGTTGGGCGGAACATTGGGTGCGCAAGTTATTGCTCAATTCCAAGGTGGAATTACCAAAGTTCCTGCATTAGCTTTCTTCATTCCATTAATTACAGCGATGGGAGGAAATGTTGGCGTACAATCTTCCGCAATTGTGGTACAATCTTTAGCAAAAGGATCGGGTCAGTTTGGCAGTATTCTTCAAAAATTAGGAAAAGAAGCAATCGTAGCATTGGTGAATGGAATTATCTTGTCAGCCATTATTTATGGGATTGCATTTTATTTTGAAAATGGAACACTTGGATTGGTTGTGAGTATTTCTTTATTTACCGTGATTGTTTTTGCTGCCTTATTTGGAACCTTGATTCCATTGGTTTTAAACCATTATAAAATTGATCCAGCTTTGGCAACAGGACCATTCGTTACAACACTCAACGATATCGTAGGTTTATTTATCTACTTTACTGTTGGAATGTTGTTGTATAAGATGTAATTTCATCGCCATGCTAAATAACATTCTTTTCTTAGACGAAGTTCATCCTGTTTTAGCTGAAAGGTTAACTATTGCTGGATTTAATTGTGTAGCTGCTACTTCTTGGAACCAACAAAAGTGTATCGATGAATTTAAACATGCAGAAGGGATCGTCGTTCGCGCACGCTTTACATTGGATGAAGAAATGTTGCAATTTGCGCCGAAACTAAAATTTATAGCGCGTGCAGGTGCTGGAATGGAAAACATTGATGCCAATTATTGCAAAAAAAGAGGAATTACACTTTTCAATGCACCTGAAGGAAATCGCAACGCATTAGGAGAACATGCATTGGGTATGTTGCTTAATTTGCTAAATAACATCAACAAAGCGGATCAGGAAGTGCGACAAGGAATTTGGGACAGAGAAGGCAATCGTGGTGTTGAATTAGACGGAAAAACAGTTGGAATCATTGGTTATGGAAACAACGGAAAAGCATTTGCTCAAAAATTGAGGGGATTTGATGTTAAATTAATGGCCTACGATAAATACAAAAAGAATTATGGCGATCATTTTGTAATGGAATGCACCTTAAATGCGCTATTAAAAAATGCAGACATCATTAGTTTTCATATTCCTCAAAATAAAGAAACATTATTCATGGCGAATACGCTATTATTCGAGCGCATTCAAAAACCATTTTACTTACTAAATCTGTCAAGGGGGAAAATAGTAGATACAGCAAGTTTAGTGGGAGGCCTAAAATCAGGTAAAATATTGGGCGCAGGATTGGATGTGTTAGAATATGAAAAATCAAGCTTTGAAGCGTTTTTTGAACAAGAAATCCCTGAAGATTTTGCGTATTTAATACAAGCAAAAAATGTAATTCTAACACCACATATTGGTGGTTGGACAACTGAAAGTTACTTTAAATTAAGTGCAGTTTTAGCCGATAAAATCCTTGACTTTTATCAATTAGCTTAAGAAACGCGTAACAAATTTCCGAAAAACAATTCTTTACCAGAAGAAGATTTCATCCACAATTCTTTCACTGATACATTTTTAGTTGGAAAATACATCTCAGCTAACGTTGTAATCATCTGGATATCAAGTGTTGGAGAATAGGTATTCATAATTAAAAACCCATCTTCTGTCATCAACGAAGCTGCAGTTGCCATCAATTCGTCAATCTTTTCTTCCAATTTCCACTTCTCCCCTTTTGCGCCAATTCCCCAAGCAGGAGGATCCATTATGATTCCTTTATATTTATTGCCGCGTTTTTGTTCTCTATTTGCAAATTTTAAAGCATCTTCCAATACCCATTTTACATTCATCAAACGACTTTCTTCCATATTGGTTCGCGCCCATGAAATCAATTGTTTAACAGAATCAACGTGGATAGTTTCTGCTCCAGTGTAACGTGCTACGCATGAAGCAGCGCCTGTATATGCAAATAAATTCAAGAATTTATCATCTGCAGTTAAATGGCTTTTGATGTAATCCCAATTAACGCGTTGTTCGGGAAATAATCCAAGGTGTTTAAACTTGGTTAACTCAAGGTTGAATTTCAATTTTTCAAAAGAAATTTGCCATTCTTTTTTAAGGTTTTTCTTTAAAGGTTTCCAAGAACCACTGTGTGAACCACGCGCAACAAATTCCCAATCAGCAATTTGTTCCCACTCTTTAAACGATTTTTCAGTTTTGAAATACGCTTGAATTTCAGGACGAATAGTAATAACACTCCCCCATCGCTCCAATTTTTTTCCGCCTCCAGCATCAATTAATTCATAATCAGTCCAAGGTTTAGCGTAAATTCGTTCGTCTGACATTTTATTTTGCTCTCGGTGTTTTTTGACGTCCGCCCATCATTTGAGCCATACGCATTTGATTTTTAGATGGTGTCGCCTTCATTTGACCTTGCATCAATTTAATTTGATCTTTCATCATTCCAGATGTATCCATTTTTTTTGCTTCAGCTAATAATTTTTCAGCTTCCGTCTTGCGACCAGTTTGCGCGCAAATTCCTGCTAAATGCATCCGCGCAACCGCATTGTCTTGACCAGTTCTTAAACCTAAAGAAATCGCTTTTCTTAAGAATTGTTCTGATTTTGTAAAACCAAATTCCTGCGTATTCATTACTGCTTGTAAAAACAAGACATAAGCATGTTGCTTTCTTGGTAATAAATTTGGGTGCGAAATTTTGTTGATGTACATTTTTGCTTTGTCAGTATTCCCTAAACGCATTTGATTTAAGGCTAAAATCATATTTTCATTTCTAAAAAATGATACTATTACCAAGGCTGTTACAAAGATGAATGTGATTCCCCATCCCCAATGTCCATCTACAAATAAATATGCATTAAAGAATAAAGTCAATGCTGCTACTGCGCAGCGAATAATAAATCGTGTCATAGTAAAATTATAAAGTTGCGATACATTTTAGTTCAATAGCTATTGGCGTTGGAAGAGAATTGATTTCAACCGTAGTTCGACAAGGCAAGTTATCTTTGAAATACTCAGCATAAACACGGTTGTAAACATGAAAATCTCTTTTCATATTCACTAAAAAAACAGTAACATCTACTAATTTATCCCAGCTTGAACCAGCTTCTTCCAAAATAACACGCACATTGTCAAAAACACTTCTACATTGTGCTTCGAAATCAAATTCAATGAAATTGCCATTTTTATCTAATTTCAATCCTGGAACTTCAGAATCTGTAGCATCAGAACCCGCAACACGAGGTCCAACACCAGATAAAAACAATAAATCACCAACTTTTCGTGCATGCGGATAAAGTCCAACTGGCTTTGGTGCTTTTGAAGTAGAAATACGATCTTCGTTTGCCATAAACTATTTTTTGCAAAGATAATAGTTTTAACTGATTCTGTTGAAAGAACATTCAAGTATAATTTCAACTTCTGCAACGTGGTTTGTTTGTGAGAAATCCTTATTTTTGTTTTATGAATAAATTATTGATCATTTTTGGCTTACTCATAAGTTTAAGTTCTTGTATTGAGATAACGGATGACATTACCATCAATGCAGATGGAAGCGGTTTATTCAAATATGCAATCAACTTGAGTGAAAGCAAAGTAAAAGTAAATTCACTTTTGGCATTGGATAGTATAGAAGGAAAAAAAGTGCCTACACTAGCAGAGATTGAATCAAAAATCGTAGAATTTAAAAAAATCTTTGCCAGTAAACCTGGAATATCAAATGTGAAAATTGAATCTGACTTCACGAATTTCATTTTTAAACTTACGTGTAACTTTTCAAGTGTTAATACCCTTCAAACAGCTGTAAAAGAAGTGATAAAAGAAATTTCTAATGAAAAAAATAGTGCAGAATTAGAAGCAGTTTGGTTAAAATGGGACGGTCAAAAACTAGAGCGTTCAATACCAGATATTACCATTAAAAAATCGAAAGAATTCAAAACTGAGGATATTGAACAATTGAAAAAAGGTAAATACACATCTATCAGTCGTTTTGCCAAACCAATCGAAAAATGCAGCAATCCATCGGGTATAATTTCAAAAAATAAATTGGCTGCAATGGTGCAAACGAATATTTACAGTTTGACAAAAAATCCTAAATTATTAGAAAATACAATCTATCTTTTTCCAAACAAGAATTAGAACTATTTTTATTTGTAATTTCGTGGTAGAATTTTAGTATAAATTGATTCAACGCTCAACCATGAAGCATCTTTCCTTTGTTATTTGCAGTTTAATTTTCACGGCATCTTTTGCTCAAAAATCGGAAGATTTAATTCCACGTGATGCAGTAACCGTATTCAGTATCAATAATTTCACCTTGCTTCAAAAAATCTCTTTAGATGATTTGGTGAAATATGAATTCATGGCGGAAGTGCAATCGGAACTTTTTGACGGTTCTACTTCAGGAAAAACCTTGAAGGATGCTGGAATAGACTTTGACCAAAAAATGAACATCTTTTATGGTCGCGGAAAAGAATACGAGATTTCTGGCTTTACTTTTGGTATTAAAAACAAAACAGATTTATTCCAAGTATTTGATGATTTTCAGTTAGCAGATTCTAAAATCCCTGGAACAGAAACCTACACTTCATTCTTCAATAGTTTAATTATCAAAGGTAACTCAGCACTTTTAATTCGTGTAGAACCATTACAGGATCGTGTCAATGAATTAACTGATTCCATTTGGTATGCCAATGGAAATGAAAGTCCTTGGGTAGATACCTACGAAGAAATGGAAGAAGATTTAAAAGAGGAAAGTGAAAAGGAAGTGTTGCAAGAGGAAATTTATGAGGAAATGCCTGAAGCAACACAACCAAAAACTGAAGATGAATTCCCTGTTGCCGAAGAGAATCCCTTGCAAAAAAACTATTATGAAATGCGTGATAGCGTTGAAATGGTGTTGCAAGTTGGGTTTTTAGATGCAATTTGCAAAGATTTATTTGTTTCAAATTTAAATTTAAAAGCTGTTGATAGCCGATTTGCCGAACAATTAACGCATCCTTCTGAAGGAATCTTTTTCTTAGATAATTCTAGAAACTTACAACAATCAAAAAGAATCTGGTATTTGGAAACGATGTTCCCAACATTATACACCGATTTAAAAGAATTATACACTGGGAATGTACTATTGGGGGATTTATTGTTAAACAACAATTCTGTTCAATTTAAAATGGAATCGCGTTATGGTGAAAAATTAGGGTCAATCTACGAAAAATTAAACCATTCAAAATTCGACAAAAAAGTATTGAATTACATTCACAAAGACAACACCGCTTATTTCACTTACAATGTAAATTTGAGAGAAGCGTATGAACAAGCTTTCAAAGTGATTATGCCGATTTTGACAAATGAAAAGAATACTCAAATGTCGACAAGTGTATTGGCACTCGATCTTTTAAATGAATTTATCAATAAAGATGCACTGTTTGGAACGTATAAAGGCAGTATGTTTGGGACTTTCAATGGAATCAAAAAGGTAAAAACAACCAAAATTGAATTTACCTATGACGAAGAAACGTTTGAATACCAAGAAAAGGAAGTAAAAGCTGAAGAAGACATGCCAATTTTCACCTTAGGTTTTTCTACAGAGCGCAATGATATTCCATTAAAAGTATTGCAACACCTTTCTCGTTTAACATCTCGCTTCCAAAATAAAGGAACGTATTGGGTGTTTGAAAATGCTATTTTAAATGCTGCACCATTATATATGATAGCAAATGAAGGCTTGTTTATTTTTACAAATGACCAAGATTTAGCAGAGAATCATGTAAAAGGTTATGGAAAAGAAGCATTGGCTAAGAAAGATGCAGCGAAAGCGGCTAAAAGCGGTTCCATGTATGCGAACATTAATTTAGCACAAGCAATTGATCGTTTTCCGAGAGATTTCTTTTCGTCAAAACAAAATGAAATCTTAGATGCAATGCGTGGTAAAACCGGTTCAATGGAATTAACATCGTCTAAAACAACGAAAGAAAAAACATCATTTGATTTGTTGTATACTTACGGCGGAACGTATGACAATGCTGGTAAGTACTTGTTAGATTTAATGAATAGTTTATACATTATTTCCAAATAATAGCCTATTAATTCATGTTTAAAAAAATTACGTTAATACTCATATTGTCTTTTGCTTTAGCTGGATTTTTAATCTTACGACCATATATTTTCAAACACCAAGACGCACCAACAATTGAAGACCGATTACCCGATGCTGACTACATTGGTAAAGCATATATTTTAGACGTAGCCCGAGAGACAAGTGGGATGTTGTATTACAACAAAATTCCCTTTAGAGATTTATTATCCTATGAATTTATATTAAGTCAAGGGAAATTGTATGGCTTGAACCTTCAAAAACCAATTTACTTTTTTGGAAAAGAAAAAGGAGATGTTGGTGCCATCATTCAAGTTAGCGACAGTAGTAAAATTGGAGAGGGAATAAAACGCTTAACAAAAATCATTGCAGTTGATGATACGCTCATTAATGAACAAAAAATTTATCGTTACAAAAAAGAAAACGTGTTTTTAACGTATAGCAACAATTATTTGTTTGTTTTCAAAGGAACTAATTTTGCCTTCTTCAATAAAAGAGTAGCGTTAGCGAAAAGAAATGACCAAAGTAATTTATGGAAAACATTCTTAGGAGAGAAACAATTTAAAAATGAAAAATTAGTAATCTATTCCAACGCGCGCCAATTAAATGAATATGGGATTGAAAAAGCAATTTTCGCGCATGACAGTGATTCGACAAGCTTTAGCTTGAAAGCATATGTAAAAAACATCAAAAACTTTAATTTCAAACAAAAAGATGCTGGTATAAGTTTTGCAAATACTGGTTCTACTAATAAAATGTTAAACATTCACCTCGATAGTAAAAAACTTCGGCAACATCCTGAGGACCCAATCTATCAATTACTGGTCCGTTTGGGTAGAAAAATAAGTTTCCCAACTAAAGAATTTTTAGAAGCATGGGAAGGGGATTTATCATTTAGAGAAGGCGGTAAACAAACCATTCAAGAAAGCTACATTGAAACAGTCTTAGATGAAGATTTTAATACAACTGAGGTTGAGAAGAAAAAAGCAGTTGAAGTTTCTGGATTCTCCCTGTTATTTACAACAAATGAACATGGAAAGAGCTTCATTAATAAGTTATTCGCGAAAGGAATCTTAACTAAATCAGGTACTAAATTTCGTTTTCTTTATTCACCGCCATTAAAAATGAATGTGGTGAAAAACACCTATTATTTTTATAGCGGGGATGTTTGTCCCAAAACAGAAATTCATGCTAAGAATAACGGAATCTTTTTAAGAAAAGGAACAAAAATTGAATTCAACTTAGATTCTTTGAGTAAAAATGAAGTTTTTGGCACACTTTACATTCCTGTTGATCGTCTTTTTAAAGCAGGAAAACGATTCAGTTTTTAACTCATTCAATTAATGCACATCAATAAAATGCCCCAACAAGTTTTACTTATTGGGGCATTTTTATTTGCATTCAATTGTGTTAGCGAATTAAATTGATGTGTCCTTTGAGATCAATCACTTCATTATTGCCATCTCTACCAATGATGCGGTAACTATATGTACCATCTTGAACTGGAATTCCTTGCATAGAATTGCCGTCCCAACTTGGCGCTAAGTCATTGGTTTTGAATACGATTTCTCCCCATCTGTTGAAAATCAATACTTCTAATTTTTTAACATAAACAAATACTGGTTTCCATGTGTCATTTACCCCATCATCATCTGGTGTAAATGAGTTGGGTATAAACTGTGTTGGACTCAAATTAATTCGAATCGTTTGATAAGCTGTATCGGCACAACCAAATGGCGTATTTACAATTTGTGTAATTAAATAATAACCAGAATCAGAAATTGAGTAATTGAATGAAAGATCTTCAACTCCACCAAAATCTCCATTTCCAAAATCATAGAAACCATTTGTAAATCCACTTGCAGTATTTTCTATATACACCATTGGATGATCAGTAGTTATTACAGTTGGTGTCACATTAAATCCAGCAACTGGCGTTTGATATACGGTAATGTAATTAGTTTCCGTTAGCGAATTTGTACACCCATCAGCATTCGAAGCAAATAAAGTGACAGAATAGACATTCGGATCTGTATATAAGTGCGTTGGATTTGCTAATGAAGATGATCCTCCATCGCCAAAGCTCCACGCATACGTATCTGCAAAAAGTGAAGTGTTGACAAATTCTGCTTCAAAATCTTCACAACCATCTTGATCAATTGCATTAAATGATAATTGAGGTTTTTCATGAATTTGAACGATTTGTGTTGAAGTATCTGAACAGCCAAATTGGTTATAGGTAATTAACGACAAATCATAATCTCCAGCAGCTAAATAAGTAACTGTCGGTGCATTCCAATTGGATGTTGTGGTATTGTCAAAATCCCAGAAATAAGCATTGGCACCTGAAGATAAATTATTTGTTGAAATTGTAAAAGGATAGTCACAACTTTCTGTTGCAGATAAGGTAAAATCACTTACTGGATTTGGATGAGCAAATACATTAAACGTTGTTGTATCTGAGCAACCAAAATTATTCTGTGTTATAACAATTGGATAATAAGTTCCAGCTGTTGAATATACATGTGTAGTTGAAACACCAATGCCAATTGAACCATCTTGGAAATTCCATGTTGCATAGTTGGCAGTATTCGATGTTTCATTAAATTGAACAGTTAAAGGAACACAACCAACGAACTCATAATCATCGTATATTAAGTTGGGCGTTGGACGAACAACAACTATATGTGTTGCTGTATCCGTACAGCCATATGCTAAGGATGTTCCGATTAAAGTTACTTGTATTGTCCCACTTTGAACAAACAAATGCGTTGGATTATAAACATTACTACTTGTTCCATCACCAAATTGCCAGAAAGTATTACTCAATGGATCTGAAGTATTCGTGAACGTAAATAATTGATTCATACATAAGGTGTCTTCCAAAATAGTGAAATCAACCAATGGTTTACCATTAACAATAATTGAAATCTCTGAAGTATCGATTGAACAACCATTATCTGCAATTAGTTTTGCTACATAGGTGCCGACTTGTGTATACGTATGATTTGGGCTAAACGAACTTGACACTTGTCCATCGCCAAATATCCATGAGTAATTGGTTGCTCCAACTGAATAATTCGTGAATTGAACGGGTAAAGGCGTACAACCAATAACTGGAGTTGTGTTAAAGAAGGATGTCACAGTGTTTGGGTACACTGTAATTGTATCAGTTAATGTATCCGATCCACAACTATTAGAAGCAATTAACGAAAGTACAAATGTTGTATCATTTGTTCCAGTAATGTAAGGATGTGTAAGATTTGTTAATGAAGAATTAGGTGTTCCATCTCCAAAGTTCCAACTATAGCTAGTTGGAGAACCATAAGATGTATTTAACAAACCAACATTGACAGGCGAACAACCAGAATTGGAAGTAGTGGCAAAATCTGCAACTGGTTTTGCTTTAACAATAATTGAGTCGAAATAAGTAGATGAACCACAAATATTTGTAACAGTTAATGCGATGTAATAGACAGTGTCTCCATAAATTGGTGAAGGAAAAGTAACCGCCAGTGGATTTTTAATCACTGAGATATTATTTAATGAAGGATATGAAAAATTCCAATTATAATTCGTAATATTTTCTCCCGTTGAATTATTTGTAAAAGAAACGGTTAATGGTCCGCAACCTTCATGAGTTGATGGTGCAAATGTAGCAACAGGAGTTGTTATAACATGAATGTTTTTAGCTATAGAATCAACACAGCCATAAATTGTTGTTGCCGTTAAAACAATCGAGAAATTTCCAATGGATGCATATGCATGAGATGGATTTTGTAATGCAGAAGTACTTCCATCACCAAATTTCCAAGCAAAGCTAGTTGCACCAGTTGAAGTATTTGTAAAATTAACACTCGATCCTAAACAAGTTAAGGTATCTGCAGAAAAATTAGGAATTGGTAATGGTCGAACAGTAACAACACGTGTTGCTGAGTTTGTACACCCTGTCAATGGATTTGTATAGGTATAGGTCAAGGTTTTTGGTCCAACTCCTGCAATAGAAGGGTTAAATGTCCCGTTTGATCCAATTGTTATTCCTGACCCAGACCAAGTTCCTCCTACTGGTGAAAACCCAGTTAAATTAAATGCAGGCGATGATAAGCACGTATTCAAATCAGCTCCTGGCGTAATTTGCGGCAATGGGTTGATGTAAATAGGAACAGTAGTTGGCGTTCCATTACACAAGCCTAATTTAGGTGTAATGACGTAATTTATCGTTTGTAATACAAATGAAGAATTAGTTAATAATTGATTGATGCTATTGCCTGATCCATTACTTTCTCCAGTAATTTGTAAATTATTTACTACCGTCCAATTAAACGTAGCTCCTGTTGTTGCGCTACTTAAGTTAATAATAGCTTGTTCCCCACTACAAATCGTATCATTACTTACAAGTGTTGCAGCAACTATTGATACTGGATTTACATAAATTGTTACCGTGCTTGAAGAACCCAAACAAGCAGCAGCACTTGGGGTAACGGTATAAACAACATTTTGAAGTTGAGTGGAAGAATTACTTAATTGTTGTGTAATATTATTTCCACTTCCGGCTTGTTCACCAATAATTGGCAATGTATTGGTTGGAACAAAATTGAAAGTTGTATTTAAAACAGATGACGTCAATGCAATTGCAGTTGTTTCACCACTACAAATGGTATCACTTATAGGCGAAATTGTCACTACAGGTATTGGGTTTACTTGAACACTTGCTGTTACAGGTAATCCAACACATCCATTTAATGATGGTGTTACTGAATAAACAATACTATCTGCAATTGTAGTTGAATTCACTAATGTTTGTGAGATAGTAGAACCAATTCCATTAGAAGCGCCCGTAATGGATGAATTTGATGAAACGGTCCAAGCTAAGTTCGCATTATTGATTGAACTGGTTACTAATATATTTGCCAATGTATTACTACAAATAGATTGAGAAACTGGAGATAATGATACAGATGGGATTGGATGAACAACTACTGTTGCAATACTTGTGTCACCTATACAACTTCCAGTTGAAACAGTAATTGTATAAGAAACTAATCCAGGTGTTGTAGAATTATTGGTTAAATTTTGAGCAATTGTCGAACCCGATCCATTTGTTGCTCCAGTTGCATTTGTTTGAGAAACAACCCAATTAAAAGTAGCACCAGCAACATTTGAACTAAGAGCAATAGAAGGCGCAGAACCACTACAAACAGTATCTTGTAAAGGAGAAATTGTTAGAGATGGAGATGGATTAATTAAAACGTTGAAAATCATTTGATTCCCAATACAACCATTCAATGTTGGTATAACAGTAATGACTGCTGAAGTTGATGTATTTGTTGCATTTGAAGGAGCGATCCAACTTGGTATATTACCAGTTCCATTTAAAACTAACCCAATTGATGGATTTGTATTTGACCAAGTATAGCTTGCTCCAACAGGTGTTGAAGTAAAATTAAATCCTCCGATTGGATTCGTCGGACAAACTGCAACGTTTGGAACTTGTGTCGCAATTGGATTTGGTTTGACTTTAATTGTTAGCGTTGCTGGTGGACCTGAGCATCCATTTGCTGATGCAACAATTTGATAAATGACTGAATCTACTGTTAATGTATTATTAAATAACGTTTGATTAATTGAACTTCCTGAACCATTACTTGCTCCAGTTATTGATCCACTGCTAAGAACTGTGTATGTAAATGTTGGGTTAGCAACTAAAGACGTTAAAGCCACTGATGTTGTATTTCCAGAACAAAGTAATGTTGATATTGGCGTGGCAATAGAATTTGGTAATGGTTTTACACTAATTGAATAAATCGCTGGTGGCGCTGAACACGTTATATTATTATAAGTAAATGATAAAGATGCGATGTAATCAACAGTCAATGGACTGAAAGTTGAATTAAAAAGTGTTTGTGCAGAAATAGAATTTGTGCCATTCGAAGTGATTCCAGTAATTCCTGTTGGTTGCGTTGCGTTCCAAGAAAACGAGTTTCCTGAAGCAAATCCAGCAGCAATGGAAGAAACCAAATTTATTGGATTTGAAGCTGTACCTGAACAAATTGTTTGATTTGCAGCTGAGAATGTTAGAACTGGAATTGGATTTACTGTAATAGTATAAGAAGATCCTGATCCTGAACAAGCTCCTGAAGTTGTCGCAACATTTACAGTATAAACAATATTAATTGGAGCATTTGTAGTGTTCACTAATGTTTGAACAGGAATAGTTGCAGTTCCTGAAGCTTGAGCACCGCTAATTCCTACTGGAATTAAAGCTGTCCAAGCAATTTGGGCACTAGAAGTTAAACTACTTATTAATACTGCCGTAGTCGGTGTTCCGGAACAAATCGTTTGATTTGGAATACTAAATGAAACACCCGGTACTGGATTTACATTTACGGTAAAATTGGATGGATTTGAAGAACATCCAGCAGCTGTTGGCCCAACTGAAGTTGGTGTTATTGTATATACCAACGATTGAAGTTGGGGTGAATTATTCGATAATGTTTGATTGATGGTATTGCCTGAACCATTTGACATTCCAGTAATTGATGCATTAGAAGAAACAGTCCAATTAAATGTTGTCAAAGGTATATTGGATGAAAGTTGTGCGTTCACAGCAGTATTACTACAAATCGTGTCCTCTGTTAAATTGATTGACAAAACTGGTAATGGAAATACTTGAATTGTATAGGAAGAACTTGGACCATTACACGTGTTAATAGATGCCGTCGCAGTATATGTTACTGTTCCTGCAGTTAATCCATTATTTACAATCGTTTGTGCTGGAATTGAAGTTGAGCCAGATAATGATACACCTGTTAAGTTGGATGGATTCGATGCAGACCAAGCAATTGATGAACCAATAACATCACTTGTTAAATTAATTGGTGATGATAATAAATTAGAACACAAACTTTGATTTTGACCTGAAAAAGTAATCGTAGGAATTGGTTCAACCGTAATTGTTCTGACTTTGGTTTCTACTGGACAAACATTATTCGCAGGGTTTACCGTTGTAATCGTATACACAACAGAACCTTGTGTTGTTTGAGAATTTGAAAGTGTTTGATTAATTAATGCTCCAGAACCATTTGATGATCCTGTTATTCCAGCTGTTGGAGTTGCTGCCCAAGTAAATGTCGTTCCTGTCACAGGACTTGAAATCGTAGCTGAAAGTGCTTGGCCTGAACATAATGTAGAATCCACTATATTTACAGAAAGTGCAGGTTTTGGACTCACTGCTATCGTATAGGTTACTGGTCCACCAGGACAAACAGAATTTCCAGAAGTACTTGCTGTTGCTGTAATTGTTGCGGTTAATATTCCGGATGTTGCATTTGTCAATGTCAATGAAGGAATTTGGTTGGTCCCACTAGTTGTCGTAAAACCATTCAAGCCTGCTGGAACAACAGCTGTCCAAGATATCGATGCATTTGGTGTAGGAGTTGTTAAATCCACAACTGAAGTTGAAGAACCTGAACAAATTGCTTGACTTGGAATTGAAAAAATTACTGAAGGTGAAGGATTTACTATAAACGTATAAATACCTGAAGTTCCAGAACAAGTTGCAGCAGTTGGTGTTACTTGATAAGAGACAATTTGAGATGCATTGCTAGAATTAGAGAGTGTAAGCGGATTAATTGTTCCATTTCCTATTAACGGATAACCTGATAGTGCAGTTGAAACTGGAGGAGTTGTAATAACTTGCCATGCATACGTTGTTGCTGCAACATCAGAAGTAAAAGCAACCAATGACGATGCTACTCCTGAACAAATAGTTTGATCGGTTGGAATAGTAATAACAGGTCTAGGATTTACTTGTATAGTATAATTCACCGCTGGACTTAAACAACCATTTACACTCGTTGCTTGAATAGCATAAATAACATTTTGTTGTGTTGAACCATTGTTTAATAAAGTCATTGAATTCAATGGGTTTAAACCATTGCCTGTTGTAAAACCTGTAATATTAGATCCTGCAGAAATATTTGACCAAGCAATCGATGAAGAAACACCTAAAGTATTCGTAAATGTAACAGCTGTTGTGGGATCATTTTCACAAACAGTTTGAACCAACGGTGTTGAATTTATTAGTGGTGTTGGATAAATTGTAATGTTAAAATTAGAAGTGTCTCCTGGGCAACCAAAATAATAAGGCTTCACAGAAACTAAACTTGTCAAATTAACCAACGAATTATTGGCTGGAGCATTCCAAGAAGCAATTTGTCCTGTTCCTGAAGTGCTAATTCCAATAGCTGAATTGGTATTGGTCCAAGTAAAAGTACAACCCAAAGGCAGTGTTGAAAATGTAGCAGGAATAATAGCATTTGTTGGACAAACTGCAATGGAATTTATTGGCGCTAAATCTGGAATTGGACGTATCGTTATCGTTGTATTGATTGGTAATCCTTGACAAGAATTAGCAGTTGGGATAATTGTATAGGTTACGGTTCCATCTGAAGCTGTTGAATTGCTTAATGGATTTGAGATGGTGTTTCCTGAAGAAGAGGTGTTTCCTGAAATCCCTGCACTTGCAACAGATGTCCATGCAAAGGTTGAGGCAGTTACCGTACTCGTTAAATTTATTAGTGCTGTTTCCCCAGAACATTGTGGATTCGTTGAGACAACTGTTGCTGTTGCCACAGGAATTGGTTTCACTGCAATAGAATAAGTTCCAACAGATCCTGGACAACCTCCCACTTGCGTACTAGCAGATGCAGAAATGATTAAATTAACCGCTGTTGAACCATTATGAGATAATGTAAAAGGTGGAATCGTATTTGTTGTTCCAGTTAGAGGTGTTGCTCCACTTAATCCATTGGCATTAGAAATATTCCATGAATAGGTCACATTTGGTGTTACTGTTGAAATGGTAATAGGTACGGTTGTTTCTCCACTACAAATTGATTGGGTAGCAGGTGAAAAAGTAATAACAGGAGCAGGATTAATGGTAAATGTGATGGTGGCTGGAACTCCAGAACATCCATTTGCAGTTGGCGTAACTTGATACGATAAGGTGTATGGGTTCGCCCCTGAATTTAGAAGTGTCATCGGTGTGATTTGACCTGTACCACTAACTGTATAATTTGAAATTGTTGCAGGAATTGCACCTTGATTTAAAAGTACCCATGAATAACTTCCGCCAATTACAGAATTAGTAAACGTTGTTACATTTGTAGCAATTCCACTACATTTAAGTTGATCTGCTGATAATGTAACAACAGGAATTGGGTTAACATTTATTGAATAATTGACAAAAGGACTTGGACAATTATTTGTTGAAATAGCTTGTAATGAATAAACAACAGCTTGTTGGGTCGTTCCGGAATTATTAGTTGTCATAACAGGAATCGTAGCTGTTCCACTTGAGGTGTTATAATTGGATAAATTAGAACCCGCATTAACAAAACTCCAATTGATGGTGCTTCCTGCAAGATTGCTGTTTAAAGGAACCGAAACAGAAGGATTCCCTCCACAAACTGTTTGAGATAAGATTGAATTTAAAACAACTGGAGTTGGATAAATTGTTATTGGCAACGTTCCTGTTACTCCATTACAACCATTGAAAATTGGCGTTACTAAAACATTTCCGCTTAAGTTCGTAAGTAAGTTATTTGCAGGCGCATTCCAAGATGAAATATTTCCTGATCCTGAAGCAATAAGTCCAATTGCTGGATTTGAATTTGTCCAAGTATAAGCTTGTGCAGCAGGATTACTTGTAAAGTTTGCAGGCGCAATGCTTCCGGTTGGACAAACAGCAATTGGTGTTAAGCCAGTCATTACAGCTTTTGGATTTACATATGCTATAACAGTTATTGGTGTTCCTGGACATTGACTAGCACTAGGTGTAACAACATATGTAACTTGACCAAATGTTAACAATGAATTTACTAATTGTTGTTGGATACTTATACCTGCCGAGGTAGAATTTGCTCCACCTGTTATTCCTGCTCCATTTGTTGCAACCCATGTAAAATTAGTATTAGGAGATGTCGATGTTAAAGAAATATTTATGTTAGTATTTGAACAAATAGTATCATTACTCACAAAAGTAGCAATTGCATTTGGCGAAGGGTTTACGGTGATAACATAACTCGATGGTGTACCCGGACATGCTTGTACTCCACTTGTCGTAGCTATCGCTGTAAAAGTTATCGTTAATGGCGAAATGCCTGAATTCGTTAAATTAGAATAAACTGGTATCGTATTCGTTCCGGTTGAACTTATAAAGTTTCCTATTCCAGCTTGCGCAACTGCAGACCAAGCAAACGTAACATTACTGGTTGTAGAAGTTAAATTTACTAATTGAGTCGAGTTTGTACCCGTACAAACCGCTTGATTTGGAATGGAGAATTGAACAGTTGGCGCTGGATTAACTGTTATTGTCATGTTCAACGCTGTTCCTAAACATCCATTTGCAGTCGGTGTAACTTGGTAAATTAAATCATAAGGAGCGGTTCCATTATTATTGATAACAGTTGCTGGGAATTGACCTGTTCCAGATGCTGGTTGACCAGTGATTGAAGCTGGAACTGAAGGGTTGGTTAAACTCCAACTAAATGATCCATTAGCAACTGAGTTTAAAAAATTGGTTGCAATTGTTGCTGTTCCACCGCATATAATTTGATCAGACAATCGCGACAAAACAGGTGTTGGGTTAACAATAATTTTGTAAGTAAATGCAGGACCATTACAGCCATTTTTTGAAGGTATTACTGTATAAATTAATGTGTCAATTGTATTACTAGAATTAATAATTGTTGAAATAACAGGGAGATTTCCTGTTCCTGATGCATTAAATCCTGTTAAGTATAATGAATTGGTCGTTGCTGTCCATGCAAAGCTGGAACCCGTTACGCCACTTGTCCAATTCACTACAGTAGTTGCAGATCCTGAACAAATAGTTTGAGATAAAACTGTATTTGTAACACTTGGCGTTGGGTTAATCGTTACTAAAAATGAAGCGCTTGTTCCAACACACGAATTATACGTTGGCGTAACATTTATTGTTCCAATGATAGCGCTATTTGTTGTATTTGCTGGTGCATTCCATGGTGCAATATTTCCAACACCTGAGGCACCTAAGCCTATTGCTGTAGTTGTATTTGTCCATGCAAAAGATTGTGCGGATGGATTACTGGTGAAAACTGCTGGTGAAATTGGTGCCCCTGGACAAACGGTGATTGGTGTTAATCCTGTAACTAAAGCAACTGGGTTCACAAATACTTGTACTGGATAAGAAGCACCTGAACATCCTACTGCTGTTGGTGTAACTGTGTATGTTGCTGAGCTAACAACAGCAGATGAATTTTGTAAGGTCTGTTGAATTGCACTTCCACTTGAATTGGTTGCTCCAGTAACTCCTAAACCATTTGCAGCTGTCCAAGCAAATGTAGTACCCGTAACAGTTGAACTTAAATTAATGGAAGCTTGCGTATTGCTACAAATTGTGTCATTACTAACATAGGTAAATGATCCTATTGGTGTTGGTTTTACAATAATGGTTGCTGTTGCAGGTGAACCAGCACAACTTGCCCCTGAACTAGTTGTTGCAAAAGCTGAAAATGTAACCGTAATGTTTGCATTGGTTGAATTGGTAATGTTTGTAAAAACTGGAATATTACTCGTTCCGCTTACCGGTGAAATATTTCCAATTCCTGCAGGTACAGTTGTACTCCATGCAAAAGTGACATTTGATGTCGTAGAAGTTAAATTAATCGCTTGTGAATTTGTTCCCTGACAAATTGTTTGAGTAGGTATTGAAAACTGAGTTACTGGCGCTGGATTGATGGTGATAGTATAATTTAAAGCTGGACCTGAACACCCATTTGCTGTTGGCGTAACTTGATAGGTTAATGTGTAGGGCGCTGTGCCAGAATTGTTGATGATTGTTGCTGGAATTTGACCTGTGCCAGATGTTGGATATCCAGTGATAGTAGTTGGAACTGAAACTGGATTTAATAATGTATACGAAAATGAACCCCCAGCAACTGTATTTACAAACGCTGTTAGATCCGTTGATACTCCGCCACATTTTGTTTGATTCGCAGATAAGGTTAATTGTGGTGTTGGATTAATTGTAATGACATATTGAATGGAAGGACCATTACATGTATTTTTGGAGGCGAATACAGTGTACGTTACTGTTTCTGGTGTGTTTCCATTATTTACAATTGTCATTACTGGCAAATTACCCGAACCACCAATTGTAAACCCACTCAGATTTGGACTACTTGAAACACCCGACCAATTGTATTGTGGTGTATTAACACCACTTGTCCATGTTACAAGTGTAGTTGCTACTCCAGAGCATTTTGTTTGTGATAAAACTGTATTTGTAACACTTGGAGTTGGATTAATCGTTACTAAAAATGTAGCTGGTGTTCCGATGCACGAATTATACGTTGGCGTAACTTGAATTGTTCCAGTTATTGCATTACTTGTATTATTTACAGGAGCATTCCAAGATGAGATATTTCCTGTTCCTGGACCAACCAAACCTATCGCAGAATTAGTATTTGTCCATGCAAAAGTTGCGCCTATTGGGTTACTTGTAAATACTGAAGGCGCAATTAAATCTCCCGGACAAACTGTAATAGCTGATAAACCTTGAACCGTTGCAACTGGTTGAATCGTTAAAGATGCTGTGTCTTTTATTCCGGCACAACCATTTGTAGTTGGTGTTACAACATAATAAATTGTCTGAGTTGCATTTGATGAATTTGAAACTGTAACGTTAAAACTTGTTGATGGAGATGTAACATTGCCAGAAGTTGTGGCTGTAATTCCAGAAGGTAATGGCAAAATAACTGCCCAAGCATAACTTGTTGATGCTAACGTTGAAGTTAAATTAAATGTCTTTGAGCCGCCTGAACAAATTGTTGTTAAATCTGGTGTAATAGTTGCTGTAGGTAAAGGTTTTGCTACAACTGTAACTGAATTAGCTACAGGTAAACAAGGTCCCGCTGGATCATTGGTAGTTAAAGTAAGTGTAATATTTCCAACATAATTAGCTGGTGGAGCATACGTTGCGTTCAAAGTTGTTGGCCCTGGTGTAAATGAACCGCCAGCAACATTTGCCGTCCAAGCTCCACTACTCGCTGCGCCACCAACAGATCCATTCAATTGAATTGATCCGTTCATACAAATTCCATTTGGATAAGCTCCTGGAGTAGAAATCGCATCGTTTTCAAAGGTTAAAGTTGTTGTGCTTTGAACAACAGGACAAGGTACAGGTGGCGCCCCAGATGTTAATGTAAGTAAAATATTTCCTACATAATTTGTCGGAGGCGTGTAAGTTGCGGTTAACGTTGTAGCATTTGGAGAAAATGAACCACCAGCAACATTTGCTGTCCAAGTTCCAGTGGTTACTGAACCAGTAACAGAGCCCGCTAGTACAATTGGAGAATTTTTACACGTTGCGCCATAGGTTCCTGGTGTTACTATCACAGGTTGTTGAACCGTTATGTTCTGTATTAAAGTTGTAGTTCCACATTCATTGGTTGCAGAAAATGAATACGGAAAAACTCCATAATTTGGATATAATACTGAACCTGAAGTTAAGCTTGTAAAGCTTGAAGGTGTAGGAACATTTCCTGCTACAACTGCATTATTTGGATTAAAATTCCATGCATAAGTCAACGCTTGTTCTCCGTAGCAAGAATTTGCTGTTGCAGTCGGTGTAAATGTTGAGCCTAAACAAATTGGACTTTTTAATGGCAACGTAATAGACGGTTTGTCCTTAATTGTAATTGTTGTCGTCATTGAATCAGCGGCACATTGTGATCCATATACTAGAGGACTCAATTTTAATTTTAACTTAATAGCATAAACTCCAGGTCCATTCAAGGTAAAACTTGGGCTTTGTAACGTGCTAGTAGCTGGTGTTGAACTTGGACCGCCATTGGTTGTGCAATTTTGAGGATTGGTAGCTGTTACTGTCCATGTAAATGCATTAGAAATATTACATGTTGGAGTAGAAGATGTATTTACA
Organism: Flavobacteriales bacterium; assembly: GCA_947491305.1. GTDB lineage: Bacteria > Bacteroidota > Bacteroidia > Flavobacteriales_D > Crocinitomicaceae > M0103. The sequence goes on along the minus strand of CANLIL010000012.1, from coordinate 11,311 downwards.
GGTGTTAAGGTATATGGAGCGCAAAACAATGATGATGGTATTGTAAATGCAGCATCAACTGGTGGGACGACACAAATGGTTTTAGTTACAGTATCTGGTTCACATGAGTTATTATAAACAACCAAAGAAACAGAATAGGTTCCAGGTTGGTTAAACGCAATTGTTATAGCCGCAGAACCGTCACTACCATATGTGCCTAATGTTCCTGTTAATGTATTAGGAGCAACAATTGCTGGACTTGTAAACCAATACCTATTGTAGGTATTTGAACATAATGTTGTAGAACTTATGTAAATCCCTGGTATTGAACTATCTGTGAATGTCATCGTTGTTCCAACACAAACTGTATTATCAGGAATTGATTGTGTAATTTGAGGTGTTGGAGCATTACTAATGTAAATTGGAGCAGGTGAAGATGTAGAAGGTCCACATGCATTTGTTGAAGTAATTTGGATTGGGTAGCCACCCGGAGTTGAACCTGTACAAGTAGAAGGTAAATAAGTATGGTTAACTGTTAAAGGCGAAACTGGTAAGTTTGGATAAGAAATTGAAGATGTTGTATTGTCCCCCCAATTAATTGAATAGGTATTACCAGGGAATTGTTGGTCAAATGACAGCTGATATACACCCGGTGAACATGCGAAATTGGAAGCACTTGTAGATAAATTTATTTGACCATTACCTATCTGAACTTGGTAATATCCATAATAAGAACAACCGTTTAAAAAATTAACCCTGTAAGTAATGAAATAATTACCAGGACCGCCATAATTTTTAATTAATGTTGTCGGAATAGCACCGCACAGATAATTTACCGAAGGGCCTAAACCCCAATTGATATTGATTGAACTCACGTTTGTACAATTCAGTATCTGATCTAAATTTAAATTAAGTGTGTAATTAATACTGCTACAATTTTTAAAAACTGTGATTCCATTTACAACACTTGTTGTGAAATTTGTTGATGATGAAGACAAGGATAATGTTGGTACAAATGGTGGTGTTGAAACATTCACAGCAACAACCATTGTGTCAGCATCTGAGCCTTCAGTTAGTATTAAAGTTGCTGTTCCACTTGTGTTGAAAACAACTGGCATAGGTCCTTGAGAGCTTGAGGTTGTAATATTTGTCCCAGTAAAAGTCCAAGCAATTGAAGTTAATGGAGTTATATTTGTTTGAGAAGCAGGACTCATCGTAAATAGCACGGTCGAACCCTGACAAACATTAATTTGTCCATTTGAAATCGCTGGGTTTGTAAAAAAAGATGCTGATAACTGGCCAAAACCAATAACATTGGTCGTTAAAAATGCAAAAAGTGCAATACTTTTGAATAGTTTAGTCATAGTGTAATAAAAAGGTAAGCAAATTTACAACCAATTATGGTTATATATGTTATAATAACATTAATACTTAACTTTTATACGTGTTTTCTGGTAGAAGGTTGCTTAATTTTTAATTTTAAAAGGTTTTTCAACTTAGAATAACATCAATCAATTAGTTTAAAAACGAAACAATTATGGGCAAGACGTTTCATTTTTTTGAGTGTTACTTTTTTAGTGTTTGCTGCAATTTTTTGAAGTTGTTTTTTATTCGAAAGTGGGATTAATTGTTTGAATTGCTTTTTAAATAAGGCAAGGTCCAATTCAATTGGTGTATTGCTATTTTTTTCACGAATAAGTATCGCATAAACAGCGCCATCTTTTGCCTCGGTAAAAACAAAACGATTCGTTTCATCAACTTTGTATTCATAAGGAAAAATTGGTTTTGTCCCATAAATTGCTGCTTGATTGATGTGCATCCAATCCCCGATTTCCTTTAAGCGTAGATAGGCTGTTGTGTCCCATTCGCCTGTTGCATCCGGACCAATATTCAACAATAAATTGCCACCTCGTGACACAATTAAACACAATGTTTTTATCAATTCAAACGAACTTTTGTAGGTTTCATTCTTAACATGACTCCAACTTGTTCCCATTGTCATACACGATTCCCATGGATAAGGCAAAGGCGAATCAGGTATTTTTTGCTCCGGTGTTAAATAATTTTGATTTGGACCTTCTACCGCACGATCGACTACGATTAATCCTGGTTGTGTTTTCCGCGCATTGGATGCAATTACATCCATTTCAATGTCTTGATGAACAGGCTTGTAGCCCCAACGTGGCGATGTTGCTGTCAACGGTTGCACCCAGCCGCCGTCTAACCACAAAATATCAACCTTGCCATAGTTGGTCATTAATTCATTGAGTTGATTGTGTGTAAATGTTTTATAGGCATTCCATTTTTCTGGATAACGGTTCAAATCGTAATTTGGATTTCTGTCATATGATGGAAATTTGGACCACCAATAATCCTTGCAATGCCAATCTGGTTTACTAAAATAAGCTCCGACCCACATTCCTTCGTTGCGAAAAGCAGTAAAAATTTCTTTGGTAATATCTGCTTTTGAATGTGTCGAAAAGGGTGTTTTGGAATCGGTTACCTTGTAATCTGTAAATTGACTGTCAAACATCGAAAAACCATCGTGGTGTTTTGTGGTAAAAACTACGTATTTCATTCCCGCATATTTGGCAGCTTTTGCCCATTTTTCAGGATTAAATTTTATCGGATTAAATGTTGTTTGCAAATTTTCATACGCTTTTACATAGGCTGAATAATCATTCGCGTAAGGACCTCTTCGAGTACACCAATCTTCGTCTTCAGGACAAATGCTCCAGCTTTCAACAACACCCCACTGCGCTGCGGGAGCCCAATGCATCAATAATCCAAATTTATAATCTTGCCATTGTTGTAATTTTTGAACAACAAGGGAATCTGTTGGCTGAAAATACGTTTGATGATCGTGTTCTTGGCTAAAACCAATAAACTGAACGATTAAAAAACAATAAGTAATAATTTTTTGCATATCAATTTTAATGAAAACCCCCAACGCCACGGTACAACTTCAAAGGTGATTTTAATTTTATTTTAACCACACTAATTTCTGGGTCTAAAGTTGATGAAGGAACATCAATATAAACGGTTCCAGGAACGTAACTCCAATCTATTTTCCCAACAATTTTATACGGAATAAGATCCGAAGAACCTATCAATTGAATGGATTCAATTTCACTCATCAACCCCTTTAATTGCAGTCTGATTTTAGGTGTGTCATAGATGATAATAGCTTCCTTTTTTAGTTCTATCAATTCTGCTTCTGTAATATATTTATCCGTTGTATCTGAATCTTTTGAAATTGAAGTCAAAAATAAATACAAGGTGGTCGAATCTTTTGAAAGGGTACTTGGGCCATGAAAATGTCCATAAGGTAAACCGGCTCTTGATCCATAAATTGCTTCTTGGTGCTTGTTGGTCCAACGACCAATAGCTTTCAATAAATTAACTTGCTCTTCAGGAATTGTTCCATCTTCTTTAGGACCAATATCCAACAATAAATTTCCTCCACTACCAATGCATTCAGTGAAAATTTGTAACACTTCGTTACACGTTTTCATATTTTTATCTGAAGGACGATACCCCCAATTATCATTGCTTGTCAAACACAATTCCCAGACTTTAGATTTGGGTCTTACTATCGGCATGTTTTGTTCAGGCGTATCGTAATCTCCAAACGATTTTAAACGGCCGTTGATGATTGCATTTGGGTTAGTCGTTGTAATTAATTGCTGAATTTTTGGGGCGTTCCATTCTGCTTCAGTATGTTCCCAATCGCCATCAAACCAATATAAATCTGGCTTAAAGGTTGTATTAATTTCAGTAATTTGATGATGCATAAATGCTAAAAAACGATGCCAACGAATCGTGTCATCCAGAATTTTATAACGACTTTGATCTTTGAAAAAACCATTGTAATCGTTGTGCGACCAATCCAATAATGAGTAATAAGCCCCAAATTTGATGTTTTCAGCCCTTAACGCTTCAACCAACGGCGTGATTAAATCACGTTTTGCTGGCGTTTGATAAACCGTGCTTAATGGTTTTTTTACATTCCATAGTGGTTTTTGAGGTGAAATAGGTTCATCTTTTGACAAAGAATAAGGCGTTGAGGGTGTTACTTGTTTTGTATCCCACAAAGCAACTCCATCGTGATGTTGGGTCGTCATTACACAATAATTTGCTCCTGATTCTTTGATTAATTTCGCCCATTGAGTTGGTTGGTAATTTTTTGCCGTAAATCCTTTTAATTGAGACATATAAAAAGGATAGGTTGTCGTTCGATTATGAAAACTCCAACTCTCTGAAGTACCTTCAACCGCGTAAATTCCCCAATGAATAAAAATACCCAACTTAGCATCAGCAAACCACGTTAGTTTTTCTGGAATAGAATCATTTTGTGCATTAACTCCAAAAAGTTTATTCAACAATAGGAGTAGAAAAAATATTCTTTTTATCATTTTTCGAAAATACATATTTTTTAAAACAAAAAAGGTGATTTTTCAATCACCTTTTTTAAAAATTCTATGTTTAATTATTCAACTGTTGTTGGCAATAATAATTTCAACTCAGTTCTACGATTTTGTTGGTGTTCAACTTCCGTACAAGGAACATCATCCGCACATTTATTCACGAGTTGAGACTCTCCATATCCCATAGCAATGATTCTTGTTGATTCAATTCCTTTACTAATAATGTATTCAACACAACTTTTTGAACGATTATTTGATAAATCCAAATTGTAAATAGCAACTCCTCTACTGTCCGTATGTGAAGAAAGTTCTACACGTATATCAGGACGTTCTTTCATGTAACGTACTAGTTTATCTAATTCCAATTTACTTTCTGGACGCAATTCGAATTTATTATAAGCATACAATATTAAATCTAAATTGATAAAATCTTTCCGCTGAATTGGTGTCATCTTTACAGGAACAGAAATTGTATCAATACAGCCACTTGTTTCTGTTATCGGCATTTTTACCATTGGTAAATCTTGGTAATTAATCAAATTTGCAGCATACGCATCCACTTTATTAACGCCCTCATTTACCCAAGTATACGTTCCATCTTTAGCCGTGATTTTTTTAATGATTTTACCATTTTTTAATTTAAGATTCAACATTACGCCTCCTAAAGGTTTATTTTTTAAATCTTTTACTCGAATAGTAGTAACCGTTTCTTTAAATCCTAATTGCAAAGTTTTTGTGAATTTGCCATCTTCTTTTGCTTCAAAATAAATTGAGTCAGCACCAAACAATGCATTTCCTTGGAATACAATGTTGTAATTGTGTTCGAATTTTGGTTTGAAACCATACTCACCTGCTTCATTTGTACGTTGAACAAAAGAGGCTTTTGTAGTTAAATCACGAATCAATACAGAATAAGAACGCAATGCTTTACCATTACAATTTTGTAATTTAACCAATAAGTCAATATTAACAACAGGCTTAGAAATGGAGAAAATTTGATCTTTCCATTCATTTCTATTGGATGACAAAAATCCTTTTCCAGTTTCTTCATTTACGTTAAATCCAAAATCATCGGCAGGTGAATTAATTGGTGAACCCAAATGAATTGGATTTTGTTGTAAATTTTCTGAATAAAAAACATCTAAACCACCCATTCCTGGCCATCCATTGGATGCAAAATACAATACCCCTGTAGAAGAAATGTAGGGGAATAACTCGTCTTTCTCTGAATTGATTGTCGGACCTAAATTGACTGGCGCTGTCCATTCTTTATCGATAAACGTAGTTTTGTATAAATCTACGCCTCCAAATCCTCCTGGACGATCCGATGCAAAAATGATTGCTCCCGAAGTGTCTTCAACGGCATGTCCTGTTGAATATTTTTCTGAATTAAACGGAAAAACATCTTTCTCAATCCAACCAGCTTGACGCTTTACATACATTTTTAATTGTAAGCGTGAAAACTTAACTGAATTTACTTTGTCTTCAACAGTTTGATTGGTTGTGATGTATGCACGTGTTAAATCAGATGAAAATGAAATCGGTCCATCGTGTGGATTGGTTCGTTTGATACCATCCCAAGAAACATCTTTAAACAAGGATGTCTTTTTCTTAGAAAGCTCTTCTTCGTAACTTTTTAAATTTTCAATGTAGATTAAATCAGTGAAATATTGACCAGTTCGCCCATAAAAACGATTTGCAAAACCATTGTCAAATTGATTCGAAACATAAATTAATCCTTGACGAAATGGATATGCTGCAAATTCTTCACCGCTTTTATTTTTACTGAATAATTCTACTTTGTATTCACTCTTTTCATTGATTTGTTCAATAATAATGGGTGCATTTTTTTTCCACTCAACTAACTTAGTACTAGCAGGAAATTTTACTAACGCCGCATCAATAATCGATACAATTTGAGAATGATGATTCAACAAACAGTTTAACTCGATCGCTTGCAAGTAATCTTCTTCTGTTCCTTGTTGGTTTTCAATTATCTGATTATTCCATTTTAATGCTTCTTCAAAATGTTCACTTTGACGCGCAGCTTCAGTAGTTTTTCTTAAATAATCCCAATTCCCTTTCTTTTTTTGTATAAAATCATTCGATAATTCAACCCAAATCGGATAGGCTTCTACAAAATTTAAACGATTGGATAATTCAGTCGCGTAACTTGCTTTATAACTCTGACTATTTGCTGAAAAAACAACGAATAATGCTATGATGGATAAATAGTGTTTCATAAATATATAATTTATACGTTTAACTGTTTAGAAATATCTTGGACTAATGAACGTACTTTTACTGTTTTTAAAATCAAAAATTAATGCAAACTCATGACTTCCCCATTGATTCATAATTAATTGATTTACAGGAAAATCGTAGGAATAACCAAGCATTAAAGATGGAACAAGTTGGATGCCTAAATTAACACCAACAGATTCATTCATTCTGTACATGACCCCTGTCCAGAATTTTTTGTAAAAGAAAGCAGAAACATTAATATCAGCAGTAATCGGAGTATTGCTTGTGTATCGAACCAAAACAGATGGTTTTAAATCAATCACACTGTTTAACGGATGAACATATCCAACAGCTAAAAACAAATGTTGTTGTGTGAAGGAATTTCCCGTATTGTTGTCAATCGATTTTTTTAATAAGTGCGGTGAAGACAACCCAGCATAGAAACGTTTATTGTACAAATACAATCCAAATCCAAAATTTGGTGTTATACTCGAATAATTATTTGAAATGTTTGGATCTGTTGGGTCAATCACTGATAAATCATTGAAGTTGTATTGATTTTGATATAGTCCAGCAGAAGCTCCAAATGAAAGTTTCAAATTATTTTTATTCAATTTCATATGATACGCGAAATTTGCAGTCGCATTAAACGCAGATCGTGAACCGATTTTATCATAATTGATGGTTGCTCCTACTCCAATTCTTTTTCGTGCAATAGGCGCATGAATTGAAACAAATTGTGTTGTTGGAGCACCCTCAAATCCAACCCATTGTTTTCGAGTTACAGAAGTTACATTAAAACTTTCTCTACTTCCTGCATAACCAGCGTTAAATTGCAAGGGATTAAAGAAATACATAGAAGACATTGGGTCTTGCTGAGCAAAACCAATCGAACTTACTAGTAAATATATAAAAAGAATACTTTTTTTCATCTTAAAAAATTATGGTTGAATTTCTATATAGCCTTTAAAAGGATCTTGTGATTTTTTCTTTGTATCTATAATGTAAAAATACGTTGCAGCAGGAAGTGGACCTACTACTGTTCCATTTTGCTGATACGTCCCATCCCAATCGTTGTTATATGGTTCTGCTTCAAAAACAACATTTCCATAACGGTTGAAGATAGTCACTTTATTATCTGGGTATTTGTACAAATTATTAATTATCCATTTATCATTTTTCCCATCATTATTTGGTGAAATAAATTGTGTTGGAATAACCGGAATCAATGGAACGCATCCAATTGAATAAGTGCCAGAAATAGAACATCCAAGTCCATCTATGTAATTAACGGTATATGATCCAGCATCAACATTTGTTAAAACATTCCCCGTTGCTCCAGTTGCTGGCCAAGAATAATTTCCATTACCATTTCCGCCACTGACTAAAACGGAAATCTGTCCATTTCCTTCGCCACATTCTGAATCAACTGAACCGGTCATTTGAATATCTAAAGGAGCTGGATTTAAAAATGTTACGGAAGTATCCGCTTGACAATTATCTTCATTTGTAATGATAACACTGTAAGTTCCTGCGGCAAGATTTAGCGCAACATTTGATGATGAAACGTTTGGGGTCCAAACAAAATCTAAATTTGCCAGTGTATTATCTGTGTTTACAATTATCGATGCATCGGACCCATTATTGCACGTTACAGGCGAAATATTCAGCGATGTAATTGACAATTGAGTTGGCGCATCAACAATGATAGAACCCGAACCAGAACATCCAGTCGCTGGAACAGTTAACGTTACATTATAAGTTCCAGCAGCACCAATTGTTGGTGTTAACGTTGTGCCTCCACTCGTTATGGAAGGACCTGACCAACTTACTGTTGTTGCTGTTGGAGAAACAATCCCATTAATTTGACAAGAAGTATTGATACAATCCAAACCAGAAGTTGGATTTAATGCTAATTGAATCGTTGGAGTTGTATTTACTACAACATTAAAGGTATCTTTTACAGCTGGGCAACCATTTAATGCTGCAGAAACAACAACTGTTCCATTTATAGAATTTCCGGATGAATTTGAAGGAGCATTCCAAGGATTGATCTGCCCTGTTCCACTAGCCGTTAAACCAATCGCAGTGTTTGAATTCACCCACGTAATTGTCGCTCCAGAAGGAGTTGATGTATAAGCCACCGGAGCAATCAACCCATTTGTACAAACTGAAATATCAGGATTTGAATTAATTGTTATTGGAGGTTGCACATTCATAATTGCTGTAACAGATGCGCCTGGACAAGCAACGTTTCCAATTGTTATTAAATACGCCATTGCTTGTGTAGACGTTCCTGTATTCGTAAGTGTTTGTGTGATTGCAAAGCCTGACCCATTTGATTCTCCACCAATTGCTGGAGAACCTACTGCTGTCCATGCAAATGTTGCTCCAGCTAAATTACTCGTCAAGTTGATTCCGGTTGTTTCACCACTACATAACAAATCTGTAATTGGTGTTGCAGTTATGGTTCCTTGTGGATTAACATAAATGGTGTAAACTACAGGGGGTTGTGACGAACAACCTACAGAAACGCTAATCTGAACAACTCCTTGTTGATTGTTTAAAGCATTTAAGGTTAAACCACTGAACTGTAAAGGACTTACACCTGAACCAGTCATTGTAGTTACGCCAGAAACATTTGAAGTGTCTGTTATATTCCACGTGATGGTATATCCAGGTTGCGTGGCAGTAATTGTAAATGGAGCTGAGGTTGCGCCGCTACAAATAGATTGCGTCGAGCCAGATAAACTAACTGTTGCGGTTGGTTTTATTGTAACGATCTTCATTATTGAATCTATTCCACAAAAGTTAGCCGTATAAATCCAAACATTATATGTTCCAGGAGTAGTAAACGTAACTTCTAAATCTTCTGATCCATTTGTCCATAGGGAATAATTATACGTAGACCCAACAAAACCGTTATTTGAACCCAAGGTGCCTGAAGTTATTGAGTAACCTGTAGGTTGGACAATTTTCCAATAAAATGAATAAGTTGTATCACAACCTGTAGCAGAAATATTTGCGCCTGAAGTAGATTCATTCGTAAATGTTACTGGATCTAACACACAACTTGGCGAAGCCGGTAAAAATGAAAAATCAGCATCAGATCCATTTGAAATGGTAATTGGTCCTATATTAAAAATTGTAGGGAATCCATTAGATGAACATAGATTTTGTGCAACAACAGTTGCAGAAAAAGCATTTTCTATTGGAGGAAACAATGGAGAATACGTGAAATCAACACCACAAGATGAAAGTAAAAAAGTATGTGGAATTAACGTATCATTTACTGTTGTGAAAATAACAGAAGGTGTCCCATCAGAAAAATTCACAGTGTAGTTAATGGGTACGTTATTTGCTAAAATATCTATACCATAAATTGCAGGCGTACATGTTGATTGCGATGAACTTGAAACCGTTACAATAGGCGCGTTTCCATTAAAAACGATGTATGTTTTAGTTTTTGAACAACCTGACGATAATGTTACTGTATGTGTTAGGGTAAATTGCCCAACTGGATACGTATGAGAAATTTGTGTTCCTACTAAATTCGTTTGATTGGAATTTGCAGATGCATCTCCCCAATTGAAGGTTTGTGAAACGACATTTGTGTAATTTGAATTGAAGATAAAAGGCAAACTTCCAGATGAACTACAATTTTTAAATACCGTTGTTCCAGCTTGAGTTGAAGTACTAAAACCTGAACCCGATGAAACGAGCGTTAACAATGGATTTGGAGATGCCAAAACTGTAATTTGAATGGTTTTTGTTGATGGAGTGGAACCATTGTTGTTATTCACTGTTAGTGAAATTGCCTGATTGGTTACAACTGTATTAAATAAAACAGATTGGGTTGTCGTTGAAGAAGTTGTAGGACTTGAACCTGGCCCAAAACTCCAAGTATACGTTGCTCCTCCCAACGTACTGGTTGAAGTACTAGTAAATACAACTGTTTGTCCTTGACAAACTGTCATCGAAGAACCAACATAAGTCGGATTGCTCGAAAAATTCGCGACTGGTGTTTGTGAAAAAGCACTAATTGATGCTAAACAAATTAATAAAAACAGCAATTTTAGCTTTAGCAGCTTAGTTTTAAGGTTGATTTTCATAAGTTAAATTTTTGTAAATCCTTCGTGAAGGAATTTCAAATTGATAGACAAATATAAAGTAATTTCAAGTAAAATCAAAAAAGCTCTATTTGTTAGACATTAAAAACTTGATTTGGATAAATTATACTAAGATTTTTTAACATATTCTGTAATTAGAACAATGGTTTGACCATTTACCTTTCCTTCAATAAATATTGGATTTGTTTGATCTAAAGATACATTTCTGACAGCTGTTCCTCTTTTTGCAGTAAATCCTCCACCTTTAACAGTTAAATCCTTAATCAAAACTACGGTGTCACCCGCATTGATTCGTACACCGTTGCAATCTTTGTGGAATTCAATAACTTCATCGCTTTCACCTTCGCCAGTTGCTTTTGCCCAAGTCAATGTGTCTTCATCAAGGTACAACATATCCAATAAATCTTGTGGCCATCCTTCTGATTTTAAACGATTCAACATGCGCCAAGCAATTACTTGAACTGCTGGAGTTTCACTCCACATACTATCGTTTAAACAACGCCAATGATTGGCATCCATTGTATCGGGATT
>CANLIL010000011.1 GCA_947491305.1 Flavobacteriales bacterium | reverse complement strand
AACAGTAATAAAAAGTCACAAAGCCACGAAGAAACACGAAGAAATTAGAAACTAAATGATGAAAAAGGTTTGAGCAAAAAAAGGGAGACAATTGCCTCCCTCGTATCATCTATGAAATATGGAATTACAAAATCAACATGGCATCGCCATAAGAGTAAAATTTGTACTTGTTTTCAACAGCTTGTTTGTAAGCTTCTACCATTAATTCGTGACCGCAAAATGCAGAAATCATCATTAATAAGGTAGAAAGTGGCGTATGGAAATTCGTAACCATACAATTAGCAATGCTAAAATCATATGGAGGGAAAATAAATTTATTGGTCCAACCATCATATGGTTTCAACGTTCCTTCTGTAGAAACAGATGTTTCAATTGATCGCATGGAAGTTGTTCCAATTGCACAAATGCGTTTTTTATTCTTTTTCCCTTCGTTTACAGTATTCGCGCATTTTTCAGAAATAATAACTTGTTCTGAATCCATTTTGTGCTTCGTTAAATCTTCTACTTCAACTTGACGGAACGTTCCTAAACCTACATGAAGAGTAACTTCAGCAAATTGAATACCTTTCAACTCCAAACGTTTCATCAGTTCTCGTGAAAAATGCAAACCTGCTGTTGGTGCTGCTACAGCGCCTTCTTCTTTCGCGAAAATTGTTTGGTAACGATCTTCATCTTCTGGTTCAACTGCACGTTTAATGTATTTCGGAAGTGGTGTCTCTCCTAATTCTGTGATTTTTGCTTTGAAGTCTTCGTAAGGACCATCAAATAAGAAACGCAATGTTCTACCACGAGATGTCGTGTTATCAATTACCTCTGCAACCAATGAATCATCATCGCCGAAGTACAATTTATTTCCAATTCTAATTTTACGTGCCGGATCAACTAAAACATCCCATAATAAACTTTCACGGTTCAATTCGCGCAATAAAAACACTTCGATTTTAGCACCCGTTTTTTCTTTGTTACCGTACATTCTAGCAGGAAAAACACGTGTATTATTCATAATCATTACATCGCCTTCAGTGAAGTAATTAATAATGTCTTTGAATAATTTGTGTTCGATTTTTCCTGTTTCACGGTGTAAAACCATCATTTTCGCTTCGTCACGATTATCACTTGGGTATTCCGCAACTAGTTCTTCTGGTAGGTCAAAACTAAAATCGGAAAGTTTCATTTTACTCATACATGCAATTTTTAACCCTTTTTCGAAAAGGTGTGCAAAGATACAAAATAATAGAGGGCTTGTCAAGTGTTTGCCTTACTTAATAACTTGCAAGCGGGTAAAATGGCGATTTATTGCTGACTTCCTTGGATAATTTCAATCCATTCCTCAACAGATTTGGCTTCTGTAATCGATTGTGCGCCCGATTTTGTTCGGCGTAAAGCAATTAATGTACCGCCTGATTCTAACGCTTTCCCAAAGTCATGGGCAATAGAACGAATATAGGTTCCTTTTGAGCACGTAATTTCAAAATCAATTTCTGGAAAACGTTTGGTATTAATCGTAAATTCTGTGACTTCTATTTGATTGGACTTTAACACGACTTCTTTTCCAGCTCTGGCAAGGTCATACGCTCTTTTTCCATCAACTTGTTTCGCGGAAAAAATCGGGGGCGTTTGTTGCAAAACTCCGATAAAAGTTTGCCGAACTGCTTCCAACATTTCTGGTGTAATGTGAGCTGTTGGAAATTCATGATCGTAGGCCGATTCTAAATCATACGAAGGAGTCGTTTTTCCGAGTAAAATAGTTCCCGTGTACGTTTTCATTCCGGCCATTAACGCATCGATTTTTTTGGTATTTTTTCCTGTACAAATCACCAATAAACCTGTTGCTAAAGGATCGAGTGTTCCTGCGTGACCAACTTTTACTTTTTTTAGATTTAGAACTTGTTTGATGTTCCAACGCAATTTATTGACAACATCAAACGATGTCCAATTCAATGGCTTGTCGACCAATAACGTTTCTCCTTCTAAAAAATTCATTTGAAAACCACCGTGAAAAGAAGTAATAAAAGAATCCCAACGACAATTCGATACCAACCCCAAATGCGAAAACCATGTTTCTCAATAAACTGTATGAAAAACTTAATCGCCATCGCAGCAACAACAAATGCAACAACATTTCCGATAACAAATAAGCCAATATTTTGAGAAGAAGCTGTAATCATCTCATACCCTTTTTGCTCAACCCCTTTGTACTTCCAATCTTTTAAAAAGATGGAATAACAGGTAACAGCTAGCATTGTTGGGACAGCTAAAAAGAAACTAAATTCTGCTGCTACTTTACGAGACAAGCCTTGCTGCATTCCACCAATAATAGAAGCAGCCGAACGACTAGTTCCGGGCATCATCGCTAAACATTGCCAAAATCCAATAGCAATTGCTTTGGGAATTCCAATGTTTTCCTCTTTTTGAATCGTAGGATTTTTAAAGAACCGATCAATGAACAATAGCACGATGCCTCCAATAATTAATACAATTGCAATTGGAATTGGACTTTCAAGCACTGCTTCAATTTTGTCATCAAACAACTTTCCTAAGATCAAGGCTGGAATAACTGCCAAGGCTAATTTTAAGTAAAATGAAATTGATTTAAAATCAAAAAACTTTTTCCAATAAAGCGCTACAACAGATAAAATTGCTCCAAATTGAATCGAAACTTGAAACATTTTCACAAATTCATCATTAGCTGTTCCAAAAATAGAACTCGCAAAAATCATGTGTGCTGTAGAAGAAATAGGTAAAAACTCTGTTAAGCCTTCAATGAAAGCCAACACAAGTGCTTGAATAAAATCCATAAAGAAAAATTAATCTTTTTTAGCCTTAGGCTTACGCATAATCGCAAAGAAAATTACAACATAACCAGCAACAATGAATAGTGGAGCAAGTGTAATTCTAACAGAACTGAATATTTCTGACTTGTTAAATTCGTTGGGGTCTTTTGCGGCTCCACCGATCATTAAAAGAAAGCCAATAATATTGATGATTAATCCAATGATTAACAATTTATAATTTTCAGGATGAAACCCGAAGTTTGATTTTTTAGTTTCCATAAAACAAATTTAATACAAATCATCCAATTTCATACGCAAATATTTGTTAAGCGCTATCCAAGTTGAAATTACAGTGATGACGATACCTATTAAAATTAGTGAGATTGAAAGAATTAAGAAGCTTTCCAACGAGAAACTAATTTCTAAGGTACTCAAAACATTATTCAACGCATAAAACAAGGTTAATAACAAGCCCAATCCAATTAATGCAGAAATTACACCTTGATAAATCGATTGCAAAATAAACGGCTTGCGAATAAATCCAGCTGTTGCACCAACTAATTGCATGGTTTTAATGGTAAAACGTTTTGAATACAAGGCCAAACGAATCGTGTTGTTGATCATTGCTACAGCAACTGTTATCAATAAAATTGCAACCACTAAAAACAACAAAACAAATTGCTTAAAGCCAATATTAACTGATTCAACACTTGATTTGTCATAATTTACCTCATCCAATTGATCGGGATAGGCTTTTAATAAAGCAAATTTTATTTTCTCCATACCCACTTTCGTTGCATGTTCTGCTTTTGGACGAAAACTAATGGTTGCAGGCAAAGGATTATCGCCTTCAAAAATTCCTAAAATTTGCCCGGAATTTTGATCTGTCCCAGAAAACTCTTCAATTGCACGGTCGGGTGATACAAAATAAACAGCGCTAAATTGGCTCCACGTTTTTAATTCTTGTTCGATTTGCTTGATATCGGCATTGTTGACTTCTGGCATAAAAAACAAATCGCCTTGCAAACTTTCTTTCGCTTGACGTTGCACATTTTCTAAACCAAAAACGGCTGCTAAAACCAATCCAATCATAAACAAGACAAGGGAAATTCCAATGACAGTTGAAATGTAACTCGTTCGAACCCCTTTTTTACTATATTTTTCTGCAGTTGTACTCATCGAAGCGAAGTTAAAAATAAAACCAATGCGTTTAAATTGAACAAAAATAATATTTAACTGATGAATTGTTAATAAGTATAACTAGTTGTATTTCAATAATTTAAAAACATTTGTAAACCTATTAATTCATAATTTAAGTTAAATTTTACGTTGATGCATACTATTTTTAAGCTTTCTACGTCATAGTAGTATAACAAGCCTTTTGAATTTGACCTTAAAATGTCAATTTAAAACAAAGTAGTTTAGTTAGTTTCATAAGTAGTAGTAGTTTTAGGTAAAAAAAAGGAGGTACTCGTTGCTTCCTTTTTTAGTTTCTAATTTATTCACCAATGCTTCCTTTTGAAGTTGATGATTTTTTTGATTTTTTGACGTACTTTTGTATTCCTTTGGAAAATTAAAAACAACAATACGAAGCATTTTTACATGAAAAATATACGCAATTTTTGTATCATCGCACACATCGATCACGGGAAAAGTACACTTGCCGATCGTCTCTTGCAAACTACTGGGACAATTTCTGATCGTGATATGAAAGCGCAAGCTTTGGATGATATGGACCTCGAGCGTGAACGTGGAATTACAATTAAGAGTCACGCGATTCAAATGAATTATACGTTTGAGGGCGAAGATTATATTTTAAATTTAATTGATACTCCCGGACACGTAGATTTTTCTTACGAAGTTTCGCGTTCAATCGCAGCGTGTGAAGGGGCTTTGTTAATTGTAGATGCATCGCAAGGAATTGAAGCGCAAACGATTTCAAATTTGTATTTAGCCTTAGAGCACGATTTAGAAATCATTCCAATTTTAAATAAAATGGACCTTCCTGGCGCAATGCCGGAAGAAGTATCCGATCAAATCATTGAATTGATTGGCTGCGATATGGAAGACATCATTCCCGCATCTGGTAAAACAGGATTGGGCGTTGACAAGATTTTAGAAGCAATTCTCACGCGTATTCCAGCTCCTAAAGGAGATGAAAACGGGCCGCTTCAAGCCATGATTTTTGATTCTGTATTCAACCCTTTCCGAGGAATTATTGCCTATTACCGCGTTAAAAATGGGGTTATCCGCAAGGGTGATAAAGTGCGTTTCTTAAACACAGGGAAAGATTACAATGCGGAAGAAGTGGGGATTTTGAAAATGGAGTTGAATCCTAAAAAAGAAGTACGTGCTGGCGATGTTGGGTATATTATTTCAGGAATTAAAACGGCGAAAGAAGTTAAAGTTGGTGATACGCTAACCTTGGCTGCAAATCCTTGTGAGATTCCAATTAAAGGATTTGAAGACGTAAAACCAATGGTTTTTGCTGGAATTTATCCCGTTGAAACAGACGATTACGAAGAATTGCGTTATTCCATGGAAAAATTGCAATTAAACGATTCTTCCTTGGTGTTTGAGCCAGAATCTTCTGCAGCTTTAGGCTTTGGTTTCCGTTGTGGATTCTTAGGAATGTTGCACATGGAAATTATCCAAGAACGATTGGAACGCGAATTCAATATGACGGTAATCACAACTGTTCCGAACGTTTCGTACTTCTGCTATTTACACAAAGACAAGGAAAAAGCGTTTATTGTCAACAATCCTTCGGAATTGCCTGATCCTTCTGGTGTTGAAAGAATTGAAGAGCCGTATATAAAAGCACAAGTCATTACAAAATCTGAATACATCGGTCAAATCATGAACTTGTGTATTGAGAAACGTGGCGAAATTAAAAATCAAGTTTATTTAACGCAAGACCGTGTTGAATTAACGTTTGAAATGCCGTTGGCGGAGATCGTATTTGACTTTTACGATCGTTTGAAATCTGTTTCACGAGGTTATGCTTCGTTTGATTATCATCCAATTGGTTACAAACAATCGGATTTGATTAAAATGGATTTATTGTTGAACGGCGAACAATTAGATGCGCTTTCTGCTTTGGTTCACCGAAGCAATGCCTTTGATTTAGGGAAAAAAATCTGTTCTAAGTTGAAAGAATTAATCCCGCGTCAACAATTCGAGATTCCAATTCAAGCAGCAATTGGCGCAAAAATTATTGCCCGAGAAACCATTAAAGCTTTGCGAAAAGATGTTACCGCAAAATGTTATGGTGGTGATATTTCCCGTAAACGTAAATTGTTAGAAAAACAAAAAGAAGGTAAAAAACGCATGCGCCAAGTAGGACGTGTGGAAGTACCACAAGAAGCGTTTATGGCCGTTTTGAAATTGAATGATTAAAAGATGAACTATTATAAAATAGTCCATCTTTTTAATACTTTTTTTCTTATTGTTTGATCATTTTTTTGGTAGCAAATTCTTTACCATCAATGATTAATGAATACGTATAAATTCCGTTGATCAATTCGTTTCCATCAATTTTTAATTTACTAGTACCACGTTCTTCAATCGTGTATTCTTTAATTAACGTTCCGTTGATACTATAAAATTTGAGTTGTGCATTTTTAACCTCCGCAGGAATTGTAACCATAATATCTGTTGTTTCATTGAACGGATTTGGATTGTTTTGGTACAATACAATTGAGCTTAATGAAGATAATTTAACGTTGTCTACTTGTTTGTATTGTAGATTAGTTTGATTCTCTGGAAGATAAGATGCATTTGCTTCACACAAAGATGGTAGTAGATTAGATAAACAATTTTCTAATTTTGATAAACGCATATTTACCTCATCTAATTTTTGAGACAATGAATCGATAACAGTTGCTTGCGCAGTAACAATTGCATTTAATTCTTTAATAGCTTGTGTGTTAATTGGTATTAATCCAATGTAATTAAGCGACTTATAGGGAGTTTCAGGTGAAATCACATTACCCACTGAATCTATTTTTGCTGGCATTACACTTTTATATACTAGGTTTGGAAATTCTTGTTCAACTTCTTGCGCAATAAATCCAAATTGTTTTTCAGATGTAAAATTAAATTGAGGGTAATTAGCTACATCAAAAACATATTCAACTGGATTCAATTGTGCTAGCGCATTTAAACTTCCATGTAATTGATGTACACTATCTTTAAATTGTTGATCTGATATGAAAGTACCAGTAACAGATTCTACAATTCCATTAAAATAGCCTGCTCTGTTGATAGATGATCCATTTATTCCTTCTGCATAAATACCATAAGAAATAGCACCTCCAATTGCTTGTGAATAAACGCCATAGTTATTTTGACTTGTTATATCTCCTGGATTTCCTCCTCTAGTTGATATTCCGTAATTAGTTAAACTATTATTTGCACCACATAAAGCACCAATACTTACTGTATTATTCGTGTTATTAGCTGTTCTACTTCCAGAAAATTGCCCGCCAATACTTGAATTTATAGCATCAATTCCCCAACCTTCAATACCTACATTTATTGGTGATAAATTAGTATTAGCAGATGTGTTAATACCAACAGCTCTTTTGGTTGGATTTCCAGAAGTTAATACAACTAATGATTGATTAATGAGTGTTCCAGTTGCTGCGTTTTCAATTTTATTTAAATCATACAAAGGAATACTAGCCATATTATTCGTATTGTTAATATAAAGTCCAGTTGGGTCGATTGAAGAAGCTCTTATATCCATTTTTGCAATAGGAGAAATAGAAGTAAAGTTATTACCAATACCAATTCTTCCTGAACCTGTATACAATATATTGAAATTATTTAATGGTATTTGGCGATTGCTTAGTAAAATTGCAGGCGAACCTATTTGATTTACATTTTGACCTAAAACAACATTATTCCCACTCACTGAATTTCCATTATTAGCGCTTAGATTTGAAATCGGACCAAAAGTACCATTTCCTAATAATGCAACATTAGGGTTGTTAGGGAAACTTAACCTAGATAATTCAACATCATTTGGATTTGTAGTAGAAATCTGCAAACCTAAAATAAGTGATTGCCCACCTTGTGCGGGAATATCTCTAAACCTGCCGTTTCCTTCTACATCTATTCTTTCAGAAGGGGCAGTATTAATTGAACCTAAAGGCCCAAAATTTCCAATCCCAACATTTCTGGTAGTTTTATCTATTCGTACACAAACTTTATCATTATCCACTAAATTTGAACTTGTATTGGAATTCATAAAGACAAGATCACTTCCTCCAAAACCAACAACTGCTGTTAAAGGCGCTTTTGCATAGTTAACAGGTGTAATGCCAGAAAATAAATTGGTTGACAATAAGCTTGTTAAAACACCGTCATCCATGTAGCGTGAAAAATTAGAAACCGGATTGGTTCCAAGATTGAATAGAGCATATGGTGTTGTTATGGGCACATTGCCATTATACGGAATTGCAACCCGCGTTGTGTTTGCTGCATTTAACATCGTTGCTGGTACACCTGGTGATGCAGTTGTTGAAACCCTGATGCGTTCACCTGCTTCTACGCCACCTGCTGCATTGTCCCAATCTGTTTGCACGATAAATGGTGTGTTTTCTTGCCAACGCAAATAACTGTTTAAGTAAGTAGTTCCGGCTGTGGTAAGCACGTCATTATCTATACCAAAACGCAAACCATCAAATTCGGTTTCGCCGGTACCTCTCGCAATAGTTGCATCGCGCAACGTAACTTGCATGAACCCAAAGCGCTCATTTATTGCATTTGCTTGTCGGTCATAACTGAGGTGAAAAATTGATTGTGGGCGTACATACAAATTAGCAGGAATGCTCGTATTTTGTATGCCAAATGTATTGCCTAAACCAAACAATCCTTCACCTGTAAAGCGCCCAATGTGCATCCCATCAAAATCTGAAATCGTTCTTAAATCAGTATTGGTGGTAGTGGCGCTTCCCGACCAGTTACCGCCAGTGAAACGAAAAACAAAGTCATCAGGACCATTAGCAGTGCTCGAATTATCAGACCACGTCATTGTTGTTTCTGTAATATCGTTACCTGTTCCCACTTGCCGCAAGCCAAAATAGCTCAAGTCTTGGTTGTCTGTAAATGTAATTCCAGTGCGCATCCACGGACGATAGCCTAATTCCTGAACAAACGCGCCTTTATCGCCATTTAAATGCAACATTGAAAATGCACCTTTTGTATTAAAAAAAGTGCCGTTTTGCACTTCCTGCCCAAGGAGCAAATACCCCGAGGTGTTAATGTTGGTAGCTGTAGCCCCAAACGTAAAGCCGTCGATGGCGTATTGGTTGGTTCCGCTGGAGTAGTTGCCATTGAGCTTCATGCGGTTGATAGCATTTGTTTTGAAGAAAAGTGGGTTGAAGCCGCTGGTGTTATTCCAACCGAGATACCCGCTAAGATTATAACCATTATTTGCTACAACTCCATTCGTTGCCTGAGCAACTGATTTTAGACTCCAACTGAGTGCTAAAACGATTAAAAATAAATGATGTATTGTTTTCATTTTGGTAAAATTTTCACCTTACCAATGTCAAAAAACCGTTTTTTGTTGTGTTGTTTTTCAGATTCAAACTGTAATAATAAACACCTTCTACGCAGTCCAAATCATTAAATTTACCGTCCCAAGTTACCTTGCCATCCGTGTGATACACCACCACTCCCCAACGGTTGTAAATTGTTGCTTCATTAAAGAAAGTGCTTTCAATTGTGAAAATGTCATTTACGCCATCGCCGTTCGGGCTAAAAATATTGGTGTATTCAAATGGGTCAGTTTCCACCAAAGAAACATCGTCAATATACATCATTACAGAAGCTCCTTTCATATCTGGTCCTGAAATAACAGTACCGTTATAATCCGTAAGCTTCAGTTCATATAAAGGCGTGAAAATTCCAATGGTGAGGTAATTTTCTGTGCCACTCGCTTGAAAGGTATAGTTCAATTCATACCACATATTGGTGTCGCAAAAAAACTGCGTTAAATCACTTTGAAATTGTGGTGTCAGCGGAATGATGTTTTGGGTGCTTAGATTCAATTGATTGTTAGTAAACAAAGCACCGATGGAGTTAGGACACTCAATTACTGGGTTATGCACAAAAAAATTCAGGTGATAAAATGCACCTGCTTGAAGCGTTTGCTTAAGCTGAACTTGGATGTATTCGGAATACGTCAAGGAAGTATCGTTTAGTTGGGTAAATGAAAAACCTGCATATGCGTTGCCCTCTTTAGCGGCTTGATTGCCGTAATAATTTTCAGGAACACTAAACAGGTAATACCCAACAGAAGCATCAAACTCCGTGCTGCAAGCATTGAAATAATCTGGGCTACCAAAAGAAGGAGTTGTCCAGTACTTGCACGCGTCAATGTAGAAACCTTGAGCAGTACTTGGGCAATGGTAATATTCCTCAAACCCCCCATTAGGTACCAAATTTTGTTGCGCGTTCAAAGACGAGAACGCACAGAGGAGTAAACAAACACTATAAAAAACGGATTTTAACATTAATAAGATTTGTTAATATAAAGATACTTGTTTTTTTCAACTACGAAGCTGTTGGAGCTTGCTTCATATATTTTGATGCAAAATACATGATGCAGTAGAGTGGTTGGTTTCTTTTGTCACAATAAATCGTATTAGTTGGTTAAACTTACTCTTTATTATTAGAATATAAAATTTAAGTTGAATGATTTATCATGAAATTTTAAATGGGGACAAAAAAAAGGACTCAATTGAGTCCTTTTTTAATTTATTAAAGCGATTTATTCTTCGTCTTCATCGTCGTCTTCTGCATCCGCATCTGGTTTGTCGTAAGAATCATCTTCCTCGTCGTCGTCAGCGTCTAGATCGTCGTCTTTAACATCCACTTCTTCAATATCGTCCTCGTCTTCAACTGCAACAGCTTTAGGTATTACTTTGTTGATTTTAACTAAATAAATTACCTCATCTGTTTCCCAAATTAACGCATCCAATACTTCACCTGTTGGGGTAGTAATGGAAGTTAAATGATTGATGTAACCATCTGGAAAATCTTTAAGAATTTGCTTCTTTTGATCGATCGTTAATTTCTCGTAACTAATAATTGACCTTCTTTTTGACATGTGCTCGTATATTTCTAATTTAACAATTCTATTCGCAAATATGACACGATTTTGTTTCAAAACAATTTCTTCTCCTGAACAGCTTAAATCGTGTCTCTAATTTTCCAATTTTTAGCAAAATTAAATCAAAAGATAAACTAATCTAATTTTTAGCAAAAATTCTAACATTTTTTTTTCAAGAGTCAATTTTTAATAACTAATTATTTCATTGATAATGATGTCAATGCTATTGTTTTAGCCATTCAACTAACTTATTTATTTCCTTGTATTTGTATAAATTTAAAGAACAATATTTACAATCTTCCCTGGAACGACAATCACTTTTTTAGGCGTTTTGCCTTCTAACCATTTTTGTGCATCGGCGTTTGCTAACACTGCTGCCTCCACTTCTTGAGCATTCAAAGCTGTTGGTAATTCAATTTTCAAGCGCATTTTTCCATTAAAAGAAACGGGATACGCATGGTTGGCTTCCACTAAATGACTTTCATCAAATTTAGGGAAAGTCGCAAAATTAATCGCGCCCGCTTCGTTGCCTAATTTCACCCACAATTCTTCGCAAATGTGCGGCGCATAAGGAGAAAGCATGATAATCACATCTTCTAAAATTGCTTTATTGGTACATTTTTGATCCGTCAACTCGTTCACACAAATCATAAAATTGGAAACACCTGTATTAAACGAAAAACGGTCTAAATCATCCGTCATTTTTTTAATCGTTCGGTGCAACGTTTTTAACGAATCTTTTGAAGCAGGTTCGGAGGAAACATGTGCTTGACCCATTTCATCGATGTTGAACAAACGCCATAATTTCCGCAAGAAGTTGTGAACGCCATTGATTCCTTTTGTGTCCCAGGGTTTACTTTGCTCCAACGGACCTAAGAACATTTCATACATACGTAAGGTATCCGCTCCAAACTTCTCTACGAGTTCGTCAGGCGTTTGCACGTTGTACTTCGACTTCGACATTTTTTCGACTTCAGAACCACAGGTGTAAGATCCATCTTCTTCGCAAATAAATTCAGCATTTGCAAACTCTAAACGCCACGCTTTAAATCCTTCTATGTCTAATTTATCGTTGTCAATTAAGGCAATGTCGGCGTGGATTGCTGTTACGTCGTATTGATCTTTCTTAGAATTTGTAACAAATTGATGGGTGTCTTTAATTCGATACACAAAACTACTTCTCCCCAAAATCATTCCTTGGTTGATCATCTTGCTAAAAGGCTCATCAAACGAAATATAGCCTTGGTCGAATAAAAATTTCGTCCAGAAACGCGCGTACAATAAATGTCCCGTTGCATGTTCCGAACCACCGATGTATAAATCCACTTGTTTCCAGTAATCTGCTTTTTCTTTGGAAACAAATTCCGCTTCATTTTTAGGATCCATGTAACGCAAGAAGTACCAAGAACTTCCTGCCCAACCTGGCATCGTGTTGTAATCCATTCGATCGCCTTGGAATTGTTCTTTCCAAGCATCTTTGGTTGCACGCGCTAATGGTGGTTCACCTGCTTCCGTTGGCAAATATTTATCTACTTCAGGCAAACGAATCGGTAATTGATCGTCGTTTACCAAATGTGGCAATTCATTTTCAAAATATACTGGGAATGGTTCTCCCCAATAACGCTGACGGCTAAAAACAGCATCGCGTAAACGGTAATTTGTTTTTCCTTTTCCTATACCTTTTGCTTCGATGGCTTCAATCGCTTTTTTCATCGCCATTTTTGCCTCTAAGCCGTTCAAGAAATCTGAGTTCGCAATGACTGCATCTTTTTCCGTGTATGCAGCTTCTGAAATAGCAACGTCAGCAAAAATATTTTTAATTGCTAAGTTGAAATGCTGCGCGAAATCGTAATCGCGTTGATCGCCACATGGAACTGCCATAACAGCACCTGTTCCGTAGGAAGCCAAGACGTAATCGCCAATCCAAATTTGCAGCTTTTCACCTGTAAACGGATGAATGGCAAATGCTCCCGTGAATTGACCTGAAATATTTTTCACGTCAGCTTGACGATCGCGTTCCGATTTTAACGATGCTTCTTTTTTATAATTCGCAACGCCTTCAGCGAATTCAACTGTTGTAATTTCATCCACAAATGGATGTTCAGGTGCTAACACCATGAAAGAAACACCAAAAACAGTATCTGGACGCGTTGTAAATACTTCAATCTGCAATTTGGAATCTGCAATTTGGAATTGAAGGCTACAGCCAATCGATTTTCCAATCCAGTTACGTTGTTGGTCTTTGATGGAGTCTGTCCAATCAACTGTATCCAAACCAGTCAATAAACGCTCAGCATATGCTTTGATTCGCATCGACCATTGGCGCATTAATTTTTGTTCCACAGGATGACCTCCACGTTCAGAAACACCGTTAACGACTTCGTCATTTGCCAAAACAGTCCCCAAAGCAGGACACCAGTTTACCCAGCTATCCGCTAAATAAGCCAAACGGTATTCTTGTAAAATCTCTTCCTTTTTTCGCGCGTCAAATGCGTTCCATTCAGCAGCAGAAAAAATTGTTTCACAATCTGAAACGGCGTTTACAGCACTATTTCCGTTTGCTTCGAAAACTGAAATCAGTTGAGCAATACGTTCCGCTTTGTTTGAATTGTTATCGTAATAGCATTCGAATAATTGCTTAAAAATCCATTGCGTCCATTTATAATATTCAGGTGAAGAAGTTCGAACTTCGCGATCCCAATCAAATGAAAACCCCATTTTATCCAATTGATCGCGGTAACGCGCAATGTTTTCTTCTGTTGTAATTGCAGGATGTTGGCCCGTTTGAATCGCATATTGTTCGGCAGGTAAACCAAATGAATCATAGCCCATTGGATGTAAAACATTGAAACCTTGCAAACGTTTGTAACGCGCATAAATGTCAGAAGCAATATAACCAAGCGGATGTCCAACGTGCAAACCAGCACCAGAAGGATACGGAAACATATCAAGCACATAAAACTTAGGTTTAGAAAGGTCCTCTGTGACTTTAAACGTTTTGTTTTCAGCCCAAAAGCTTCTCCATTTATTTTCTATCGCGCTAAAATTATATTCCATCGTATGATTGCTTTTTAACAAAGAGGCAAAGATAAGGATTCCAAAATAGAATAAAAGCCAATTTGAATGAATAGTTTACAATCAAAATTGTATTTTTAACCACAAATGAATCAATTGAAGCACTATTTAAGAGTACTAATTGTGTTGTTGCTACAACATTATACAACAGGCTTGTTCGGTCAAACAGGGCAAGAAAATCAATTGATTAAAACCATTCAAACAGAAAAAAGTCCTCGCGTAAAATACTTAAACACCTTATCGCTTGGAGAATTTTATAAAACAAACAACATTGGAAAAGCAGACTCTATTAAACATGTTTTATTGCAAAAAAGCAGGGGATTTGATGAAGCCATTCGGCTGAGTGCATTGCTTTACAGTGCTGAAGTAAATGAATTACAAGGGAAACAGGACGAGTATTTCATGGATGTATTCTCTTGTTTCCCCTTTGTTCAGAAAGTAAAAGACCACAATTTATCGTTCAAAGTTTACTGTCATTTGAGTAAATATTACAGCAATTCGCGCGATTTTAAGAATGCATTGTTTTTTGCGGAAAAAGCGAATAACATCGCCAAAAATATGCGAGATTATGCGCACATTTCAGAATCTAAAAATTTGGTCGCCATTTCATTTATGTTGCAAAACAAAAAAGATTCGGCCTTACTATATTCAGATCAAGGCATTCAATATGCTCGTAGGTCGTCCAACAAAAGTAGTTTAGCGGAGAGTTTTCATACCCAAGCCAGCATTTATAGTTTTTTTGGTCAAATTGAATTGAGTGTAGCAAAAAATTTCATTGCGCTTCAAATTGCCAATGAAGTCAATGATTTATACAAAGTTGCAAAGTACAATCGCATCATTGGTAAATCGCAACAAGGGATAAAGAATGTGGAAGATGCTGCATTTTACTTTAAGCAATCTTATTATTTTTCCAAAAAAATCAATGATAAGCGACAAATGGGTTTGTGTTTAACTAGCATAGGAGCCATTCACTTGGATAAAAAAGAATATGCGCTTGCATTTAAAGACATTAAAACTGCCATCACTATTCTGACACAACAAAATGATTTAGACGGATTAGGCGAAGCATACAATTACTTAGGTATCATTTACAGAGAATTAAATAACTACACTGGTGCAGGAAAACAATTTAACAAAGCACTGATTTATTACGAAACAACAGGAAATAAAAGTAAAATTGGCGATGTTTACCACAATGTGGCCACTATTTTTGAATACCAGAAAAAGTATCAAAATGCCTTAACTTATTTCAATCGTTCCATTCAAATTCGGCAGCAATATGGCGCTCGAAATTTAATCTATCCAACTTACCGAGAAATTGCTGCTATTTATGGAGCACTTGGAAATAATAAGCAAGCGTTTACGTACATGCAATTGTATATTAACCAATTGGATAGCAATACGAATTTACAAGCTGCAACAAAAATTGCAGAATTGAGTGAATTGTACCAATCAGACCAGCGCGAGCGATTGATTCTTTCACAAGCAAACGCAATTGAAAAGCAACGGAATGAACGGGTATTAACCGCTACTAAATTGGAAAACAGCCAATTGAGAAATAACTTTCAGCTTTATATCATTATTGGATTCTTAATCATCATCATTTTAGCAGGCGTCATCAGTTTTTACCGATGGAATCAAACAATAATCAAGCAACAACAAAAAGAAGCAGAAATGTCTCAAACGCTTTTACGAACTCAAATGAATCCACATTTTGTGTTTAACGCAATGTCCGTAATTCAAAGTTACATTTATGAAAATGACGCCGAAAATTCATCTAAATTTTTAGTCAATTTTTCACGGTTGATGCGTTTGATATTAGAAAATTCACCAAAAGAATTTATACCCTTAGAAACAGAAATAGAAATTTTAAATAAATACTTAGAAACCCAAAAATTGCGCTTTGAAGACCGCTTTGATTACACAATTGAAGTAATGGATGATTTGAAATTAGAAGCCTCTCAAATTCCTCCAATGATCACGCAGCCTTTTATTGAAAATGCAATAGAACATGGACAATTACATACCATTGAAGGAGGCTATATTTCCATTTCTTTTTCCAAAGTTGGAAACATGCTGCACATCGTAATTATTGACAATGGAATTGGTCGATCAGGATCTGAAATGCTGAAGAAAAACAAACAGCATAAAAGTATGGCCATGAAGATTACACGCGATAGAATAGACAATTTGAATAATAAATATAAAACAGATGGCTATTTAAAAATAGAAGATTTAAATAAAACTAGTAAAACCGGAACAAAATTATTAATTTCGTTACCATTCACAGAAATCAAACCGCCTTTTATTCAATAACTTAAACGCTTAAATTAAGGATAGTTATGAAAAAAGTATTAATCATTGACGACGAAAAAAGAACGAGAGATTTAATCGCTAAAATGATTGAAACGTTTGGATTCGATTTAACCGTTATTTCAGAAGGTGAGACGATGGATACTGCAATTAAAGCCATACAAAATCATCAACCAGACATTCTTTTTATCGATATTCAAATGCCTGATGGAACAGGTTTTGATGTGTTAAAACAACTAGAAAATATATCTTTTGAAGTAATTTTTATCACCGCACATGAAGAATTTGCCATTCAAGCAATTAAGTTTAGCGCATTAGATTATTTATTAAAACCTGTCGATCCACTTGAATTAAAAGAAGCGGTTGAAAAAGCAATTAAAGCTGTTAATACTAAAAAAATTGACAATCAAATAGATGCATTACAAAACAATATTTTACCAAATCAGAAAAAAAGATTGGTATTAAAAACACATGAAAGTGTCTTTATTGTTGAATTACACGATATTATCCGTTGTGAAGCAGATAAAAATTATACGTCTTTCATTCTTAATGGCGGAAAAAAAATAGTCGTTTCTAAAACATTGAAAGATTACGAAACCTTGTTAGTCGGACATAATTTTATGCGTGTTCAGCAATCACATTTAATAAACATTGATTTTATTGAACGCTACGATAAAGCAAATGGAGGATTTGTAATAATGAAAGATGGTTCCGAAGTGCCATTGTCTTCTGCAAAAAGAGAAGCGTTTTTCAATATTTTGGAAAATTTGTAACTAATAATAACTCAACTAGGTTAAATATTCATTGAAAGCCTCAAAATATTCATTTAGTAAAATTTAATAGAAAAGTAATAATACATTTAACTCACAGGATTACTCATTCTTTTTAAAGACACCTGCTTGGAGAGGCAGTTTTCTAGTTTAGCTTTAAAATGAATGATTTTACTCCAATTAATTTACCTCAAATTGGAGACTACTAAAATTAACTTACTACTAATAAAAGGGTTGACATTGTTAACCCTTTTTTATTTGATAAAGAATTGGTCGAGATGGTGAAGCATCATTTTCAAAAGGAGCTGTTTGTAATTCTAACAAATAAGTACCATCTTCAACTGAATCTGGAACATAAATCAATTCTGTAATCGTTCGCTCAAAATTCAAATTATCAGGAACTCCCCAAAATTGATGATGAAATGCCAATGCTCCGCCATCATTTTCTCGGTCAACACTCGGTAAATCAATTAATAAATGTTTGATGCCACGATCATTTAACAATGCAATGCAATCAAGTGATATATAAGGTGGATTTGTTGCAGAATAATCATTATACGTTTTAGAACTTGAATTGGGAATGGTTCGAATCAATAAGGCATCAATTGTTGCGTCCCATTCCCCTTCTTTTAATAATTGACGGTGAATGACTGCGTCTAATTCTCCATTTATCGCTGTCTCAATAGGCGTTACAGTTACCAATTGTGCTTTGAAAAAATAGGTTTTTAATGATTGATTGATCGAGTAAATCTCAGGTGTAATATGCCCAAGACATTCCGTATGTGTCCCATGTCCGTGAGGATTAAAAAAAATAGAACGAAAATTAACTGAGCCGCCCAAGGCAACAGAACCCACAAAACCGTTTTCCATAACTGGCTTCATTTGTGGCGGGTCAACATACCAAGCACGTAAATTTTTCTCCCCATCAACCAATGAAATGGAAATATCAATTGGTTCATTTGTTTCTATATAGTTGCTTGAATCTAAGTGTAACTTCATCCTTTTTTAGTCGAAATTAATGATTTTTTTAAATAAAAAATACAAAAGTTATTTACCATGGTATATTATTTTTATATTTGTCAAAAAAAAGACGATGAAAAAATTATTTTTAGCAGCTATTGTAGCATCAGTAGCATTATTTTCTGCTTGGAAAACAGCGGACAAAAAAGAAGGAAATACAGCATATGTATTAGACACTAAATCTTCAAGTTTATCTTGGAAAGGTGGAAAAAGTGCAGAATATTTCCATGTTGGACAATTGAGTTTTTCAAATGGAAACATTGAAATGAATGGTGCAAATTTAGTTAGTGGATCATTTGATATCGATATGTCAACAATTGTTGTAACAGATAAAGGTTTACCAGCTGACAAACAAAAAGCATTAGCAGGACATTTAACACAACCTGAGTTTTTCTCGACTGCGTTATTTCCTAAAATTACTGTTCTTGTAACTGGTTACAACGATGGAAAATTAGCAACTACCATCAATTTATTGGGGCAAACGATTCAACAAAAATTACCTGTTGCTATGGCAACTGATTCAAAAGGAAAAATGACGTTAATAGGTAAATTCAATATGGATTTAACAGCTTTAAAAATCCCAGGTTTACAAGTTGATCCAGAAAGTGGTCAAGGAATTTCTCCAGTTATTGATTTTGATTTGAACTTAGTTTTAAAAGCAAAAAAATAAGCATTCTTCCAAAAGAAGCACTAATTTTACAAAGGATGGGTTTTTAGCTCATCCTTTTTTTATGGAAAATATAGACGCAATAATTTTTGACCTCGGTGGTGTTTTAATTGACATTGATTACACAAAAACGCGCCAGGCATTTGAACATTTAGGGATCAGCAATTTTAATGAGTTGTACAGTCAAGCAAGTCAACAAGATTTATTTGATCGTTTTGAAACGGGTCAAATAAGTGGACAACATTTTATCAATTCCATCTTAAACTATTTTTCAGAACCTATTTCACCAAACAAAGTCGTGCATGCTTGGAATGCAATGCTCTTAGATTTTCAAATCGAAAAATTAACTTTATTAGAAAAATTAGCCCCAAAATACCCCTTATTTTTGCTATCGAATACCAACGAATTACATGTGCCTGTTGTGCGACAACGCCTTGCTAAATTGACAGCAAAACCATTGGAAGCATATTTTACAAAGGTGTATTTTTCTCATGATCTTGGGTTGAGAAAACCAAACTCTGAAATTTTTGAATTTGTTTGTCGTGAAAATAACTTGAATCTAAGTACAACGCTATTTATTGATGATAGCATTCAACACATTGAAGGCGCAAAAAAATGTGGTCTACAAACGCTGCATCTCAAACCAGAAAAAGAATTAATTACTTATTTTTCTTGACACAATTCAACCAAGATTCCCTCCGTTGATTTTGGGTGTAAGAATGCGATTAATTTATTGTCAGCACCATCTTTAGGACTTACATGAATTAATTCGAAATCAGCTTTTTTCAAACGTTCGATTTCTTCATAAATATCCGTTACATCAAATGCAATATGATGAATTCCTTGTCCCCTTTTTTCCAAATATTTGGCGATTGGCGAGTTGCTATCAGTCGCTTCTAACAATTCGATTTTGGATTCTCCAATTTGAATAAAGGCAGTTTTTACACCTTCTGAAGCAACACTTTCAATTTTATAACATTCGGTGCCTAATAAGGTTTCAAATGTTTTTAACGATGCGTCAATACTTTTAACGGCAATTCCCAAATGTTCGATTTTATTCAGCATTCTAATCTATAATTGATATTCACATCAAATATACATTAGTTTTTAATAAACTTTTCGTTTGTGTTGTCGAAATTGATGTAATAAGCACCTCTTACTAAATTTTTACAATTTACAGAAGCGCCAACGCCTTTTTTAACGATATTTCCATACGCATCAAAGATTTCAAATCGCGTTTCAATTGGTTTATTATTAGCCGTAAAATGAATTACATCTTTCACTTTTGTTGGGTTTTTACTCACTTTTGGAATAAGAGACGTGAACTTAACTTCTTTTGAAGGACGTTTTAAGCCTGTGTGATCTACTTGAACGATACGAACTGTGTTTTGACCACTATGTGGTGCTACTTTGAACGCGTATAAATGCTTGCCGCTTGTGCCAACACCTTGCACTTCACCAACTGTAACCCATTTATTCCAACGAAATTGTTCAATTAAAAATGGCAATTTACCTTGTTCTTTAGAAGTTTCCCATTCTAATAAACCGCTTTTCTCTACCGTCATTTTTGAGATCACATACGTACTTCTTGGCAATAATACTTCGGGATTGATAATGATAGGTTTGCAACCATCTTCATGTTCAATGACAATGAATAAAGGCTCACCAATTGAAATATTTAAATCAGATAAATCAATTTCAAAATCTCCATTTCCAGTATTACTTGGAACAATGTCCCCATTCACCATCACTTTAGAAGCACAATATCCAAACCCATCGCTCGACACAGGATTTTGAACATAGACATTTTTACCCTGATAAATGCCCTCAACAGACAACATCGATCCAAAGGAAGTGCTAAAAAATAATAAGAAAATTATACTAATAATATTCGCCTTCATGATAGGTTTAACATTTGGGTTTCATTATAACTAAACAAAATTAATAGCATTTTTTAATAAAACAAGTTTTTGGTTTGTCTTTTTTTAAAAACAAAATAATGGTTAATTAACAATCTACTAATACAATAGCCATTCAAATTTTTTTTTTTGCTATTAATTTTGTAATCTTGTCAACTACACTTAGATAAAACAAATAGCTACAGCACTATGAAACGTATTTTTTTACCCATTATCATTTTATTTATTGTTTTTTCAGCTTGGGCGCAACCGATGCAAAATGTAAGAGGAAAAATCTATGACAACGAAACCAATTTTCAATTAATTGGGGCAAAAATCACGGTTTATTTGGAAGATACAACAAAAATTCTTCGTACAATCACCGATAATAATGGACTTTTTGTGTTGGAAAATATTCCGGTAGGAAAATACCAACTTGAAGTTTCAATGAATGCATACGAAGTAAAAATCATTACGATAGAGGTGAATTCTGGTCGAGAAACCATTGCCAATGTTCCAATGACAGAACGCTACACAGAAGTGAAAGAAATCAAAGTTGTAGCAAGAAAAAGAGGACAAGTTATCAATGAATTAGCGGTGATTTCAGCGCAACAATTTAGCGTGGAAGAAACGAACCGCTATCCTGGTTCGCGAATGGATCCAGCGCGTATGGCTTCTAATTTTGCAGGTGTTCAAGGTGCGGATGATTCTAGAAATGACATTATTATCCGTGGGAATTCTCCGCTTGGTGTCGTTTGGAAAATCGAAGGCGTAGATATTCCGAATCCTTCACACTTTGCAATTTCTGGGAGTACGGGCGGCCCTGTTTCTGTCTTAAACAACAAAATACTTGGTAATTCAGATTTCTTTATGAGTGCATTTCCAGCTGAATATGGAAACAGTACATCCGGTGTTTTTGATTTAAAATTGCGCAACGGTAACACAAATCAACATGAATTTACTGGGCAATTTGGTGTTTTAGGAACTGAATTCTTAGCAGAAGGACCATTAAGTAAATCAAAACGCTCGAGTTATTTGGTGATGGGACGCTATTCTACCTTGAGTATGTTTAAGCAAATTGGAATTAAATTAGGAACAGATGCTGTTCCAGTTTATGGCGATCTTGCGTTTAAATTTAATTGGTTATTGAAAAAAGGTGGCGCGCTTTCATTTTATGGAATTGGTGGAAAAAGTGAAATTGAAATATTAATTTCTGATCAAAAAAAGTACTCCGAAGAATTTTACGGTGAAGGAGACAGAGACCAGTATTTTGGAACATCAATGGGTGTTACAGGGCTGAACTTTAAAAAATCAATTTCTGAAAAAACATTTATTACAACAACGGTTTCATTAGCTTACGATGAACAACATTCTAATCATAATTATTTATGGCGTGCAATTGAACCTGACAATACCATTCGAATTGATTCCATCAAACCATTAATGGGTTATAGTTTTGCTACTACAAAAGCAAGTGCTTACTTCAGTGCGAATCATAAATTCAATAAACGTCATTTATTGAAAGTTGGAATGAACGCAGATTTTTACTTCATGAATCAAATCGATTCAGCAAAACAATTGGTATCAGATAATAATTTTGTGGTTCGTTGGGATTATAAAGGTACAGCGATGTTGGTTCAACCATTTGCACAATGGAAGGTTAGAATTTCAGAAAAAATGGATTTTACAGCAGGACTGCATGCGCAATTCTTCACGTTGAGCAACAGTAAAAGTATCGTTGAGCCTCGTTTAGGATGGAAGTATAAAATGAATAAAAATCAATCGATTTTTGCTGGAGCTGGAATGCACAGTGGAATGCAACCTTTGTACACGTATACCTATCACAAACTTGATCAAAACGGAGCAAAAATCTACCACAACAAAAACATGGATTTTACCCGGAGTTTACATACTGGAATTGGATATGAGAAGTCATTTAACAAAGGATTTAATGTACGAAGCGAACTGTATTACCAATACCTATACAACATTCCTGTAACGGTTACACCATCCTCATTTTCATTGATAAATATGGGCGGTGGATTCCAACGTTTTTTCCCTGACTCACTTCAAAATACTGGAACAGGAACAAATTATGGGATTGAATTAACGGTTCAAAAATACTTTGATAAATCATTCTTTTTCTTGTTTTCTGGAACATATTATCAATCTACTTACAAAGGAAGTGATGGGATAACTCGCAACACCTCTTACAACGGAAATTATGTGGCTAATTTATTGGCTGGTAAAGAGTTTAAAATAAGTGATAAACAAATCATCTCATTAGGAATAAAAATTACGGTTGCAGGAGGCAGACGCTACGGATATGCAGATGTTGAAAAATCAAAACTGTACAACGAAGTAATTTTTAGAGATTCGTTGTTCAACGATCGTCAGTTTAAAGACTATTTTAGAGCAGACTTAAAAATTAGTTGGAAATACAATTCGATAAAATCTACGCATGAAATCGGGTTGGATTTAGTAAATCTTTTAAATACGCAAAACTTCCTGAGCTTAGCGTATGCGCCCAATTTAAAAGATCCTTCTGCTGATCCGTTTGCGATCAAACAACAACTTGGATTTTTACCCATTTTCTATTATAAAATTGACTTTAAATTACGCCAAAAATGAAACGTTTAATTGCTAGTATTGCTTTAGTTTTTTGTTGTTATAGCTGTACAAAAGACTGCACGAATAGTCAACAAGCTAAATGTTTAGAAACCCCTGAAACAGGTACAACGTGTGCCGCTTATTTTGAATCTTGGTTTTACAATCAAGGAACAAATACGTGTGGATTAATTGGTTACAGCGGCTGTTCTCCTGTTGGTTTTACTTCCAAAGAAGCCTGTGAAAGTTGTGCATGCAATCAGTAGTTTTTTTTGATTTTAAGATTGAAGGATTTAAAGACTTTATGACTAACTAATGAAGGAATTAAACAATGAAGGAATGAAGGAATTTAAGAATGAATCGTTGTAATGTATAAATCTCAACTCAAAACCTTCAACTCAAAACTTTTAAAAGATCGTTGTTCTATTGAAATTCTAATGACTAATCAACTAACAAACTAATTCCCTATTTAATCTTCTCCAAAGCAGGGACTCCTTCAAGCAACCATTTCGGAGCTGGTTTTCCCAATAAATAATGATCAAAAAATTGACGCATTCTGATGCTTAAATCTATTTTATTTGCCATTTTGGTTAAATTATGGTCGTCGCCATTGTAATTCAACATCCAACAAGGCTTATTTAAACGGCGCATTGCAGTATACATTTCAATTCCTTGGTACCATGGAACCGCACCATCTTTGTCATTTGCCATAATTAATAAAGGAGTTTGAATTTTTGGAACGTGAAATAGAGGCGAGTTTTCAATGTATTTTTCTTGCGCTTCCCATAAAGTTTTTCCAATTCTACTTTGCGTGCGTTCGTACTGAAATTGGCGATTTATTCCAGCTCCCCATCGAATTCCTCCGTAAGCTGAAGTCATATTTGAAACTGGCGCACCAGCCATCGCAGCTTTAAAACGATTTGTCATGGTTATTAATTGAGCCGTTTGGTATCCGCCCCAACTTTGACCTTGCAATCCCATGCGCGTTGAATCAATTGAAGGAACAGTTTTTAACAAATAGTCAACGCCACTCATTATGGAATTGTAGGCTGATTTTGCAGGACCTTTTGCCGTATAACGAATGTCTGGAATGAAAACCAAATAACCAGCTGAAGCATATTCTGTTGGATGAATAATAGATGCAGTTGGCTTTGGCGCAGAATGACTGAATAAATTATCTGAATTTAATTCATAGTAATACAAAATTAAAGGGTATTTTTTTGTTGCATCATAATTTTCTGGTTTATAAAACAAGCCTTCCAAAGGAATTCCATCATACGATTTCCATTTTACTAATTCCACTGTTGCCCAATTGTATTCTGCTTGTTGTGGATTTGTTTTGGAAATTGTTTGAAGGGACAAAAAATTGTTTGTTGTAAACATCACTTCAGGATACGCTTCAAGTGTTGATTGACGCAACAATAGCGTCTTTTTATTTGGCGAACGAAGTAACTGAACAAATGAACTGTTGGCAGAATGCAGCTTTTTTAACCCTTGTTTGTCATCAAAATCATACAAATGAAAACCTTTCGTCAATTGATCAAATCCATAAAAATATACATTGGAACGATCGATAAACACACTATCGTTTTCCCATAAACGCAGCGCTATTTCTTGTTGATTTCGAACGCCAAGTTCTTCTGTAAGACACACTAATTTTTGCGATAAAAAAGAATATATCCACACATCTTTTTCACTTTGAATGTAGACGGAATCTTCATTTCTTGAATAACCAATGATTCCAAACGGGTCCGCATCCATCGGCATCCCATTGATATCAGATTGCCAATTAATGGAAGGTTGAGCGCAGGTCAAACACATTTCGTTCATTGTCAATGGATCGAGGTGAATGTACTTTTTTGATTTGGAGTCAAAATACGTGTAATGCTTCCCTTTAGGCGACAACTTTCCATCGAAAGCGACGCCTTTTGCAAGCAATTTCGTTGAGCCATCCTTCAATGAAACCATATAATGGTCTTTTCGGTGCGCACTTTCCCATTGGTATTCAATTTCATATGGATACGAAACAGATCCTAACAAATAATCTGCATGAAGGTCTTTTACAATTGCAACATTTAATGTGTCATTTGAAAGTGGCACAATGAGATCTTTATGAAGGTAATACACCATTAATTCTGAACGTTTTTCATCTTGTTTTAATTGTACCAATTGCTGTGGTTGAATGCGTAAATCTTTGTAATGCCAAATATCTAAATGGGCTTTCTCAGATTCTAATAAGGTATCTTTTTCGGGGATTGGTTGTTTGTCATTGATGCCAAAATAAAGAAGATTTCCATTTAATGTAAAGACAGGATTTTGGTGCATCGAAATTGTTTTTAAGGAATCCGATAGCACGATTTTTTTTGAAGCATTTGCTGCTTTTGCAGTCAATGAATCAAGTGTAATTAAGGTTAAATCATACTTTTTTAGTGCGGAAGTATCTTGACTTGATAAATAGGCTAAATGTTTTTGATTATCACTAAAAACAACCGAAGGAATCGCTGTTTGTTGCTGTGTAATTTCATGTGTTTTTTGAAGTGCAATCTCAAACAAATCCAACTGATAACTATCTTTTTTAGTTTTTTGATGCATTGTTACCGTTGCATACGTTCCATTTTTTGAAAGTTCACAATTGGTAACATGTAACCAAGCTTTAGAAAAATTCGAAATTGGTTCAAGAATGGTCAATGCCGTTCCGTCTGACTGAATTGCCTTTACTGGTTTTTTTGATTTCTTCCACCATTTCTTTTTTACAGGTATTGCTTTGGAAAGCTCGTCACTGTTTTTAAAATAGGAAAGAAAATTATGTTCTTTACCCAATTCAAATGACTTAATATCTGATAGTTTTCGTTGATTTTTAGTACTTAAAACAATAATTCCAAGTGAGTCTTTTGGCCATTTTTTCTTGTCAATTTTTTTTAATTCGCAGGTTCTTAAGGTATCATAACCAGGAACAATTTTATAGACAAAATAATCACTTTGGAAAGAGAACCCTGCTTGTTTTCCTCTCGGAAAAGAATCTAAAACTGCTGATTCAGTATCGTATAAATAAACAAACCCATCGCCAAAAAGTGGATTGATTTCATAGGAAATATATCTACCATTTGGACTGATTTGTTGATTTTCATTTTTTTTCCATTGCGCATAAACTGTTGCGTTAATTTCTTTCTTTTGAGCAAATGATAATGAAACAAAACTAAAAGAAACGAGAAGAATGGACCATTGGTATATTTTCATAACCGATAAATTTTACTTTTCTAAAATATATAAAAAAGGACCCCCCAGCAAACGGTGTTTTTCTGCACCAATGTATATTGCATGTCGATCAGTTGTAATTGCTTCTTTTTGACTAATGTTTTTAAATACATGCGAAGATTTTAATCTCCATTTTTGCGCATGAATGTCAAATAACATAAATCGGTTATACGTTAAAACAAGCGCATGATTTTCAACAATTTCAAGTGCTGTAGGTGCATCTTTTTTCCAGCCATTTTTACCAATAAAAAGGGAATCTTTTGGACTCAGTTGATATGCGCCAACTTGTGTAGAAAGTGAATAAATATAAGCGAATCCTTTCCATGGAATTGTTCGGGGCTTCGTTAATAATATTAATGAATCATTGTGCCAAGCGATGGCTTCACAATCAAAGTTTAAATCTGAATTTTTTGGAGGAAAATCAAGTTGATTTTTATAGGAAAATTGAATGATTTCAGCCGGACAAGCAGCTTGATTAATGGCTAATTTACCGTCTATTTTTACAATTGATAAATTGGTGCGGCTGTTCAAATTGTTGCCAACATCAGCTATATAAATAGTCCCATTTGGGTCAATTGAAATATCTTCCCAATCTGTGTTTGTTGTATTGTTAATGGTACATGTATGAACAATTTTACCTTTTTTAGTTAAAAAATAGATTTTTGGTTCATTTCCGCTGTCATTATGCGCGATTAACAAAGAATCATTAAAAATAGCAAATCCAGAAATTTCTTTAAGTTCTTTGGGTAATTTGTAAGTTGACGTTGTATACTTTGAGCATGCTGAAAGCAACAATGAAAGCGCAATTAATCGTTTCATTCATTAATTTTTAAACAGACAACTTCAATTCTACGATCACTTACTTTTTCTAT
Organism: Flavobacteriales bacterium; assembly: GCA_947491305.1. Classification (GTDB taxonomy): domain Bacteria; phylum Bacteroidota; class Bacteroidia; order Flavobacteriales_D; family Crocinitomicaceae; genus M0103. The sequence continues at coordinate 34,890 of CANLIL010000011.1, read as the reverse complement.
TTCTAGTGTACTATTTTCTAATTCAATGATTTCACCTAATGCTGGAATTGTTTCTAATTGATGGATTATAAATCCGCCAAGCGTTTCATATTCATCAGATTCAGGTAAATTAAACCCGTATTCATTGTTTAAATAATCAATTTCTAAACGCGCTGAAAATCGGTAGGAGTCTTCTGAAATTTTTTCTTCTAATAAATCCTCTACATCGTGTTCATCTTCAATTTCACCAAAAATTTCTTCGACAACATCTTCAATCGTAACGATTCCTGCTGTTCCGCCGTATTCATCAACGACAACAGCAATATTTCCAGCTTGTTTCGTAAATAACTCTAACAATTCTTTTCCAGGCATGGCAGATGGAACAAAGGAAATTGGGAGTAAAATCTGTTTAATTGAAACCGGCGATTTGAATAGTTCAAATGAGTGAACGTAGCCAATGATGTTGTCAATTGTTTTACGGTAAACAATTATTTTAGATAAACCATTATCAATAAATAGTTTGTTCAATCGTTCGATCGCTTCGTCTACTTCAATCGCAATTATTTCAGTTCGTGGCACCATGCAATCTCGCGCTTTGATTGTTCTGAAATCTAAGGCATTTTGTAAAATTTGCATTTCATTGCCAAAATCTTGCTCTTCTTTGATGCGCGCGGAAATATCTTGAACATAATGTTCTAAATCGACAATTGAAAATACCTTTGCAGAATTCGAACGATCTGTTTTTAACAGCCGAAGAAATAACCCGCTTACAAACATAACAAGTTGAGTAGGAAGGTATAACAAGCTGTAAATTAATAGCATGGGAGTTGTTGCAATGCGCAAAAATCCATTTGGATTTATTTGGACCAAAGCCTTCGGTAAAAATTCAGACACAACTAACACAAGCAAAGTAGATAGTATGGTCTGAATAATTAATATCAATGCTGGTTCTAATATCCCCCAATTTTCAATAATTGGTTCTAAAATTTTTGCAGCATAAATACCAAATAAAACCAATGCGGTATTATTTCCAAGTAATAATAATGCTATAAAAAAGGATTCTTTTTTGTAGAATCTTCCCATCACTTTTCCGTTGAAAGTGCCTTTGTGTCGGTCCAATTCAATTTTCAAGCGGTTAGAGGATAAAAATGCAATCTCCATTCCTGAAAAAAATGCAGAAAATAGTAAGGATAAAAGAATGATAAGCGTATAAAAGGAATAGTCCATTTTAGCAGTTAATCTTCCATAAAGTTAGAAAATATGTATTAAACAACATCAAAACCAATATCTTTTCTATAATATGCATTTTCAAACTCAATGTTTTCAAGTGTTGCATACGATCTTGACAAGGCGATTTCTAAGTTTTTACCATAAGATGTTACTGCCAATACTCTTCCTCCTGCAGAAAGAACAGCTGGTCCATCACTAGATGTACCCGCATGAAACAAAAGACTGTCAGTAGCTACGTTTAAGCCATATAATTGCTTGCCTTTTTCATACGTTTCAGGATAACCCCCAGCAACCATCATTACTGTTGCAGCGGCTTTTTCTTCAAATTGCACATCACATTCTGAAAGTGTATTTGTTGCGACACCTTCAAATAAATCTAATATATCAGATTTTAATCTTGGAATTACTACTTCAGTTTCTGGGTCGCCCATTCTGCAATTATATTCAATTACATACGGATCTCCTTTTACATTAATAAGCCCAAAGAAAATAAACCCTTTGTATGGAATTGCATCATTCTTAAGTCCTTTGACAGTCGGGATAATAATTTGATTTTTAACTTTATCCATAAAGGCTGCATCTGCAAAAGGAACTGGAGAAACAGCACCCATTCCACCCGTATTTAAACCAGTGTCACCTTCACCGATTCGTTTATAATCTTTTGCTTCAGGCAATAACTTGTAGGCGTCCCCGTCTGTAATAACAAAAACAGACAATTCAATTCCTTTTAAAAACTGTTCAATAACGACACGTGAACTTGCTTCTCCAAATTTGGCATCGGCAAGCATACTTTTTAATTCAGCTTTTGCCTCTTTTAGATTATCTAAAATTAAGACCCCTTTTCCAGCAGCTAAACCGTCTGCTTTTAATACATACGGCTCCTTCATGCTCTCAAGAAAAGCATAACCTTCTTGAAGTGTATCTTTTGTAAACGTTGCGTATTTTGCGGTAGGAATATTGTGACGCATCATGAATTTCTTTGCGAAATCTTTACTTCCTTCTAATTGAGCGGCGTATTTATTTGGCCCAATTACAGGCACATTTTTCAAGGATTCGTCTGCTAAGAAAAAATCGTGTATCCCTTTTACTAAAGGTTCTTCTGGGCCAACAACAAGCATGTTGATTCGGTTTTCCAGTACAAAAGTTTTAATGGCTTCGAAATCAGTTGGGTTAATCGCGCAATTTTTTCCAAATTGACGTGTTCCAGCATTACCAGGAGCAATAAATAATTCCTCTAAGGCTGAACTTTGCGCAATTTTCCATGACAATGCATGTTCTCTTCCACCAGATCCTAACAATAAAACTCTCATAATTTAAGTTGCTTTAGCAATATTTTAATAATGATTCAAAAATTAATTTTCCATCTTCATTTGCTACAAATTTATCAGAAGCACGTTCAGGATGTGGCATCATACCAAATACATTTTTATTCGAATTTGTAATTCCTGCGATGTTCAATAACGCGCCATTCGGATTAAATTCATCCGAAACGATACCATCTTGAGAACAATATTGAAATAGTATTTGATCATTATCTTCAATTCTTTTCATGGTTTCTTGATCGGCGAAAAAGCGCCCTTCACCATGTGCAATTGGAATTTTAACTGTTTGATTTAGATCCAACCCTTTTGTAATTGCAGCTGTTTGAGAAACTGGTTTTAAAAAAACATTTTTACAAATAAATTTTTGATTGTTGTTGTGTAATAATGCACCCTCTAATAAACCAGATTCTGTTAAAATTTGAAAGCCATTACACACGCCTAAAACATATCCTCCTTTATTAGCATGGTTGATAACTTCGCCCATGATTGGTGATAATTTAGCAATCGCTCCAGAACGCAGATAATCGCCAAAAGAGAACCCGCCTGGTAAAACAACAAAATCAACCCCTTTAAGATCGGTATCTTTGTGCCAAAGTCGTTCCACTTTTTGACCCATCAAGTCTTGTAAAACATACACCATATCCTCATCGCAGTTCGACCCAGGAAAAGTAACAACTCCAAATTTCATGTTATAAAGAATTAAGTGAGTTTCCTCACAAATAAAAATCTATGCAAAATTAATCAAAATAATCCTTTTAAAAAGGGAAGATTAAAGGAAGAAATTAACAAATGAATACACAAATGTCAAATAAAACAAAATAGTTGTAATGAATTGATTCTTTTTTGTGGTAAATGAAAAAGGCAAGAAAAAACACAAGGGAATCATTAAAAAACTAAATCGTTCAATTTGACCAAACATGAAGTAATCCCAACTTCCTAATAACACAGCAATAGCAACATATATCCACAAAATACGGACTAATTTTTTCAAACGAATACTTGATTTTTGCATTTTGGAACTAATTCCTACTAAGCTAAAAAGGAAAAGTATGACAAATAAACTTGCTGTTACAATGAAGTCAATATGTTTTTTTTGATAGTCTGAAACTTGTTTTAATAGCTGAAAATCGATTTTATGATTGTAGTAATGGTAAAAAAACAGCGCATAAATTGTAGGCACCAATATGCCCATTATCAATAATATGAATTCGCGGAAAACAAAGGGTCGGATGATTAAAACCATGGTGATTAATAATGGTAACAAAACAAATAATGGCGGATGAAATGTGGCCGCGATTCCAGCAAAAATTGCCCCATTAAAGATGGTTTTTCGCGCGTCACTATTTTGACCTAGTTGGTACAATTTTACTAGTAGTAAAATCAAGAATGTATGCGCAATTAGTAAACCATCAATTGAATAGAGCGAATGGTAAAAACTCATTAAAACTACATACAACAATGCTGGAATGTAAGTGTTTCGCTCATAAAATTCATTGGTATTGAAAATCCAATTGATCAAAAATGCATTGGAAAGAACTAATAACCCGCCTAAAATTTTTGAAAGTAGTCCAAAAGAATTCTTCATTTCACCCCATAAACCTAAGTTTATGGATGTGCCTTGTTGATAATAATTCGTAAGTGAATTCAAATAAATGTAAGCCAGAACTATAAATGGCAAAACGATCAAAACACCTGCTCTATTTCCTAAAAATAATTTTAACACAAAGCGAAGATAATCAAATATAAAGCACCCTATTCTGTTTTAAGATGAATTTAATTGAATTAATTCATTAAATTGTTATTATTTCGTACTGAAAAATGATGAATTCTTTCTAATTTTAAAATATATTTGTCCCCACTAATAAAAAGGGAAGGTATTTAAACAATTTTTTATGACACAAGAAAAAACACGATTCACAGATTCTGAATTAACAGAATTTAAAGAATTAATTCAAAATAAATTAAAAGAAGCACAAATTGATTTTGATCTATTATTAGGTTCACTTTCACACAATGATGATCACGGTACAGATGATACTGGTCGAACATTCAATATGATGGAAGACGGTTCAGAAACCTTATCACGCGAAGAAATGTCTCAATTAGCAGCGCGCCAAGAAAAATTTATTCAAAGTTTACAAGCTGCTTTGATTCGAATTGAAAACAAAACATACGGAATTTGTCGTGTAACGGGTAAATTAATTGCAAAGGAACGTTTACGTTTAGTGCCGCATGCAACAATGAGCATCGAAGCAAAAAACGCTCAAAACAACTAATAGATTGAAAAATAAATTATTTTTAGTGGGGGCCATCGTTGCCCTCATTTTACTTTGTGACCAATTGATAAAAATTTACATCAAAACACATTTTCAACCAGGAGAAGATGTTTCAGTTTTTGGTAATTGGTTTGTTTTGGAGTACATTGAAAACCAAGGGATGGCTTTTGGTACAACCTTCGGAAATAAAATGTGGCATAAATTAGCCTTAAGTATTTTTAGAATCGTAGCAATAAGTGGCATTGGTTATTATTGGTTCAAACAAGCAAAAGCGGGGGCAAAAACGGGTTTTTTAGTCGCAATTGGATTAATTATAGCTGGTGCATTTGGTAATTTGATCGATTCCATGTTTTATGACTTCATTTTTCCATACGACCCTTGCATGGCATTTAACCATTTAGAAGGTTCTGGAATTAAAACAGATTGCGGCTTTTTTGGGACGATAGAAACCCGTCCAACAGGCTTTTTATTAGGGAATGTCGTTGACATGTTTAAATTCGATGCCACGTGGCCAACTTGGGTGCCAATTATTGGAACGAAACAAGTTTTTCCTGCAATTTGGAATTTAGCAGATGCCTCAATATCAATTGGTGTGATTTTTATTTTTATCCGCCAAAAAGCATTCTTTCAAAAGAATAATATACCTAAAATTTAGTTTGTTCAGCAACGTTACTTTTAGAAACGAACTGTAATTCCTCCCATTACTTGGAAAATTTGAACAGGCGTTTTGTACCATCTGAAGTAACGCTGTGAAGCAATGTTGTTGAATTGAATAAAGGCAGAAATTCTTTTACTGTATCGGTATTCAACTCCTAAATTAATATCTGTAATAAACTGAAGTGGTTGAGCAAATTGATTGTTTTCAACAACGGTTTCAGCATCTTTTTGATACACTTTCGCTTTTCTACCACCTTCAAAATTCACATCTAAATTGATTAAAAATTTATCATATAAGTTATAACTTCCTCTCAAAATTACTTGCCACGTTGGTAAATTCCAAGCGTAGATTTCATTTTTTAATTGATACGAATAAATTCTACCTATTCCATCAATTTTTAACTTTTCACTTTGTTGATAAGACAAAGAACCTTCAAAAGTTGACAGTGTTAAGGTGTCGTAAATTACATTAAACTTATTTCCGACAGAATATAAGGTATCGCTAACAAACAATGCTTTATTTTGAATTTTTGCAAAGCTTGCACTTGCGTTAAAACTCAATTGTTTTGTCAACGTTCCTTTAAAACCAAAATAAAAATCAATGGGTGTTTTTTCATTTAATAATTGAATATTTGGCAAAATAAATTCATTGACACGCGCTAATGTTTTAAATGTTTGTTGCTTGATTCCTCCTCTTAAACCTGCATACGGAATGATAATGTCATTAAACAAGGGGTATTTTGCCTCAATCGCAGGATAAATGTGAACTTTTGTGCCATTTAATGCTTCCAACGCAATGTCTAGTCCAAATTTTACTTTGATGCGGTTATTTTTTAAAAAAGTGGTAATGGAAGGACTTAAATTTACAAGCGTATTCCCAACCGATATCCCATTTCCGTAGCCAACAATCGTGTCATTTTCTTTTCCATAATTGTACGAATTATGACGAACAGATAAATCTGCTGCAAAGATTTCTTTTCCTTTTTTGTAGGTTCCTGATCCGTAAATCGCGAAATAATTTTCTTTTGTACGCCAATCTGCAAGACTATCTTCGAGTGGTTTTTTTGTACTAAAATTAGCGTAATCTAATCCAACAGTATAGTTCAACGTAGCGCTATCTTTTCCGTGAATTGCATATTTCACCCCTCCACCAATGTCTTGAAATCGTTGAGCGATTGTTGAGCGATCAACAGAATCTGTTGGAATTTGCCAGCCATAATAATGGAACCCTTGATTAGTGTAAAAAAGATTTCCATTTACTGTGTATTTTTTTTCAATAAGCGCGCCATTTAAAGCAAGCCCTGTTCTATCAAATTGCGCTGGAGCATAATTATCAAAATTCCCGAAAGAACTTAAATGAGTAACATGTGCTCCGTATAGATATTTCCGAGAACGTTTTGAATTAAAATAAAATTCCCCCAAAGGCATCAACTCTGAACCTATTCCCATTTTTAAATACGATTGATAGAATTGCGTTAATTTTGCTTCCGTTTTTATCGATGCGGCATTAATATTGTCTAATTTTATTGATGTAGCATGTTGTAACACAAGTGTTGGATAATCAATTATTGACGTAGCAATTACCGTATCAATAATTTTAGGATGCTCCGTGATGCGATAGGCTGGTTCAACTTCACGCATCGCTTTTCCACTCCAAATAATGTCAGGTTCACCTTGACCAAAAACACTCGTTGAAAGTGCAATAACAAAATAAAAAATAATATGTCTCATCTTAATTTTCTTCTTTAACATCAATAATCGTCTCTTCTTGTTTTTCAACAGGCTTGATTTGATTCTTTAATTGCATTAATTCATCCAATAAAGCATTCGCGTTTGTAAGAATTTCATCGTCTTTAATTGGATAATGGTCAATAATAGACCGCAGACGTTGTTCAGCCTGGAAATAATCTTTTTGAACAATTGAAAGTTTCGCTTGAAGCAATAATCCTTTAGCAACCCAAAAATTATAACTTGGTTTCATTTTTATCAATCCATTTACTTCAGCATCTGCTTTTTTATAGTCTTCTTGTTTGGCATATAATTCTGCTAACGTATAACGCGCTTCCGCTGCCAATACAGTCGTTGCGTTTTTAATGACATATTCTAAATTACTTTTTGCCTCTGAGTAATTTTCTAACGAGAATTCTGCCAAGCCTTTTGCATATTCTGCTTCGATTCGGATGGCGTTGTTCAATTGGCTACTTTCAAGTACAGCTTTGGCATTTAATACAGTATTTTCCCAGTTTTGTAATAGGAAATTACAACGCATTAAGCCTAATTTCGTATTGAAAATCAATGCTGGTTTTGAACTTAATTTATCTATACGAGAATAAGCAACAATGGCTTCATCGTATTTTCCTGAATTATAAAAATGTTGGGCAACACGCGCAGCAGAAGTTTCCGTATATGAATTGTTTGCCCCTTCTAATATTTTTTGATATGCAACAATCGCTTTTTCTTTGTCACCTGCTGAAAAATATGCATTAGCCATAAAGAATGTCGCATCATTTTTAAAGCGACCTGTTGGGAATTTCACTAAATATTTTTCAAAATTTGAAGCTGCCAAAGCAAATGAACTGTCTCTAAATGCTTCTATTGCAGGTGCATAAAACATGTTTTCTTGTTCTTCAGGAGAAATATTTGCGCAAGAATAATCGATAGCCATTTGGCTTGCTTTCTCAGGCTGTTTTGTAGCCGTATAAACATCAACTAATCCTCGAACTACAGTTGCACAAACTTGTTGGTCTTCTCCATTGGAACTCAATAAGGCTAAATATTCTTTTTCAGCTTTCGCATATTCCCATTTTTTATAATGTATATCTGCAATTTCAATGCGGGATGGCAATACAAGATTAGATGCGGGATAATCTTCAATAATTTGCATAAAATAGCGGGTTGCTTTATCAAATTCAGATTTTGCTTTGTAACTATTTGCCACTTCAAATACAGCTTGCAGAATGTATTTTGAGTTTTTGTAGTTATTTATTAAATCTAATAAATGGCTAATCTTCTTATCTTCTTGATTCGCAAAACCATACGATTTAGCTAAGTAAAACAATGCTTGATCTTCACTCGCTACTTTTAATTTTATTACTTCTAAATAATTTTTTATAGCGTTTTCATTCTGCTTCGTCATATAGTAACCGTCACCAATACGGGAATAGGCATCAGCTAACTTTGTCTTGTTTTTTGTTGAAGATTGGCAATAAAGTCTAAACGATTCAATCGATTGTAAAATATCTTTATTTCTCAAGTAGGCATATCCCAAATTGTAATATGCATCAGGCTTCAATTCAGCTGCTAATGTTGCAGGCATTGCTAAAAAATCTTTGTAGGAAGTTATTGCATTGTCAATTTTATTTAATCTAAAATAGGCCTCTGCCGACCAAAATCGTGCGCGTGCAGTATAAGATGGCTCCAGCGGGTGTTTTTCAACTAATTCAAACGATTGTAGCGCATTTTTAAAATCATCTTTTTGGAAAAAAGCTACACCTTGATTGTAAGCGACCAATTGATAAACCGCTTTTAGTTTTGCGTCTTTTTTTGGTAATTTATCCAAGGAGATTAAAGCTTTAGCATAATTGTTTGTCGATGAATAAACATTTACTAAATATTGGTTGATATCTGAAATACGGCGGGATTCTGGGAATTTTAATAAAAATTGTTCCAATGCAATAACCGCTTCATCGTATGGATTCAAATCTAATTTATACGATAAAATAGCAAAATTATACAAGGCATCTTCTTGAATCATTGGGTTAAATTCACGCTTAGACGCAGCTTCAAACGCTGATCTAGCGCCAACTAATTTCTTTAATTTTAAATTACACTCTCCGATATGGTAGAAGGCAATTTGTGACAAACTATCGTTTTTTGCTGCAACTTTATCAAAAGGACTGATGGCTTTTTCATACGATCCGATTTTATAGTAAGCAAAGCCTAATTGGTATTCATCATCTCGCGAAGTGGTGTGTTTTTTATTATATTTTTCTAAATAAGGAATGGCTTCATCGTATTTCCCTACCCGAAAATAAGCATCCCCAATTAAGTGGTCCAAATCAATTTCATTGGAAACACTAATTGTATCTAAAGTTGAAGCTGCATATTTTGTTACTTCCGCATACTTTCCTTGTAAATAATAGATTTGAGCAATGTAGTATGGAACGACTTTTGAAAAACTTGTGTTTGTTTGCAATTTTAAAAATCCATCCAACGCAGTTTGATAAGCTTTGTCAATGTATGCAATGTGTGAAAAATAATACAATCCTGGTCCCGCATAAGTTGATGAACCATCTTTCATCTCACTAAATGCAGCGCGAGCAGCAACGTTGTTCTTTTCCTGAAAATTTGCATACCCTAATTTAAAGAAATATTCGTCTTTTTCTTTCGAATCAAGCGTAAACACATTCACTTGACTGAGCCAAACGATCGCTTCTTTGAATTCTTTTTTCTGGTAATAAAACTTTCCAACTTTAAAATAAATCGAATTTTTGTAAATATTTTCGGGATAGTTTTTATTGAATGCTAGTAATAAATCAAGCGCATCGTTGTTGAACATTTCCAATGCAGCAATTCCTTCGTAATAAAAAGACTTGATAACTTGTGGATCTCGTTCATCTTTTTGTTCTTGAATGAAATTTCTAAATTCAATTCGAGCGGCTGCATACTGTTCTTTCTGAAAAAGTTCTTCCGCCTTATAAAAACGAACATACTCCGATTTGTATTTCCCAGATGTTTGCGCCACTAAAACCAGTGGAGATAGCACTAAAAGGAATATAATAAATTTTAACTTCATTTGAATTGCATTTAATCGTATAAAAGTAAGTTACATTCAACTCCTTAATTGAATAGGTCTTTAAAAGTTTTAAACGTGAATCTGTTAAGATAATTATCGCATCAATTTAAAATAACAAATCATATTAACGATCTTTACACTTTAAATCTTTTAGTGTGGAAAAAGTAATCGAAATTAATAATGCCCGGATTTTTCAACAAGATGTCTGTGTGTTGGATGGTGTAAATTTTACCTTGAAGGAAAATGAATTCGTTTATTTAATCGGTAAAACGGGCAGCGGAAAAAGTAGTTTGCTGAAAACAATTTATGGAGAACTCCCATTAAATGAAGGCAATGGTTCTGTTGCAGGATTTAATCTAAATGAACTTTCAAAAAAAGACATTCCGTTGTTGAGAAGAAAAATTGGAATTGTGTTTCAAGACTTTCAATTACTAATGGATCGAACAGTAGGCGATAATTTGTTGTTTGTAATGTCCGCTACAGGCTGGAAGGACAAATCCTTAATGTTGAAACGTGCCAAAGAAGTGTTGCAATTAGTTGGAATCGAACAAAAAATGAACAGCATGCCGCATACTTTATCTGGCGGGGAACAGCAGCGTGTATCAATTGCCCGAGCTTTAATTAATAAACCTGCTTTAATTTTAGCGGATGAACCAACAGGTAATTTAGATCCTGAAACTTCGAGTGAAATTATGCAATTGTTATTAGCTGTAGCGATGGAAGAAAAAACTGCTGTACTAATGGCAACGCACGATATGACAATGGTGGAAAAATTCGAAGGAAAAGTAATCCGCGTTGAAAATGGTCAACTGCACGAAGTCACCAACATTAGTGCTTTTAATCCAGCTTTATAATTAAGCTTTTTTAAATTTTACTTCAAACAATTTCGCCCAGTTTTTACCCGTTAAATACCATTTCGACGTTGCTGGATTGTATGCAATTCCATTCAATACATCGCCAGTTGTTCCTTTACCTTCTGACACAATTGAAGACGCATCTACTTGTGCCAATACTTTTCCATTATTTGGATCTATCACAACGATGAAATTGGTCATCCAAACATTGGCATAAATCAAATCGTCAACATATTCCAATTCATTTAAATTCGCAATTGGACCTTCGTTGTTATACACTTCAATTGTTCGTTCAATTTCAAATGTTGTAGGATTTCTAAAAACAATACGCTCTGAACCATTCGACATGATTATAGATGTTCCATTGTTACACAATCCCCATCCTTCACCATTGTATGGAATGTCTTTTTCGACTTGAAAGGTTTTTTTATTGTAAACAAAGCACTTTTGATCTTGCCACGTTAATTGGTAAATTTTATCCTTAAAAACTGTTATCCCTTCTCCAAAATACGTAGCATCTAAGCCCATTTTTTGTTCAATTGCACCAGATTTTAAATTCACTTTTGCAACAATGGATTGACCACGTTGACCGGTGCCTTCAAACAATTCACCTTTATTAAATTCCAATCCTTGCGTGAAACTCGTTGTATTGTGCGGAAAAGAAGCGATTTTTTCAATTGTCCATTTTTCAGGGATAATTTCAGATAAAACGCGAACCATGCGTTCATCATCAAATGTAGAACCATCTTTTAAAGTAGTATGCAAAACTAACGAACGGGTTCCAACGCCAAAAACACCTGCTTTAAAAGAATAATTTAGCGTTGCTGTTGGATTTTTCCACGTTCCCACAACACTATCGTTGTAGAAAATTTCCATTAACTTAATTTCAGAAGAATTAATAGCAATTTTTAATGCAACGACCTCATCGCCTTTTGTTGCCAAATTTTCTTTGAAAGAAAACATTGCCGGTAAATCATCTGTTGCATTATCAGAAACTACATTCTTGTTTTTAAAAAAAGGAACGATTACAAATGCAGCAAGTGCCAGAATCAATAAACCAAAAATAAGGTACTTTTTCATTTAACTTATATTAATGTTAAAATTTCTTGGGCGCGAATTCCGTTATGTGTTTCTGTATAAATAACTTGGTCATTTGCTACAACAATTACTTGCGGTGATTGATGAACAACGTGTGTTTTTTCAGCCAATAAATTAGAAATTTCACGGTACGTAATTAAATCTAAAAAATAAATTTTACAGCCAGCATCCTTGTTCCAATTAGATTCGAAACGAGACAAAGCCATCGTGGAAATACTGCAACGCGTACTGTGCTTAAAAAATAAAACAGGTTGTTCACTTGAAGATGCTAATGCCTCATTCAATTGATCTTTTGTTGTCAATTGTATCCAATTCAATGGCACTGGTTTAGAAAAAAGTCCCATTAAATACCTGCTTTAAATTGTTTTAAAAAACGAACATCATTTTCAGAGTATAAACGAAGATCGTTGACTTTGTATTTTAATTGTGTGATGCGTTCAACACCCATTCCAAAGGCAAAGCCAGAATAAACGGTTGAATCAATGCCACTTGCTTCCAATACATTTGGGTCTACCATTCCACAACCTAAAATCTCTAACCAACCAGAATATTTACAAACATTACAGCCTTTTGCATTACAAATAGAACACGAAACATCTACTTCTGCACTTGGTTCAGTAAAAGGAAAATAAGAAGGACGCAAACGAATTTGAGCTTTTTCACCAAATAACTCTTTTGCAAAATATAAAAGTGTTTGTTTTAAATCAGCAAACGAAACGTTTTTATCAATGTATAACCCTTCCACTTGATGGAAAAAACAATGAGCACGTGCTGAAATTGCTTCGTTTCTATAGACTCTGCCTGGTGAAATCGTGCGAATTGGAGGCGTTGAATTTTCCATCACACGCACTTGAACTGAACTTGTATGCGTTCGTAATGCCATTTCATTCTCCCCTTTTTCGATGAAAAATGTATCTTGCATATCACGTGCTGGGTGCTCTGGGGCGAAGTTCAAGGCTGAAAAATTATGCCAATCATCTTCAATTTCAGGTCCTTCAGAAACAGAATATCCAATTTTACTAAAAATGGAAATGATTTCACTTCGAACTAACGACAAAGGATGATGCGCGCCAATTTCATTGTTGTCACCTGGACGAGAAAAATCTAATTTGGAAGTCGCGCTTGCAGTCGTTTCTAACTGTGCTTTAAACAAATTGTATTTATCTTCCGCTTCAATGCGCAAAGCATTTAACAATTGACCGATGGCTCTTTTTTCTTCGTTTGGAACTGCCTTAAGATCGTTGAATAATTCTTTCACACTTCCTTTTGACCCAATAAATTGAATGCGAAAAGCTTCTAAATTAGCAGTATTCTCTATTGTATAAGCATTAATTTCAGCTTGTATTTTTTCTATTTTTTCTTTCATTTCTGAATTTTTCAATCTTTCGTGCGAAATAATTAATGTAAATAATGCAACTTTTATTGATTATTTATCGTTTATAACTACACACAGCGTACGAAGTTAAGAAATTAAGAGGTACAATGTTGCGTGATTAAATTAAAAAAAGTTTATCTTTAACGAATTGTTTTAAACTAACTATGAAAAATACTTTAAGATATTCATTTTTTGCCGGCTTACTAATCACTTTTTTAAGTGGATTATCTGCTTGTAAAAATACAGATCCGTCTGTAATGAAAATATTTGTTCGCTCTCAAAGTAATGAACTTCTGAAAGATGCTGAGGTAGTTATTATTGGAGATGTAAATTCAAATCCAGCGACTTTGCCATACGTGGATACGCTTTTTACAAATTCATCCGGTTACGCACAATTTAATTTAGACAGTTACTATTCAAAAGCTGGAGAAGATAATCCAGTAGCTTATTTTGATGTAATTGCAAAAAAAGGTACTTTACAAGACTCAGCATATGTTAGATGTAGAATGCACATCACAGCTGTTGAAACAATTTTTATGTTTGATTAAACTATTTAATATGAATCATCTTTTACAACGCAGTACACTATTTATCATTATAGCACTTTTAGGTGTTTCTTTCTCTTCTGGATGTAGAAAAAAAGAAGATACAATTGCACGCATATCTGTTCGTGATGAAACAAATGCATTAGTTCCATTGGCAAAAGTTATTTTATATGGTAAGTCAACAACCAATCAGCCTTCAAACGTTGTATTGTATGACACTGCTTATACAAATTTAGCTGGTGTAGCTGACTTCAACTTCAATGATGTTTACCAATTAGGTCAAGCAGGTGTTGCAGTTTTAGACATCAATGCTTCATTAAACAATAAATCAGGAAAAGGAATTGTTAAAATTGAACAAGAAACTACTTCTACAGAAACAGTTTTCATTCAATAAAAAAGCCGATATTTAAAAAAAGCCTAGTTAATAACTAGGCTTTTTTTATGCGAATTAATTTGAATTAGTACTTTTCTTATTGATTTGAAAAATGGATGGAAGCTTCGTCAATTAAGGAATTACCTCTCATTCTTAAAAACAATTGGATCAAAGCAACAACATCTTTTTCACAATATACTTTGATGCGTTCCAAATCTTGTTCTTCGTAATATACGCGAGCAACATCGGCGCCTGAAATGTCATCTTTTGGTGTTGGAATTTGAAAAACATGGCACAATAACGCCAACGATGTAAACGCTTTGTAATCGCCAAATTTCCATAATTCTAAGGTGTCTAAATGACTAATTTCCCAAGGCTTTTTTCCTGCAATGTCAAGAACACTTGGCAATTTCATGCCGTTAATTAATAAACGGCGACAGATGTAAGGGAAATCAAATTCCTTCGCATTGTGCCCACACAAAATGGCATACTTTGGATTGTTTTCCAATAAGTTAACAAATTGCTTCAACAATGTTTCTTCATCATCGTGGTAAAATGACTTCATTCGAATTTCATTACCCGTGCGGGTTTCATGCACAAAACCAACAGAAATACAAATAATTTTTCCGAATTCTGCATAAATTCCACCACGGTCGTTGTATAATTCTTCAAACGATTTTTCATCATTTTGCATGAAACGTGTTTTCGCTTCAAATAATTTTCGAGTGGTTTCTTCCAAATCTGGAAACTGATACGTTTGTGGAACGGTCTCAATATCCAAAAATAAAACGCGATCTAAAGGAGTTTTTTCTAACATAAGGTGTTTTTTGATACTTGAATTTACAAAAAAATTGTGAAGTGTCAATTATTAAAAGCAAATTTGTTCTAGAATTTAAAAAATGGCAGAAGATTTAATTATTCATAGCGCGACAAAAGAAGCAATTTATCAGGAATTATTACCTCAATTGGAGGCACTCATTGATGGTGAAAAAAATAGCGTTGCTAATTTAGCGAATGTTGCTGCTGGACTCAAAACGGCATTTGATTTTTTTTGGGTCGGTTTTTACATCGTTGATGAGGAAACGAATGAATTAGTTTTAGGTCCTTTCCAAGGCCCAATTGCATGTACACGCATTCCATTTGGGAAAGGTGTTTGTGGTGCTGCGTGGGAACAAAAAAACACGATTATTGTACCAAATGTTGCTGAATTTCCTGGACACATTGCATGCAGTTCCCTTTCCAAAAGTGAAATCGTGTTACCAATAATAAAAAATAAAAAAGTTATTGCTGTTTTAGACATAGATAGCACATCTCTTGCTAACTTTGACCAAACAGATTCGAACTATTTAACACAATTGTGCGCATGGCTTTCCGATATTTTATAGGTTTTCTTTTAAGTTGTATATTGGTTGGTTGTGCCCAAGTAGGTCAAATTACTGGTGGCGAAAAAGATACCGTTGCGCCACAATTAATTGATTCAAAAACAACACCTCCTAACAATAGTATTTATTTTTCTGGTAATTCATTTTCGTTGACATTTGACGAATTCATTCAAGTCAACAATCCGCAACAAACCTTGGTCATGGTGCCAAAACATGCACGACCAACTGTTTCAATTACTAAAAAAACAGCAACAGTTGAATGGAAAGAAAAATTAGAAGCAAATACAACCTATGTTGTATACTTAAACGGAACAATTGAAGATGTTGCGGAAGGAAACGATTCGTTGATGGCCTATGCTTTTTCAACAGGAAGTTTCGTTGATTCGTTACGCTATAGTGTTAAAGTAGAAGATGCTTTTACCAACGCACCACTTCAAGACATTACAGTTGGTTTATTTAACGAAAAAGATTCCACGAAACCTTATTATTTTGCCAAAAGTGGTTCCAACGGAATTGCAGTTTTTAACTATTTAAAACAAGGAAACTATTTCGTTAAAGCATTTAAAGATGAGAACAAAGATTTAGAACTGCAAGAAAATGAATTGGTTGGTTTTAAAACAAATTCGTTACAATTATCACAATCAATTATAGATTCTATTCCCATTAGATTGTTTAAAGAACGTGGAAAAGCGCAATTAAAATCGCTGCGTTTTCTGCCTCCAAATTCATTTGTGTTAAGTTCCAACTACGCGCTTGAACAAGCAACAATACGGGTTAATAATGAAGTTTTACAAGCACAACAAATTCGACCAATTACTTCGGATAGCATTCAATTTTTTGTAGCCGTAAAACCAATCAATGAATTGGAGGTTATTGTTGATCGTGCAACAAAAAATTCTGACACCATAACACTGCGCTTAACACAAAAAGAAAAAACTGAAAAATACAATTTCAATCCAACTTTTAAAGAGCAAAAAGTGCGGCCAAATGAATCAATTTCGTTCAGATTGAATGATTTGATTGAAGCTGTAACATCGGAAAAAATAAAGCTCGTTAACAAAGAAGATTCGACAGAAATCAACCACAAAGTGCTGTTTTCAAGTAATGAAGTCACCATAGAACTCGAGCGTTCAAACCTTCAAAACTTACAATTCATTGCACAAAAAGGCGCTGTGAAAAGCAGAAATGGATTGCTTTCAGATTCCATTAACCTGTCAATCATAGTGCGACAAGAAAAAGAATTTGGTGTTATCAATATGGACTTAAGTGCGTTTAAATCTCCTTTAGTATTGGAAATTCTTCAAGCGAATAAAACCATTAAAAGTTATTCGTTTATGCCATCTAAAAAATGTGTGCTCCCCTATTTAGAAGCTGGAGAGTATCAATTTAGGGTGATTTTAGATGAGAACAAAAATGGAATCTGGGACACAGGAAGTTTGAATTATTGGCAGCAACCTGAAAAATGTTTGTTGTTTTCCAACCCCATAAAAGTCCGAAGTAACTGGGAAATAGATGCTGAATTAATTCCTAATTAACCAACTTTAACCGCAAAAATCCGGCACCGCTTAATCCAATTATTAGCGCTAAAACATAAACAGTTTCTGTAAAAACCACGAATTGTGTTAGCAGATAAGTAAGTAATAAAACTCCCACCAATACGCTGTAAGCCGATACCTGTTTTTTCCAGTGAATTTTCATTGGAATTCGTTCCGCCATTTTTGGAAGTAGAAATTCCATTTTATACCGCTGATAACCGGCAAATAATATCAAAGGGATTAATAAATACCCTTGTGCAAAACCCATGTCTTCATACTGCCAAAAAGCAATTAATTCCTGTTTAAATTGAATGGATGGATTTATTTTAAGCATAATTAAATGTGTAACTAGAACAGAAATTAGCAGTAATATCGTGCTTAATCCGCCAAAAATAACCCACGTTTTTTGACTATTTTTCTGAACTGCTTCTATTTTATATGCTTCTATATGAGAGAAAACCATCCCGCTAATTGCATCGATGAAATAGAATAGAACAATGAAATAACTATTCCAATGCCAAAAAAAGAAACCAAGTACTGGAATCAAAGCGTCAGCAAATAATTGAATGTATTTTTGTTTTTGCATAACACAAAAGTAAAAAAAATCAAAGGGTGCTGTAACTAATTTGTAACTTGTTCGTCTTAGAAGCGATTTGAAACTAACATGACGGTAACTGAATACAATACAGCGGTAGACGATTATGCAGATAATCTTTACCGATTTGCGTTGAAACACCTTAGAAATGAGGATTCAGCAAAAGACATTGTACAAGAAACTTTCACAAAAGTATGGATCAAACATGTAGAAATAAATACAGAGAAAGTAAAATCTTATTTATTTACAACTGCTTATCACTGCATTATTGATTGGATAAAAAAAGAAAAAAGAAATGGCGATTTTGAGCAATTGAAATCACCACCTCAACAAGCTAAATTACCGGAATTTGACCTGCAAACAATTATTCATAAAACCTTAGAAAAATTACCATTGATTCAACAATCGGTGGTATTGTTAAGAGATTATGAAGGATACAGTTACGCTGAAATTGCCGCTATTACCGCGTTGACAGAAGCACAAGTAAAAGTGTATATTTTTCGAGCGCGTATGACAATGAAAAATTACATTAAAGATTTAGATTTAGTACTTTAAATGAAAACAATAACACACGAAAATTACGAAGCATTTTACTTGGATTACCTGGAAGGGAACCTGAGTGAAGACGTGCGTTTGTTGTTCCTAGATTTTTTAACGAAAAACCCGAACTTGCAATTAACGGATGATGCGCTTCCAGTTATTGAAGCGACTGAAACCACAATTGACAAAGAATTTAAAACCACTTTATACCAAATAAATGCCGCTTATGCTCCTATTAATCATTCAAATTATTCGGTTTTTCTTTTAGCAGCCGTTGAAAACGAATTAGCTTCAGAAAAAACAGCAGAATTAAACGTTTTTTTAGCACAAAACTACTCTGCTCAAAAAGAGTTTGAACAGCTAAAAAAGACCAAATTATCACCTGATTTATCACATAATTTTCCAAACAAACAAGCTCTAAAAAAAGCAGTTTCCAAACCACTTTGGCCAATTTATATGTCATTAGCGGCGGCTTGCTTAGTTGGTTTTATTATCCTAACAGAACTTTTTGGTTCTGAATCAGTTCTAAATAGTTCTAAAAAATCACCTGTTCAATCGGCGAAAAATAACGTTGGAGAGCCTGTAAAAAAAGTGCTTAAAACCAAAGTTCAAACTAATTACGCAACTAAAATTGAAAAAACAAGTTCTAAACAGGTTCTAAAAAACGAACTTCCAAAAACTGTCATTCATACCCGTGAAATGCCTCCTAGGGATTGTATTGTTCAACTGGAAATGCCTGAGAATTCCAATACAGTAGCACAAATTACTCCAGCAGCCCATACGGTTAAAAATCTAACAGAAAACCAAGCAATTGCGTCGGATCCAATTAAATCAGATGAAATGCACAACCCAATTCAGCCCATCACCAATCGTTTAGGAAACCTATTGAACAAAGAAATTGACTTTAAAATCAGTAAAAAAACGGATGATTCAAAACGGGGATTTTTGATAAAATTTGGTCAATTTGAGATTTCACACAATAAAAAATGATCCCTCAAAAACGTTTTTTCCACTCATCTACTTCCTGTATTTAACATTTAAAATTATCTTTGTTATCCCTTTTGAATAAAGCGGATAAAATAGCATTTATGGATAAAAATCAAGCGCTACAAAATAAACGTGATGCTTCATTAGTTGGAGGCGGACAAACACGTATCGATAAGCAACACGAGCAAGGTAAATTAACTGCACGCGAACGCATTACACAATTGTTAGACGAAAATTCATTCCAAGAAATTGGACAATTTGTTGAGCACCGTGCAACTACTTTTGGATTAGATAAATCTCATTTTCCGGGAGATGGCGTAATTACTGGTTATGGAACCATCCACGGACGTTTAATTTATGTGTTCTCGCAAGACTTTACTGTTTTAGGAGGTTCTTTATCAGAAACACATGCTGCTAAAATTTGTCGTGTGATGGATTTGGCGATGAAAAATGGTGCGCCAGTGATTGGATTGAATGATTCTGGCGGCGCAAGAATTCAAGAAGGGGTTGTTTCACTTTCTGGTTATGCTGATATTTTCTTCCGAAATACACGCGCATCAGGAGTTGTTCCTCAAATATCTGTAATTATGGGGCCTTGTGCAGGTGGAGCCGTTTATTCTCCAGCATTAACTGATTTTATTTTCATGGTGGAAGAAACTTCGTACATGTTTGTTACAGGTCCAAATGTTGTAAAAACAGTGACACACGAAGAAGTAAGTTCTGAAGATTTAGGTGGTGCGAAAACACATGCTGAAAAATCAGGGGTGAATCATTTCACAGCTTCTAATGATGTGGAATGTTTGAAAAAAGTGCGCGATTTAATTACCTACATGCCACAAAATGCAAATGAATTAGCGCCGCAACCAGAACGTTTTTCATTTAATCCTTCGAAATTTGAACTAATAAAAAATATCATTCCAGAAAATGTAAACATGCCTTACGATATCCGTAAAGTAATTGATTGCGTAATTGACGACGAAAGTTTTAGAGAAGTGCAAGAAGACTTTGCTAAAAATATTGTTGTTGGATTTGGACGTTTAGAAGGAAAAACAATTGGGATTGTTGCCAATCAACCTGCAGCAATGGCAGGCGTTTTAGATATTGATGCGTCTCGAAAAGCTGCTCGTTTTGTTCGTTTTTGTGACTCATTTAATATTCCATTACTGGTATTTGAAGATGTTCCTGGATTCTTACCTGGTACAGACCAAGAATGGCGGGGAATCATTACACATGGCGCGAAATTATTGTATGCATTTGCTGAAGCAACAGTTCCAAGAATTACAGTTATTACCCGTAAAGCATACGGTGGCGCCTTCTGTGTGATGAATTCAAATAGTTTGGGTGCAGACTTAAATTTTGCGTGGCCAACAGCTGAAATTGCAGTAATGGGTGCAAAAGGTGCAGCTGAAATTATTTTTAAACGTGAAATTTCAGATGCTGCCAATCCAGAAGAAAAATTACTGGAAAAAGAAGCAGAATACGCCGAGTTGTTTGCCAATCCATACCGTGCGGCAGAACGAGGAATTGTAGACGCTGTTATTTTCCCTGAAGAAACGCGTGTACGCTTAATAGTTGCGTTTAAAATGCTTGAAAACAAAGCGGAAACATTGCCAATTAAAAAACACGGAAACATTCCATTATAAAAAACAACTTTCAAAAAAAATAAAATGTACAGATCGCATACTTGTGGAGAATTACGCAAAGAACACATCGGAACAACAGTAACGTTAGCAGGTTGGATGCAACGCTCACGTGATTTGGGCGGAATGACGTTCGTAGATTTACGTGACCGTTATGGCATTACACAATTGGTCTTCAACTTAGAAGATAATGCTGATTTGTGCATGCAAGCGCGTAAGCTAGGTCGTGAATTCGTAATTCAAGTGGAAGGAGAAGTTATTGAACGTTCGAGCAAAAACGCAAACCTAGCTTCTGGCGATATTGAAATCGTTGTTTTAAAATTAACTATATTAAACGCTGCAAAATTACCGCCTTTCACCATTGAAGATGAAACAGATGGTGGGGATGAATTGCGTTTACAATACCGATATTTAGATTTACGTAGAGGTCCTGTTCAACAAAAATTGCGTTTGCGTAATAAAGTTGCATTGGAAACACGTAACTACTTGGATTCATTGGATTTCTTAGATGTTGAAACACCGATGTTGATCAAGTCAACTCCTGAAGGTGCCCGTGATTTTGTCGTTCCATCTCGCATGAATGAAGGGCAATTTTATGCTTTGCCGCAGTCTCCTCAAACGTTCAAACAATTGTTGATGGTTTCAGGATTTGACCGTTATTACCAAATCGTAAAATGCTTCAGAGATGAAGATTTACGTGCAGACCGTCAACCAGAATTTACACAGATTGACTGCGAAATGGCCTTTGTAGAACAAGATGATATCTTAAATACGTTTGAAGGTTTAATCAAACATTTGTTTAAAACGGTACGCGGTGTAGAATTTACTGAGCCTTTCCCACGCATGGATTATGCGGAAGCAATGGCGCGATATGGTTCCGACAAACCTGACATTCGTTTTGACATGGAGTTTGTTTATTTAACAGAACTTGCAAAAGGAAAAGACTTTGCCATTTTTGACGCAGCAGAAGCAGTGATTGCGATTAACGCAGCAGATTGTGTCGAATATACGCGGAAACAAATTGATGAATTAACCGAATGGGTAAAACGTCCTCAAATTGGTGCTAAAGGATTGGTTTATGTGCGTTGCAATGCAGATGGCACGTTCAAATCTTCCGTTGATAAATTCTATTCCCAAGAAGATTTAGCGCAATGGGCGAAAGCAGCCAATGCAAAATCGGGTGATTTGATTTTTGTGTTGAGTGGAGATTTAGATAAAACTAGAAAGCAATTAAATGAGTTGCGTTTACACTTAGGAAATGAACTAGGCTTGCGCAATCCAAACATGTTTAAACCATTGTGGGTATTGGATTTTCCTTTGTTAGAATGGGATGAAGAAAATGAACGTTATCACGCTATGCATCATCCATTTACTTCTCCGAAACCAGAAGACATGCATTTAATTCAAACAGAACCAGGAAAAGTTCGTGCCAATGCCTATGATTTAGCAATGAATGGTGTAGAATTAGGTGGTGGATCGATTCGAATTCACGACCGTGATTTACAATCTCGCATGTTTGATTTACTAGGCTTTTCAAAAGAAGAAGCGCAAGAACAATTTGGATTCTTAATGAGTGCTTTTGAATACGGAGCACCTCCTCACGGTGGTTTGGCATTTGGTTTAGATCGTTTGGTTGCAACAATGGGCGGCTCAGAATCGATTCGTGATTACATCGCATTCCCAAAAAATAACAGTGGTCGCGATACAATGATAGATGCCCCATCGCCTTTAAATGAAGCACAATTAAAAGAATTGGGAATTCGTTTGAAATAAGACCGTAATTATATAATACTTCATTAAAACTAAGAATGGATGCCTTAATTGTATCCATTTTTTTGTTTCAAACGGTCAGTAAATCGCGTTTTTATAACAAAAATGTTAAAGTATTAACAAGTATTTGCAAGGCATTGCGCAAATGTTACCTTTGTGTTGTTAAATATTGAACATGGAAATTACACCCGAAATACAAAGCCGCTTAGAGCAGTTGAATGAAAAGTACAACGCACTAGGACAAGATTTGCTTTCGTATCTTGATGGATTATTGTATGCTGATACAACAAAGTATTGGGATTACATTGCCTTAGATACATTGTTGAGTTTGCAAAAACCAAAAACACAAATTCCTGATGAAGAGATTTTTATTATGTATCATCAAATTACGGAATTGTATTTTAAACTATCGATCCATGAATTCAAACAACTTGGACAAAAAACGGATTTAACTGCTGCCTTTTTTATAGACAGAGTAACGCGCGTTAATCGTTATTTTGAAGCGTTAATAAAAAGTTTTGAAATCATGATCAATGGAATGGAACGCGAGCAGTTTTTGCAATTTAGAATGTCATTACTGCCTGCAAGTGGTTTCCAATCTGCTCAATACCGTTTCATAGAAATATTAAGTACTGATTTTATCAATTTAGTACACAAAGATAAACGCCAACAATTTACTGTTTCATCCCCAATTAATGAGATGTATGAACATATTTATTGGAAAGAAGGCGCAACAGAAATTGGAACAGGAAAAAAAACCTTGACATTAATTCAATTTGAAGAACGCTACCAAGAAGAATTTATCAATTTAGGTGAACAATCTACACAAACAAATTTGTGGCAAGTTTACCTTAGATTGTCTAAAGAAGACCAACAAAATCCTTTAGTGATTCAAGCGTTAAAACAAAATGATGTCAATGTCAACATTAATTGGCCATTAGCACATTACAAATCTGCTGTTCAATATTTAAACAAAGGTCAGGCTGCTGATATCGTAGCAACTGGTGGTACAAATTGGCAAAAATACTTGCCTCCAAGATTTCAAAAACGTATATTTTATCCAGCACTTTGGCCTTCCAACGAAATAGAAGAATGGGGGAAAACTTGGGTGGATGAAGTTTTAGCTGAATCATAATTCGATTTTTTTTGATTGAAAAAATAGCAATGCTGAAGTTTTGAAGATCTGAGAAATAGCCGATAGAATAGAATGTAAAAAATTCCTATTTTTGTAGTTCAAAAATCAATTCATGGATCAAAGAAAAAACGCATTACACATTTACAATACACTTTCTGGGAAAAAAGAAAAATTTACTCCTATTCACAAAGATTTTGTTGGAATGTATGTGTGTGGTCCAACGTTGTATAGCGAGCCTCACATGGGGAACATGCGCACATTTATCAATTTTGATTTAATTTATCGTTACCTGTTAACGTTAGGATTTGACGTAAAATATGTTCGTAACATTACCGATGCAGGTCACATAACAAATAGTACAGGTGAAGCAGTTGATAGCATCGGAAACGCAGCGAAAGCGGCACAAATTGAACCGCTTGAAATAGTTTACAAATTCAATCAAAAATTTTTAGAATTACAACGAATTTACAATTTACTTGCGCCAAGTATTGAACCAACTGCAACGGGTCATATCCAAGAGCAAATTGAAATCATTGAGCAACTCATCGAAAATGGATATGCGTATGTTGTAAATGGTTCCGTTTATTTTGATGTCAAAAAATACAGTGAAAAATACGAATATGGTAAATTAAGTGGCCGTAAAATAGATGAATTAGCAGAAGAAACGCGTGTTTTAAATGCACAAGATGAAAAACGCTTTTTCGCTGATTTTGCCTTGTGGAAAAAAGCCAATCCAGACGATATGCAAATTTGGCGTTCTCCTTGGGGAAATGGAAATCCAGGTTGGCATATCGAATGTACAGCAATGAGCACCAAATACTTAGGAAAACACTTTGATATTCACGGCGGTGGTATGGATTTAAAATTCCCGCACCACGAAGACGAAATTGCACAACACTGTGGTGCTGTGGGTTGTAATCCTGCCAACTTTTGGATGCATGCCAACATGCTGAATGTCAATGGTCAAAAAATGAGTAAATCCTTTGGAAATTATTTTCTGCCAAAAGAAATCATTGAAGGAACAACTGAATTATTTGACAAACCATATTCGCCAAATGTCATTCGCTTTTTCATGATGCAAGCGCATTACAGAAGCAATTTAGACTTTACACCAGAGGCTTTAAACGCTGCTGAGAAAGGCTTTGGTCGTTTAAACGATGCTGTTTCTATGGTTTCCAAGCTGACAACTTCGCCTACTTCATCGTTTGATGTTACAGCACTTGTTGAAAGTTTTTATTCAGCAATGAATGACGATTTTAATGCGCCAATTTTAGTAGCCAATTTATTTGAAGCAGCGAAAAAAATCAACCTCATCAACGATGGAAAAGAAACCATTTCAGCGGATGATTTAATCCTTTTATCCACTGAAATTTATCGCTTTGTTGAACATGTTTTGGGGATTCAACTAGAGCAAGAAGGAAACGCTTCAAAATTGACGCCTGTAATGGATTTGGTATTAACACTTCGCCAACAAGCACGCGAACAAAAAGATTGGGCAACATCTGATAAAATTCGTGACGGACTTGCTGCCGCTGGAATTACAGTCAAAGATGGCAAAGAAGGAACAACTTGGAGCTAATCATTACGCATTGCGCTGAAACCGACAAAAAATGAAATGTTGCGTGGTATCAAATGGTGTGACATGATCTGAAAAAACACATTCTATTTTAGTAAACGCTTTTTCAAATGAAATTTCCATTAACTTTTCTGAATATTGTTTAATCTCCAAACCGCTACATTTCAACGGACCCGATTCTGAAAATGTCCCAATAATTAAATTTACTGCATGCTTTTCTGTTAATTCCGTATACGTTGCGATACTTTTTGGCTGGGTTAAAAAATGAAAGGCTGCTCGGTCATGCCAAAGTTGATACATTTCTGTAGGCTTAAAATCAAGAATATCTGAACAAATCCAAGTTACCAATGCTGCTTTTGAACCTAAACGCTTTTTAGCGCGATCCAATGCCGCTTGTGAAATATCCAACACAGTAATCTCAGAATAGCCAGCTTCCAATAAAAAATCTACCAACAAACTATCTCCGCCACCAATATCAATGATTTTAGCAGATTTCGGCAGATTAACTGCTTCAATTAATTCCAATGAAATAGCTGGTTTCTCTTGTGTCCAACTAACCTGTTCAGGCGTTTTTGTCGTGTAAATTGTTTCCCAATGTGCTTTGTTGCTGAATTCCATTTGGTGCGAATTGTTGAATGTTAGATCGTACAAAGTAAACCAAATAAAATTGTTTTGTCTGTAATCAATGTTACAAATACAACTTTGTAAACGATGGAAAATAGGCAAATTGTTCAATAACAAGGAATTTGACGTATCTTTGCACCTAAATTCTGCTCGTGATGAACACAAAAAACACAGGAAGAGATAAATCGCGTACGTCTCGTACCAACTCTTCAACCAAAAAAACAAAAATTGGAGATGCCTTCAAACCTAAGAAAAAAGAAGCTTCTCCATTCAGTAAAGGTCCTAAAAAAGATGGTCCTAAAACAAGTAAACCAGCTCCAGCTGGAGGTCGCGTAAAAGCAGATCCCGAAAAGCCGAAAGAAGTTTCAGCGCGTGATAAACGTAAATACATCGATTACAAAGACAAACAAAAAAAGGGTGATCCACTTCCCTCTTTTAATGATAATGATATCCGTTTGAATAAATTTTTATCCAATGCTGGAATTTGTTCAAGAAGAGAAGCAGATGTTTTAATTGAAACAGGTGTTGTGTCTATTAATGGTCATATTGTAACGGAACTTGGATATAAAATTAAACCTGGTGATGTTGTGCAATACGACGGTGAAACGATCAATGCGGAAACAAAACGCTACGTTTTATTGAATAAACCTAAAGGTTTCATCACAACGATGGACGACCCATTGGGAAGAAAAACAGTGATGTCTTTGGTGCGCAAAGCGTGTCGTGAACGAATTTATCCGGTAGGGCGTTTGGATCGTGAAACAACTGGCTTATTGCTGTTTACCAATGATGGTGATATGGTCAAAAAATTGACACACCCACAACATAGAGCTTCCAAAATTTATCAAGCTGAATTAAGTAAACCTGTTAAAAAAGAAGATTTAGAAAAATTAGTTGCAGGATTGGATTTAGAAGATGGTCGCACTAAATTTGATGTGGCTGAATTTATCAAAGACGGAAATTCCCGCGAAATAGGTATTGAATTGCATTCTGGAAAAAATAGAATTGTACGTAGAATGTTTGAAGCTTTAGGGTATGAAGTGACAAAATTAGACCGTGTACAATTTGCTGGACTTACAAAAAAAGATGTCCCAAGAGGAATGTACCGCCATTTGAGTGAAAAAGAAGTCGCTTTCTTAAAAATGTCGTAATAAATTCTACGAAATTTTGTAACATTGTTCTGAATTTTAACTTATAAATTAAACGCCGATTCGAATGAAATTTGTTTTTAGTTGTAGTGTACTTTTAGTGCTTTTATTTTCTTGTAATTCAAACAAGTTGGATTCAAAAAATCCATTCGCAGCCTATTTCTATGAAGTAGATTCTGTTCCTAAAATCTATTTATACCGCGATATTGCAAACGGTTTAGACGAGCAATTTCACCGCATTTACAAAGTGGAAGATTCACAAGGCGAACACATTGTTGTGGAGATCTATTCAACAGATGGACGCATCATTGAAGCCTTAAATTACAATGTGGATTCGTTGAACATCATGGATCACATGGTGGTTAACCGCAACAATGAAAAAACAAAGGCTGAATTATTTAAAGATAAATTAATTCCAATGAATGCGCAAGAAGAAGTCGCATTTGCTTCACGTTTTCAAGGCTTTTTAGATTCGACATTGATTCTAAGAGAAGTGAAACGCAAAGTAAAAGGCAGTGAAATCTCTTGGGAAGTATTGGGTGAAAATGAACCAACCATTTGTTTTGTAGACCGTATTCGTATGACGAATTTTAACCCATTTACCAAAAAGGAAAACATTCAAGAAGGTGACGCAATTAGCTATTATGCGAAAGGTTATGGATTAGTTGAATGGCATACTAAAAATAAAAAAGCGCATTATCGCCTAGAAAAAGTGCTTTCACAAAAAGAATTTTTATCCATTATTACGCGTTAATTATGCGAAGTTTGTTGTTTTTAATGCTCTTTATTCCTCTGTTGGTTATCGCTCAAAATAAACGGAAAGGAAAAGTTTCAAATTCAAAAGGAACGCTTTTTGCTGAAGTTGGTTTGAACAAAACAAATTATTTAAGTAATTCCGTTCAATTTCAAGGTATTGGTTACGATTTCACACTTGCAAATGGGAGTCCACAAGACAATATTATCGGTGCAAATGGCCCTCAACTTGATGCTAAAATTGGCTATTATGTTGGGAAACATTGGGCCTTGAATCTTGCTTATAACCGAATGAATTACCGTTATTATGACAATGGTGCAGTAACCATCAATGGAAAAATCAATCCAGGGGTTGATCCAAGTGGCTATTTTTCAGGTTCGTATGTCAATCAACTTGTTTCATTGGATAGCAATCAATTTGTATTTGCCAATGAAGCGATCTCTAATTTTTCTTTAGGGTTGACACGTACAGATCATTTATTTGCTGTTGGGAGTCAACGCAATTTTCTTGTTGCGAGTAACATCGGCGCAAACTTAGGCGCATTGGTTTCGAATTCCACCTTCAATTTTGCAGGTAAAAATGAAACAGGAACAACTTCACTATCTGGCATCAATTTTTCAGGAAATGTAGGACTGCGCTTCGAGTTTTTTAAAAAAGTATACTTGCTTACCAATTTCACAACAGGCTACCACAACCAATTTTCAATCCGAACAAGAGAAGCAGAATTGAATGCGAAAGCTGTTCAAGGAGTTTGGTTCACGCAATTCAATGCTGCAATTGGGATGCTGTTCTACATTCGACCAACCAATGATTGTAGCACTTGCCCAGTTTGGTAATTCTATCTAAAATCACACATTCGATTTCATTTTTTCCAAAAAAATCACTTACTTTCGTCCAGCGAAATTTGAAACATGGAAAAATTACAAAACTTTATCAATGGTGAATATTGTGCGCCAATAAACGGTGCGTATATCGATAATTACGAACCAGCAACAGGAAATGTATATTCCTTGATTCCGAATTCAGATGAAAAAGATGTTGCCTTAGCGGTTGAAAGTGCAGAAAAAGCCTTTCCAATTTGGTCGGCAATGAGCAACGAAGAACGCAGCGAGATTTTAATCAAATTATCCGATGGCATTAAAAATCGCATGGATGAATTTGTTGCTGCAGAATCGCGCGATAATGGAAAACCTTTGAGTTTAGCTGCCCATGTTGATATTCCAAGAGCCATTTCAAATTTTCATTTCTTTGCTACAGCCATTACCCATTTTGCTTCTGAATCCCATTACATGGTGGGCGAAGGCGTGAATTATACCTTGCGTAAACCAATTGGAATTGTTGGGTGTATTTCACCTTGGAACTTACCGTTATACTTGTTTTCATGGAAAATCGCTCCTGCATTAGCTGCTGGAAATTGCGTGATTGCAAAGCCTTCTGAAATTACACCTTACACAGCATATTTATTAGGGAAAGTAGCGCAAGAAGCAGGAATGCCAAACGGCGTTTTGAATATTTTACATGGTTTAGGTTCTTCGGTTGGTGATGCTATCGTGAAACACCCAAAAATTAAAGCAATTTCATTTACTGGCGGAACAAAAACAGGCGAATACATTGCAAAAACTGCTGCGCCAATGTTCAAAAAATTATCGTTGGAATTGGGTGGAAAAAATCCCAATATCATCTTTGCTGACTGCGATTTTGATGAGATGCTAAAAACAACTTTGCGCTCATCTTTCGCTAATCAAGGACAAATATGTTTGTGCGGTTCCCGAATTTTTGTTGAACGCCCTTTGTATGAAAAATTCAAAACTGCTTTTGTTGAAAAAGTAGCCAAAACAACCGTTTCTAATCCAACAGACCCAAAAGCAATTTTAGGTGCTGTCGTTTCGAAACCACATATGGAAAAAGTGCTTTCCTATGTTCAATTAGCAAAAGAAGAAGGCGGAACTATTTTAACAGGAGGCGAACAAGTGCATTTAGAAGTGCCTTACAACAATGGTTATTACTTGCGCCCAACTGTGATTGAAGGATTGGCATACGATTGTAGAACGAACCAAGAAGAAATTTTTGGTCCAGTTGTTACCATCACACCATTTGATACAGAAGAAGAAGTTTTAATAATGGCCAACTCAACCCAATACGGTTTGGCAGCTACGTTGTGGACCACTGACTTAAAAAGAGCACACCGCATGGCGGATAAAATAGATGCTGGCATCGTTTGGGTCAACGCATGGTTAGTCCGCGATTTAAGAACACCATTTGGCGGAATGAAAGCATCAGGAGTAGGTCGAGAAGGCGGAGAAGAAGCATTGCGTTTCTTTACAGAACCAAAAAACGTTTACATTTCGTATTAAACAAGTTATAGTAACGCTTTTAAATTCGTTGAAAATAATTTAATTGCAATCGCTAACAAAATAATTCCGAACACCTTTTTTAAGATGGCAATTCCACCTTGGCCAAGAAGATTTTCAATTTTTTTAGTCAAACGAAGCACAGCATATACAATGATAATGTTAATGATTATCGCTAGAATGATGTTAATTTCTTGAAACTCCGCTTTTAACGAAACCAGGGTTGTCATTGTTCCTGCACCTGCAATAATTGGAAATGCCAAGGGTACAATACTGGCGGTTTTACCCGTAACTTCATCGCGAAAGAGGCGAATCCCTAAAATCATTTCCAAAGCCATTGCAAATAAGATAAAAGCACCCGCCACAGCAAACGCTTCTATTGTAACACCAAATAAATTTAAGATACTTTCACCTAAAATTAAAAAACCAATCATTATCCCAAACGAAACAAAACTCGCGCGAAGCGGATGTAATTCTCCTGAAGTTTCTTTGATTTTGATAATAATGGGAACCGAACCAACGATGTCGATTACTGCAAATAAAACCGTAGTTGCTTTGAACAATTCCGACCAACTAAATTCACCTAACATAGCTAACATTTCTCTTAATTTAAAACCGTTTTCTCAATCACTTTTGGAAAGTTTAACTGTTCCAATGCATGTATTTTTTCTTTTAACGTTGCTAATGTTTCATCTGCAGCTAAGGCGCACGAAAATTGAGCAATTAATTCACCTTTATCAAATTCTTCGTTTACAAAATGAATTGTAATTCCTGTTGCTACTTCAGATTCTGCTAAAACAGCTTTATGAACATTGTCTCCATACATTCCTTTACCACCAAATTTTGGCAACAATGAAGGATGGATATTGATGATTTTTTGAGGGTAATTATGAATAAAATCAGCTGGAATTTTTCGAAGATAACCAGCTAAAATGACGTAATCAATGGCAGCTGCTTCACAAATCGTAGATAATATATTGCCATTCTCAACAATTTCATTGGATAATACATCTATGCGAACGCCGAATGCTTGAGCTTTTTCAACAACTAAAGCTTGCGGATTATTCGTCAAAACAAAAACGATTTCAACGTGTTGATGATCTTTGAAATAATCTAAAATACTCATAACATTACTCCCAGTTCCAGATGCAAAAAGAGCTAAACGTACTTTATTCATAGCACAAAGGTAGGTAGAAACCAAAAATAAATCTCAAAATAGCGGGTTGAAAATTCGAAAACTAGCCATTTTTACTTAGAAAAGTGTTAAAAATAATACACTGTTGAAATAAAAACAGACACAAATAGGGGGGTTTAGCGTAATTGTTCAGAATATTCTTTCGAATTATTTTGTTTTTTAACGCATTGTTTTTTTCTTTGCAAGCTGATTAACCAATAAATAAAAAAGAAATGTCTGATATCAAATCAAAAGTAATTTCTATTATCGTAGATAAATTAGGAGTTGAAGAAAGTGAAGTAACAAACGAAGCGTCTTTCACAAACGATCTAGGAGCTGACTCATTAGATACAGTTGAATTGATTATGGAATTTGAAAAAGAATTCAATATCGCTATTCCAGATGATCAATCTGAGAACATTCAAACTGTTGGTGACGCAATTTCTTTTATCGAAGAAAACGTTAACTAATTTAAACACAAGCTTGCATTTATTGAATTAATAATTTCTCTATGGAATTAAAAAGAGTCGTTGTAACTGGAATGGGTGCCTTGACCCCAATTGGGAACACATTAGGTGAATACTGGGATGCGTTACTAAGCGGAAAAAGTGGAGCTGCACCAATTAAGCAATTCGATGCTTCTTTGTTCAAAACGCATTTTGCTTGTGAAATAAAAAACTTCAATGTCGAAGATTTCATCGACAGAAAAGAAGCTAGAAAATTAGATCAATTTTCACAGTACGCTATGGTTTCCGCAACGGAAGCCATAGCTGATGCTGGCTTGATGGAATCAAATCCAAATTTAGACCGAGTAGGTGTGATTTGGGGTTCAGGAATCGGTGGATTAAAAACATTTCAAGACGAAGCTGAAAACTTTTTTAGCGGAGATGGAACACCACGTTTCAATCCTTTCTTTATTCCAAAAATGATCGCAGATATCGCTGCTGGTCACATTTCTATTAAATACGGTTTACGTGGCCCAAATTACGTAACGGTTTCTGCATGTGCTTCAGCAACAAACGCAATTATTGACGCTTACAACTTGATTCGTCTTGGAAAAGCCGACGCTTTTGTTACTGGCGGATCTGAAGCGGCTGTTAACCAAATGGGAATGGGTGGTTTCAATGGTTTGAAAGCTTTATCAACGAGAAATGATTCTCCTGAAACTGCTTCTCGTCCATTCGATTTAGACCGTGACGGTTTTGTACTTGGAGAAGGTGCTGGTGCATTGATATTGGAAGAATACGAACACGCTATCAAACGCGGTGCTAAAATTTATGCGGAAGTAATTGGTGGCGGAATGTCTGGTGATGCTTATCACATGACTGCTCCACATCCTGAAGGATTAGGTGCGCGAAACACGATGATTGCAGCGTTAGACGATGCGCAAATTGACCCAACTGCTATCGACTATGTAAATGTTCATGGAACATCTACTCCATTAGGAGATATTGCAGAAGTAAAAGCAATTCAAGCAGTTTTTGGTGAACATGCTTACAATTTGAACATCAGTTCAACGAAATCAATGACTGGGCATTTATTAGGAGCTGCTGGAGCAATTGAAGCGATTGCTTGTATCATGGCTGTTAAACATGATATCATACCACCAACAATCAATCATTTTACAGATGATCCTGAATTAGACCCAAAATTGAATTTTACCTTCCACCAACCACAAAAACGTGTGGTGAATGTTGCGCTTTCCAATACATTTGGATTTGGCGGACATAATACGAGCGTTATTGTGAAAAAATTCGTTGGGTAATTGGGTATTAAATTTCCATTATTTAGAAAAAAAAAGTCTAAAAGCGAACTTGTATTAATTCGCTTTATTTTATTGCGTTTTGGATACCGCCCAAAAAATTTAAGCTATTTCATTCAAGCAGTTACCCACAAATCTTTGGTGAATTCCGATGAAGACACCTCTAATGAACGCTTAGAATTTCTAGGAGATGCCATTCTCGATGCTGTTGTAGCAGAATACTTGTTTCAACGATTTCCAGGTGAAGATGAAGGTTACTTAACGAAGATCAAATCAAAAATTGTTAACCGAAAAACTTTATCTGAAATTGCAGATAAAATGGAACTTCGAAACATTATTCGTTACCATAAAGGGCGCTCAATCAACTTGCCAACGATTGAAGGGAATGCATTGGAAGCGATCTTTGGAGCAATCTACTTAGACGGAGGATTTCAAGCGGTTAAAAACGCTGTACAGCATCACATTTTCAGAAAATACATTCATGTCAACAAAGTTTTAGAGGAAGAAATCGACTTTAAATCAAAACTCATCATTTGGTGTCAACGCAATCATTTGAACATTGACTTTGACGTACTTTCAGAAGAAAACAACAACAACAACTGGTCCTATACCATTCAAGTTTCCATCAACCAAACCAAGTATGGTAAAGGCACTGGAAATTCCAAAAAAATAGCCGAACAAGCTGCCGCAAAAGAAACCCTTGAGTTAATGGGGGAATTTTAATTCTTTACTAATTTTTTGTATCTTCAACTACCTAATTGAAGAAAAATGAACACTGCAGAACTTGGCATTTATGGGGAAAACCTCGCTGTCACTTA
This sequence comes from Flavobacteriales bacterium, assembly GCA_947491305.1. Lineage (GTDB taxonomy): Bacteria > Bacteroidota > Bacteroidia > Flavobacteriales_D > Crocinitomicaceae > M0103. The sequence goes on along the minus strand of CANLIL010000011.1, from coordinate 595 downwards.
TTTAATAAAAAAAGGCTACCGCATTATTGAACGAAATTATCGCTTTAAAAAAAATGAAGTTGATATCATTTGTTTAGATAATGAAATCTTAGTAATTGTTGAAGTAAAAACACGGCAAACAGCAGAAATTGGTGAACCTTGGCGCGCAGTTACCAAACAAAAGCAAAAACAAATTATTCAAGTGGCCAACTTTTACCTTCAAAGCAAAGAAATTAATCGCAACACACGCTTTGATATTGTTTCCATTGTTCACAATTCGTTCAGAACAGACTTGGAACACATACTAGATGCCTTTTATCCATTGGTATAAAAAAAAGAGGGTTGCGAACAACCCTCTTTATACCTAATATACCTAACCTGATTATCATGAAACCACTCTACGTTAATCAATATTTGTATTATAAAAAATATGCCAAAAAATTAGTTATTTGAATATCAAGTGATTAATCTTTAACGAGGAGTAAAATTGTTTCATTTTGGGAAAATATTTCTAATAATAAGAAAAAGCCCTGACTTTCATCAGAGCTTTTGTACCTCGGGCCGGAATCGAATCTACCTGTCGGCAGACAGGCCGGCACTCCCGAAAGAATAGGAT
>CANLIL010000010.1 GCA_947491305.1 Flavobacteriales bacterium | reverse complement strand
GGACCATTATCAGAAGATGCTGAAGTGATAGAAACGGAAGAAAAATTAAGTTGTAAACCTTGTGGCTTACATGGTTACAAAGCTTGTCCAAAAGGACATTTTAAATGCGGAGAAACGATTAGTGTTTAACTTCTAACTGCATCACATAATCTTCCATTAAAAAGCCATTACCGATAGAAATGTCTTCTTCTTTCAAAATTGTAAACCCAAGTTTTTGATAAAAAGTAACTGCTTTATTGAAGCGGTTTACATTTAAGATAACAGAATTATTGTTGTGAACTTCTGCACTAACTATTGCTTGATGAATCAATTGTTGCCCAATTCCACTACCTTGTAATGATGGGAGAACGTACAATTTGTGAATTTTTAAAACCGAACTTGCTTGAATAGATGCTTCAACTTCCATAAATCCCAGTATTTTATCGTTTTCAAAAAAACCATAAAACGCATGACCTTTTTCAAAATTCTCAACTAATTGTTGGTTGTTATACATCCAGTTAAGCATGTACTCAATTTGTTCTAAAGTTAAAATTTCAGAAAAAGTTGAAGGCCATGTTGCATGCGCTACTTCTTGAACAACGTGTAATTCATCTCGTTTGAGTAAACGGATCATGTTATTAAAGCTTAATGAATAGCTGTTGTTGGATTCTTCCATTTAATTCAACACGAATCCAATAAGAACCAGCTTTTAAATCAGAAACATCAATCGAAGCCGCAGTTACTTTTTTAGAAACAATTGTTCCTAAAGTTGAAATAATACGTACTTCTGATGGTAGTTCATCTACAACAGTAAAATACAATTGCTGCATGACAGGATTTGGATAAACTGTCCACAAAGTTTCTTGTTTAACTTCTTCAAAGCCAATTGTATTCAAAGCCAACTTCACCGCTAAATAAGCATTTATTTTACCCCAACCCCATTGTGAACTTCCATTAACTGGAATAATTCCCGTTTGTGCATCTTCTCGAGCAGATTGAATGATAATGTCTTTTACTTGCGCTGCTGATAAATAAGGATTAGCTTCTAAAACTAGCGTAATGACTCCTGCTACCATTGGTGACGCCATTGAAGTACCAGAAAAACGTGCAAAAGGATATGTCCTATTGTTAAAAGAAATTGATGAAAATTGTGTAAATGAATTGTCTGTAAACGAAGAAATCGAAGAAACAATATTTACACCAGGAGCTGCAATTTCAGGTTTTAACACCTCATCATAGCGGGGACCAACGCTTGAAAATGGAGCAATTACTCCTCCTAAAGCAGTACCACTAGAATTAAAATACCTTGGCGTATAGGCTGCAACACTTAATAAACTATTCGTACAAGATGGTTCGCTAATTCCATATTGTTTGTCACCAGCAATTGAGCCTGTTCCAAAAGTTGCGAAAGGCATTCCCCAGTTTCCTACATCATTTGATAATTCTGTTACATTCCAATAATGAACTATCCCATCAACAGCTGTTGATTTTAATAAGACTTTGTTAGAAGCAGTTAAACTTTTAACACGAATACGCATTTGTGGTCGACCATTTTGTGGATGTGCTGCATCTGCAGAAATATTAAAATAAATAGTATCTGATGCTACGATTAAAATGGAATCCAAATAAGTTGACAGTGAATTTGTTGAATACAAAGGTGTTGTCGCAGCAATTTGTCCATTTTGATCATATACGATTAAACCTGAAGAAAAGGCTTTACCTACTTCTCCCCATGCGTGGATACTTTGTCCCCACATGTTTGGATTTGCGGTGTATGAATAAAAATTAATTTTAGATTTAATTGTGTCATTTTGAAAATTCTTTTTAATGTGAAAATTAACATCCCCATTATTACCACCTGAATTTGCAAATAAAACACCTTGAGCAGAATAACTATCAATAGCTTGACTCAATAATGAATTTCCATCTAAGGTACCAAAATGATACAAGCCCCAGCTCATATTTATTACCAATCGTTTGGATGCAGCTTGAGCTTTTTGATACATCCATGCCCAAGCATCCATTACAGCGCTTTCATCAACTAAAAACGTGGCAAATAAAAATTGAGATTCAAATCCTATTCCACGGTAGATCGTTCCAGCACCGCTTCCACCTGCAATACCCGCAACGTGCGTTCCATGTGTTGCAAAACTATAAATATTTGCCGTATCGGAACCTGCAGCTAATAAGGTTGAAGGAGTGGTGTACTCAGTACCATAGGTAAAACCATTCGGGTGTGGTCCAGTTGTTTTAAATTGATCCCAAGCAGCATGAATTCGAGTTTCTTGCAATAACGTATCGTAAAACATCGGAGAAGTATAATCAAATCCCCAATCTGTAATCCCAATAAATACATCCTTTCCAGTGTAACCTTGCGGTAAATTGATTCCTAAATGAACGCTATCTGCGCCAATATCTTTAACTGCTTTATCTAATTCTGGTTTGATTTTCCCGGCTAATTGAAGCAAACTTAATCCCGGGAGTACTTCTACATTGTTTATTTGAGAAACTGGAATTTTTAAACTTACAATTGAATTTATTTTTGAACCAACGATAATTCCTAATGATGTTAATTGAGTTGGATTAAAATCTTCTGCAACTTTTGCAAGCGCTCCAAAATAATTTACATCATTCAATGTATAGACTGCAAAACGATTTTTTATTGCTTCTGAGCTTTGACCATTGTTGAACTTAAAATCTTTTTCAATCAATGATAAATCAGCACGCGTGTTAGCAGATATATCAACTTGAGCAACAAGTTGGTTAACCCATGAAAAAATAACAAGAAAGAATAAAATGCGCATAAAACTCATATAATCAGTAAATATACTGAAAGTAAACGCGTGTTTAACTGCAGTTTTAAAGACTTTTAAACATTTACAAGTTGATTAAACCAAATTTTTAACCCTTAATAATTCTTCCTGGACTAGAAATTGGAGGCGGCAAACTACGATTGATGCTAGGCGGTTTGACTTCGTTGCTACCTGCTGGCTTTGGCACACTAATTGGTTTTGAAACATCGCCTCTACTCGGTGCAGGAAAAGAAGTTTGCGGTTTATCAATTGGCCGTTCGTTTCTGCCATTTTGAACAGGGTTTGTTCGGTTATTGTCAGCTGGTAAACGATCAACTTCTCCACGTGAAGGCTTTGTGTCTTTCCCTATTGATTGCGGTTGTGGTCGCGGAGAATCAATTGGCACTCTTCCAGTTTCTCTTTCTTCAAATTTTCCTTGATTGTTATTAATAACAGGTCGATCAATTCTACCTAAATCTCCAGTTTGTGTAGGGTTTTTAATTACTGGGCGAGGAGCCGGCGCGATGTTTAAATACGCATTATCAAAAATACACGCATTCAATTCAGCACCTTGTAAACCCATCTCTTGACAGCGATTGCGCGCATTAGTTTGCTGCATCGGTGACAAATCTGCTACAGTTCGATGAACTCTTGGGTAGGATTCATCAGTGTATGAGATTGTAGAGCTTCCAGGAGTGTAATCAAACAAACTAGTGTTCTCTGTTATCCTAAACTGACGCGCATAATCTCGTGCTAGAAAAGCCAAATATTCTTTTTCCATTTGATTGGTTGCTTGTTGCATTTGAGGATTTCCAAATGATGAAAACGCCATGTATTGAGGTCGAGCACCATTTCCTCTCACATCAAAATCATCATTCGCACTACCATTTGCATTCCCCATCAATCCATAAAAATTTGATGATTGACAAGGAAATACTTGAACAGTAATATTTAAGAAATTACGCGCAGCTCCATTACTCGTTTGAATTCTAGCAACTTCACCTGTTGGCCAAGTAACTGTATAAACATTAGATGAATACTCAACAGTTCCTCCTTTTGGTAAAAAATAAACGTTACGTTGCAAAACAACTGGTTGTCCATTCACGCGTAAAGCGGATTGGGAAAAATTATCTGGTTTTTCATTTGGATAGATCCCTACTCGATCACCACCAACATTCATTGCTGCAGCAGTATTCAATGAGAAATCCTCAGAAACAGCTTGTTGACGTGTTTGTATTTCAAAGTCACCATCTGATTTGGCCAATACAAATTCCCCAACAGTTTGAAAAGAATACGTTGCTCCATCAAATGAAGACAAATGAGGATCACCGTAAGAGCGACCACTAACTGGTTTACAATCTGGTCGATTAACAATTCTAGCAATTGCATTCCATTCACGTTGATTCGAAACTGGGGCATTATCTTGTGTAATTTTAAGAATTGATGAGCGTTTTGCGTCTGGTAATTTATTCACCAATTCAAATGGTGTTAAATCTTCAGGGAAATTGCGTTCAGGAACAGCTTCTTGTTTCGCCATTGCTAAAATACTTTTAGACAACCATTCACCCCGAATTGGATCCCAACTTGTTAATTCGGTCGTAACTTGTTTGTATGCAGAATTGAAATCACTCGTTTGAGCATTAAACTGCATAATTGAACCTACTAGAATTCCAAAAAGTAACTTATTTTTCATGTGTGCTCGTATTATGAATGTAATAGATTATAAAAGCTCCCGATATTATATGAATGATTCTAAATTAGCTATAAAATTAGAATAATCGCTAATTGATTTTGATTTTTTAACAATTCGACACATTTTTTTTCCATTTTCAAAATTCGCGGCAAAATACTCCCAATAATGCGTCATTTTAATCAAAATATTTCCATGATTCGTAGTTTGCCGAAGGTAGCTTTCCAATAATAAATTCAAGAAATCAGAAAATACTTGAACAAAATCGTTCGGTAATAATTCGGAATCATCTTGAATCATTTCAAATAAGAATGGATTAGCAATCGCACCACGACCAATCATCCATTGATGAATAGTTGGAAATAGTTGCTTTAAATACCTAAAATCAGCAACAGAATTAATATCACCATTGTAAATTAATGAGTGATTTGTAATTGGAATGCATTCTAAGAATCGACTGTGATCGCATGAGCCATTATACAATTGCTTTCCATAACGCGCATGAATTATTACCTCAGTTAAATCGAACTCATTCAAGGCTGGTAATAAATTTAAAATATCGCTTGTGTCTTCATAACCCATGCGCATTTTAATTCCAATTTTCAAAGATGAAGCACGAAATACTTCTTCTAAAATTGAACAAATTTTATCAGGTTTATTCAAAATCCCTGAACCCAAATCACGCTTTGCAACCATCGGATAAGGACATCCTAAGTTCCAATTTACTTCGGTGTATCCTAAATCTTCCAAATAATTTGCCATTACTAAAAAATCAGCTGTACAACATGCCATAACTTGCGGGACAACTTTTTCGAGCGGATTGTTTTGAGGAAGCACATCAAATTTAGGGCCTTCTTTGATCGTTCCGTCAAATGCCATTTTTAAATAAGGTGCGTAAAACCTATCAACATCACCCAAAACAGCTTGAAAGGAATTTCTAAAATGAAAATCAGTAAAACTTTGTAATGGTGCAAGATATAACAAATCCCTCATGGCTTCACAAAGGTAAAAAATAAAAAACGTAAAAAATAACACACTTTTTGTGTTTTTTATTTTAATAAATATAATTTTACAACAAATGATGCCCAACAATTATTAGTAACAAGAATTTAAAAATTAAATTTATGGATACACGTATTCAAGAAGAAATTAAAATAAATGTGAAAGTAAACTTTAGACCAGATTTATCTGATTTTAATACTAATAACTTTTTCTTTAATTACGTTATTGATATTGCGAACACTTCAAATGAATCTGTTCAATTAATTTCACGTCGTTGGGAAATTTTTGATTCGTTGCATGATTCTTCTATAGTTGAAGGAATGGGCGTTGTTGGAGAACAACCAATTATTCATCCTGGTAAAAGTTTTGATTACATGAGTGGGTGCGAATTGTTTTCAGATTTGGGAAGTATGAAAGGGAAATATCGTTTCATATCATTAACAACTGGTAAATTTTTTAATGTTGACATTCCTGAATTTCAACTAGTTATCCCGACTCGTTTGAATTGATTGTGTTGCCATAAGTATAATAGAACCAATAAAAAAAACACCTAACAATAAAGAAAAAATAAAAATTAAATTATTTTTTTCACTAATATATCTATTCAGTTGTTTTATTTTCATAAATGCTTGGTAGTTGATTTTATCTTCATATACTAACTGCTCAACTGCGTTATCTTGATTCATTAATTGAACAGAATAATTCAACTTTTGCTGTTGACATTCCACAAGTTGATTCATAATTAGTAATTGATTCGGCTGATCATTTAGGATTATATAACATTCTTTTAATGCTAATAATGCATCAATTTGATCTTGAAATAGGTCATTTTTCTTTGCTACATTTAAGCTTTTTTTAAAGTAGTTGATTGCTAAATACTGATTTGCTGTTTGAGAATAATAATCCCCTAAATTAAAATATGACTCAGCGATAGACCTTCCATTATTTGTTTTTAATCGGTAAAATAAGGCTTTTTCAAAATACGACTTTGCTAAATCGATCTTGTTTTCAAGAAACAAAGCAATTGCAAAATTAGTATACGCTTGACCAATTAAACTATTAGAATTTGAACGAAATCCAAATTTTGCGCTTTTCAAGAAAAACTCTTTAGCTAGCGCCATTTTTTGATTTGCTTGCGCAATTGTTCCTAATAACGCATACGCAGAAGAGACAGCTTCAAATTTTTTAAAATGCAACGCTTGAGTTTTATAGTTTTGTAAAATTGCTTGCGCTTTATCAAATTGTTTCATTTGCAAATAGGCTTGAGCTAAATTTATTTCAGCTAAAAAAACAGATGTTGGATCATCAGATTTTTTTCCAGTTTTAAGAGAGCGCATAAAAAAAGAAATGGCATTGATAGGTTCTGATTTATAAACATATCCGTTTCCAATTTCATTAAAGGTTTCAGTCAAAACCTCATAATTTCCAGCTCTTTCAAAATAATTTGCAGCAGCCTTTAACAACAAAATTCCATTGTCAATTTTTCCCGAACGAATAAAATAACTTCCTAATGAACGCTTTCCAACATGAATTGCAAACTCATTATGTTCTTGCATTCCTAATGAATAAATGTACCACCCATCTTGGTGCAAAGCTTCTAAATCATTGCGCAAAAATTCGTTCCATGCAATTAAAGATTGGGTTGCTTGTGTCACACAATTTAACTGAGGATTTTTTATGTTTAAAGGTTCTTTTTCAGCTGAAAGACAAGTAACATAAGAAAAAATAGAAGTTAATAGTAGAAATAATAAAACAGGTGGTCTCATAAGTGAATTTACATTTTGTGGTCAAGAAAAAATTAAGTACATTGCAATGATAGTGAACATTCATTACTTTTGCAAAAAAAATTATTATGTCAAATGCAATTTTCCAAGTTCCGGTTGCCATCAATGAGCCAGTTAGAGGCTATGCCCCTGGTTCTTCAGACCGCGAAAAATTATTAAATACTTATACAGAAATGTATAACCAAACACCTATTGATATTCCAATGTATATCAATGGAAAAGAAGTGTTTACAGAAAATAAAAAATCGATTCACCCACCACACGAACATGCTAAATTATTAGGTCATTTCAATCATGGAAATGGAACACATGTTCAAGCTGCAATCGACGCTGCATTGGGTGCAAAGCAAGCTTGGGCAAACCTACCGTGGCAAGATCGTGCCGCAATTTTCTTAAAAGCTGCAGATTTACTAGCTGGTCCTTTTAGAGACCGTATGAACGCTGCAACAATGTTAGCACAATCTAAAAATGTTTTTCAGGCTGAAATTGATGCTGCGTGTGAATTAATTGACTTTTTCAGATTCAATGTGCAATACATGACACGAATTTATACGGAACAACCAGAATCATTACCTGGCATGTGGAACCGTTTAGAATACAGACCATTAGAAGGTTTTGTTTTTGCCTTAACACCATTCAATTTCACTTCGATTGCGGCTAATTTATGTGCTGCTCCAGCGATGATGGGGAACGTTGTTGTATGGAAACCAGCAGATTCTCAAGTATATTCTGCACAAGTTATTATGGAATTATTCAAAGCTGCAGGAGTTCCTGACGGTGTAATTAACATGGTTACTGTTGATGGTCCAGTTGCCGGAGATATAATTTTCAAAAACAAACATTTTGCGGGCTTACATTTCACAGGTTCTACAGGAGTTTTCCGTCACCTATGGAAAGAAATCGGAACAAACTTAGAGCACTATCGTTCGTACCCTCGAATTGTTGGAGAAACTGGTGGTAAAGATTTTATCATGGTTCATAAATCTGCGAATGCTGCAGAAGTTGCAACAGCTATGTCGAGAGGTGCGTTTGAATTCCAAGGTCAAAAATGTTCGGCAGCTTCAAGAGCTTACATTCCTTCAAATATTTGGGAAGATGTAAAAAAGATTTATGTTAATCAAGTTAATTCATTCAAAGTAGGTTCACCAAGTGATACTTCAAATTTTGTAAATGCTGTTATTGACGAACGAGCGTTTGATAAAATCGCTGGATATATTGATTTCGCAAAAACACAAGCTGATGCTGAAATCATTACAGGTGGAAATTACGATAAATCAACAGGATATTTCATTGAACCTACAACAATTGTTACAACGAACCCTAAATTTCGCACCATGAGTGAAGAAATTTTTGGGCCTGTTTTAACAATTTATGTTTACCCAGAAAATGAATTTGAGCAAACGTTGAAAATATTAGACGAAACTTCTGAATATGCTTTAACTGGTTCAATTATTTCAAACGATCGTTATGCTATAAATTTTGCGACAAAAGCATTGGAAAATGCTGCAGGTAATTTCTATATCAATGACAAACCAACTGGCGCAGTTGTAGGTCAACAACCATTTGGAGGTGCAAGAGGATCAGGTACCAACGACAAAGCAGGTGCATCTATGAATTTATTGAGATGGGTTTCTGCACGCACAATCAAAGAAACGTTTGTACCACCAACAGATTATAAATATCCATTTTTAGGATAGAAATATTCATTATAAAAAAGGCTGATTAAATTTGTTAATCAGCCTTTTTTTATTTCAAACCCAACTGCGCATAGCGTTGATGAATTAATGATGCGTATTTTTCTTTCATTTCATCACTCACAAAACTTTTTTCCAATACAGCAAGCAATTCAGGTTTTGCATATAAGAAAAGTTCTAAGGTTTTATCTAATACTTTTTGTGATAAACCTCCGTTTTCAAAAGCAGCCAGAAAATCAATATATTTTAGTTTACTTTTCTTCGCATTCAATGTTAATGCTAATTCTTCTGTATCAGCTGGATTAACTAAAGCTGTTGGTACCAAATCATATGCCGGACACAAACTCAAACCTTGCCCTTCTTTTTCAAGTAACGAAAAGTTTTTCAAGTGCATATCAGCATTGCCAGTTAAAAAACTAAACAATACTTGCTCATAAAAATTAGTAACATCTAACAAAGGTGAACTCGAATATTTCATAACCAATTTGGCAACTTGTTCGTGACTTCCTTTGTATTTATCTTCCGTTAACCTTTCACTTAATTGACACATATCTTCCATGTGTAATTTCCCTTTTCTAGTTCTATCAACTCGCTTTGTGATGTAACACAACGTTCCATCTTGCAATCTCAACAAACTATGCGGCACAACATTTATTCCACAAACAGCAGCCATGTGCATTGTTACACTTTCTAATTCTGGTAATTGTACATAATATTCTGAGGGCGGCTTTAAGATGTAATCGCCATAAAGTCCTACTATTGTGAGTTTTTTAGTTATATTTTTATCTTGTTTTTTATACAAACTCAATGAAACTTTTGCTTGAACGCCAGTTACTGCCATTTGGCTTTGGATCACTTGAGTTGCCAATTTTTGTAAATCATTTAAACCGTAAGCAAGTTGAGGCGTGTTCAGTTGTCCAAAAAACCGTTTATTACAAGCAGTATGAAAATCGGAAGAACTATCAAAAAGCTGCTCATAACAATACATACATCGTTTTCCATAGAATGCGCTTTTTTCTTGCACATGCAATGGCAGATGTAAATTTGCTAAATATTTTTTTTTATAATTCTTCATTTTTTTCAACACTTACTGCTCCAATGCAATCTTTACAACAGGTTAAGAGCAAGCCCATTCTATCTTTATAATTTATTTTCCAGTTTTTTTCAGCGATATCTAATAGCCAGCCTTCAGGTATCAAACCATCAAAAAATGCAAACAAGGTTTTACTTTGAAAAGGCTTGTCGGTTAATGGCATCGTTAGGCTAACTGGCTGCGCATCGCTTAATGATAAATATTCTTGATTATATTCAAACAAATAGCCAGCGTCTGTCTCGCTAACAACGCCACAGAATACATTTTTCAGATATACTTTTCCACTTCTATTCATTTTTATATTTTTTGATAACTATTGTTTATAACAATTTTTCGCGATCCAATGGAACAACGCCTAAAGCGCCACCAAATAACCGCAACACATCGTTCACTTTATCCATGCGCATTGTTTTTTTTCCTTGCTCTAAATCTCTCACAAATCGTAAACCAACACCTGCTTTTAATGCTAATTCTGGTTGTGTTAGTTTATTTTGTTTGCGTTTAGCTTTCACGTAAATGCTTAAATCTGTAAGATTTTCTTTCATTTTTATACCTTTTAAAGTACAAATATACGATTTTTTCGCAAAAAAATACCTTAACTGATATATTTTTATAAAATTTTAATTTTTTATACCCTTTAAAGAATAAATAGTCTGATTTTGATATTTTTATACCTTTTAGGATATAAAATCTAGAGATTTACTTCAAACATTTAAAGTAATCGAATGGTTCCATGCATGCATTACATTGGTAATGTGCTTTGCAAGCAGTTGAACCGAATTGAGAAATCATACGGGTATCTTTAGAAGCGCACAATGGACAAGGTACGATCGTTGGTGCTGCAAACAACACACTTTTATCTACTTCGTTTTCAGGTGGTGCAATACCGTATTCGCGTAATTTATTTTTCCCGTTTTCAGTCAACCAATCTGTTGTCCATGCAGGAGACAAGGTTAAAACAACACTTGCTTGAATATTTTTTTCAGCTAAGAATTCAATGATTGCCTGTTCGATGTGTTTCATTGCAGGACAACCGCTATAAGTTGGTGTAATCGTTATTTCAACCTTTTCATTTGCTAATTTAACAGATCTGACAATCCCCAAATCTACAATCGATAAAACGGGAATTTCAGGATCGCTAACTTCTTCTAAATAAGTCCAAATAAGTGCTTCGTTTACCATTCCATATTTGGATAAGCGCGTTGCATGTATTGTAATTCAGACAGAATATGTCCTAAATGTTCCGTATGCTTTCCTACTCTACCACCAACTTGTTTCCAATTATTTGTAGGAAAAGATAATGTAGCCATTTCCATAACTTCAGATGTTTTAGCGTCAAAAGCAACTTTCAAAGAAGCTAAATCAACGGCAATACCTTCAGTAATTAAAGCTGTATCTACCTCATCCATGAAAAATAATTCGTCTACATATCTATGCAAATAATTTATAGCTGTTTGAACACGATCGTGTGATTCATCTGTCCCATCTCCTAAACGAACTAACCATTCAGAAGAATGTTTCCAATGGTACTTTGTTTCTTTTAATGACTTCTCAGCAATCGCTGCTAATTGTTGATCTGTAGATTCGAGCATCGCATCATAAAACAACACTCGAAAAGAATCAAAAAACCACTGACGAGCGATGGTCATTCCAAAATCACCGTTCGGTTGCTCAACTAATAATACATTGACATATTCTCTTTCAAATCGAAGGAAAGCAATATCATCAGCAGTTTTACCTTCACCGCCAACTATCGCAGCATATTCGTATAAAGAAGTTGCTTGACCAATTAAATCCAAGGCAATATTCGTTAATGCAATGTCTTCTTCGATAATTGGTCCGTGACCACATAATTCAGACAATCGTTGACCTAAAATCAAACTATCGTCTGCAATGCGCAAAATGTATTTATATAAGGAATTCAAAATAATTTTTCTTTTAGAATATCAATTACATGTGCTCAATACCATCAGGCACTTCGTAGAAAGTTGGATGGCGGTAAATTTTAGTTTGAGAAGGCTCAAACAAAGGATCTGAATCTGCTGGATCGTTTGCAAATACTTGCGACGATTCAACCACCCAAATAGAAATGCCTTCGCTTCTTCTAGTGTATAAATCACGTGCATTAGAAACTGCCATTTCAGCATCCGGTGCATGCAAACTTCCAACATGTTTGTGACTTAGTCCTTGTTTACTTCGGATAAACACTTCCCACAATGGCCATTCTTTTGTTGACATATAAATTTATTTTAATACTATTTATGATGCTTTTTTAGCACTTCTTTTTTCTGCAAAAGCACTAGCTGCTTCACGAACCCATTGACCATTGTCATCCGCTTGCTTTCTAGCAGCGATACGCTCAGCGTTACAAGGCCCATTTCCACTAATTACTTGACGAAATTCTTCCCAATCGATTGGACCAAAATCATAGCCACCTTTTGCTTCATTCCATTTCAAATCCTTATCAGGAATTGTTAAACCAATCAATTCAGCTTGAGGAACAGATGCATTAATAAACGATTGTCTTAATTCATCGTTTGTATAACGTTTCACTTTCCAGTCTATCGATTGTTGACTGTGCGTAGAATCCGCATCACTTGGTCCAAACATCATCAATGATGGCCACCAAAAACGATTCATTGCATCTTGCGCCATTTCACGTTGCTCTTTAGAGCCTTTCATTAATGTACACATGATTTCAAAACCTTGACGTTGGTGAAACGATTCTTCTTTACAAATACGAACCATTGCACGTGCATAAGGTCCATAAGAAGTTCTACACAAAGCAACCTGATTCATAATAGCAGCACCATCGACCAACCAGCCAACAGCTCCAATATCTGCCCAACTCAATGTTGGGTAATTAAAAATAGAAGAGTATTTTGCTTTACCACTGATTAAATCAGCCATCGATTTATCGCGTGATTCGCCCAATGTTTCCATTGCACTATATAAATATTGACCATGCCCAGCTTCATCTTGAACTTTCGCTAATAAAACAGCTTTTCTTCGAAGATTTGGCGCACGCGTAATCCAATTACCTTCAGGTAACATACCAATAATTTCTGAATGTGCGTGTTGAGAGATTTGACGGATCAATGTTTTACGGTAAGCTTCAGGCATCCAGTCCTTTGGCTCTATTTTTATGTCTTTTTCAATTTTGGCTTGAAACAATTGTTCTAGCGCTGTCATATTGATCTCTTTCATAGGATAAATCTTATTGGACAAATTTAATGAAATTAGTTTAGCACAATTTAAATCTGAATAAATTATTCACTATTTAAAACATTTATTCTTTAAAAAAGTTTTAAAATAAAATTAAAAAATTTAAAAAATTCTGCTCAATTTTCTCTAAAGCATTAAACCAACAATTAAAAACATAGTGTATGGTTTTTATATTCTATTAATATCCTTTTTTTTAAGACAACAATTGACTAAATTTGGCAAAAATAACTATTAAATGACACCAAAATTTCATACTTTATCCATTCATCAAATCATAAAAGAAACAAAAGATGCAGTTACAATTGCATTTACTGTTCCAAGTGATTTAAAAAATGATTATACTTTTTTTTCTGGACAGTATTTAACATTACGAACAACTATAAATGGCGAAGATGTTCGACGTTCTTATTCGTTGTGTTCCATTCCTACTGAAGAAACGCTTCGTGTAGTTGTTAAAAAAATTGAAGGCGGTGTTTTTTCAACTTATGCAAATGATCAATTAAAAGTGGGTGATACATTAGAAGTGATGACACCAGCTGGTAATTTTTATCTGGAACCTTCCAAAACAGCTAAAAAATCTTACGCTCTTTATGCTGCTGGAAGTGGGATCACACCAATCATTTCAATTGCTCAAACTATTTTAGCTGAAGAGAAAAACAGTGAGGTAAGTTTGTTTTTTGGAAACAAAAACTTTGATAGCATTATTTTTAGAGAAGCAATAGAAGCATTGAAAAATAGGCACATGCAAAACTTTAGAGTTGTACATGTGTTATCAAGAGAAAGTTTAGGGAATCAATTGCAAAAAGGAAGAATAGATAAAGAAAAAAGTAACACCTTATACAAAGCTTTTTTTGGAGCTAACACCCCTGACGCAGCATATTTATGCGGTCCTGAAGAAATGATTTTAGCTGTTAAAGATAGTTTAATTGAAAATGGAATGTCACCTTCAAATGTTCATTTTGAATTGTTTACTTCTGGAAAAGTAAAAAAAGAAAGTCTTCCAACAAACGAACCTTCTATAGCTGCGAATGTTTCAGTAATGTTAGACGGCGATCAATATGATTTAGCGATGGATTCAAATGGTGAGACTATTTTGGATGCCGCACAAAAAGCAGGTGCTGATTTACCATATGCTTGCAAGGGTGGGGTTTGCTGTACATGTAAAGCGAAAATAATTTCAGGTTCAGCAAGAATGGATGTCAACTACGCATTAGATAAAGAAGAAGTTGAAGCAGGATATATTTTGACGTGTCAAGCGCATCCTACGAGTGAAAAATTAATTGTATCATTTGACGAATAATTATGGGGGTTTTTGGATTTTTAAAAAAGGATAAAACAGCAAGTTCAGCAAAAAAAGGCTTTCATCAATTAGCCATTGCAAATATTGAAAAACTATCAAATGATACCGTTCGTGTAACATTCGATGTACCTAGTGAACTTAAAAAAGTTTTTTCATTTAAAGCTGGGCAATATTTGAATTTTCTGCTTGAAATTAATGGAGAAGAAATCAGACGCTCCTACTCTATTTGTAGTGGAGAAAATGAAGCGCTTGCTGTTGCAGTGAAAGCCATTAAAAATGGTATTGCATCAAATTGGTTCAATTCAGTTGCAGCTGTAAACGATTTGTTATTTGTTGCAGCACCAGAAGGTAACTTCATATTGCCTGCAAACGCTAAAACGGTTGTGGCTTTTGCTGCAGGAAGTGGAATTACTCCAATTGTTTCTTTAGCGAAAGCACTACAAAACAACCAGGGACAGATGCAGTTGTTTTACGGGAACAGATCGTTAGAAAACACGTTGTTTAAAACAGATTTTGAGAATTTATCAGCTGTTACAACTCAGTACTTTTTCAGTCAAGAACAAAATGAAGGTGCTATTGCTGGTCGAATCGACAAAGAAACTATTACCAATTGTATCAAAGCTGATTTAGCGTTATTAAAAGCTGATGCATTTTTTATCTGCGGTCCAGAAGAGATGATTTTAGCTGTTGTATCAACATTAGAATTTTTTGGTGTTGCAAAAAACAAAATTCATTATGAGTTATTTACGACTCCTGTTTTAATGAAAAAAGAAGAAACAGTTGAAAGTAATTTTAAAGGAACTAGCGCTGTAAAAGTAATATTAGACAGTGAAGTGGCTGAATTTTCACTCGCTAACGAAGGAAAAACAATCCTTGAAGCATTAGAGAAAGCTGGTTTAGATGCTCCTTTTTCTTGTAGAGGCGGCGTTTGTTGTTCGTGTAAAGCAAAAGTATTGAAAGGTTCAGCTTCGATGAAAATGAATTATTCATTGACTGATGAAGAAGTGAAAGATGGCTATATTTTAACGTGTCAAGCGCATCCAACTAGTGAAGAATTAATCGTTTCATTCGATGAGTAAAAAAACAATTGTAGTAGTTGGAGCTAGCCGAGGAATTGGGAAAGCGACCGTTGAATTATTAGCGCAACATAGCGAATTTTCAATTTATGCCTTATCGCGTGATCTGGCCAAAATGCAAACGAATTTCAATGCTTTACCCAACGTTTTTTGTTACGCATTTGATTTAAGTAAAAATGTGCGACAACAAGCTGAACTCATTTTTAGTGAGTTGACTCAAATTGATTATATCATTAATAATGCCGGTAAATTAGTCAATAAACCATTTACTGAAATCTTGCATTCAGATTTAATAGATTGCTATCAAACAAATGTAATTGGTGTGATGGAAACGGTACAAGCAGTTGTTCCAAAAATGATTCAAAACGGTGGACACATTGTAAACATTAGTTCAATTGGAGGGTTCCAAGGAAGTGTGAAATTTGGTGGTTTGAGTGCTTATTCAACTTCCAAAGCAGCTGTTTGTAGTTTTACAGAATTATTCGCTGAAGAATACAAAGAAAGTCCAATAAAAATAAATTGCTTGTGTTTAGGAGCTGCACAAACTGAAATGTTGAACGAAGCGTTTCCCGGCTACGAAGCACCTGTATCTGCTGAAAAAATGGCGGAATACATTGTTAATTTCACATTGACTGCGCACGAATGGATGAATGGTAAAATCATTCCTGTTTCTCTTTCTACTCCTTAAAAATCGTTAACACTTAGCTTTTAAAAACTATTGAACAACGCTTGAAAAAATCGCTTGTAGTTTTATATATTTGTGTAAAACATTAAACATTGAAAAAACTTACACCACTTCATGTTCTTCTTTTTGTTTTAGTAACGTTTAGCTGTCTTGCGCCGATTGTTTATTTTGTTCCCAAAGAAGGTTTTAATTTTTACGGGATGCATTTTAACTTTCTTCCGAAAGAAGCATTTTTCACACCTATAAAACAAGAGAAAAAAGATATTTCAACCATTGTAACAAAAGTAGATACGTTAATTAATGACGTCCCTAACGATCTTGTTAAACATAAAAATCTATCCAATAAAAGTATTGCAGCGCCTAATGGACTGGAACTTTCAACAGAAAGTAGCACATCTATCCATTTAAATGGATTGGCTTTACAAAACTTGCATCGTTTCTTTGAAAAATTAGCTGCTGCAAGTGAAAACAATTCCAAAACACATATTCTACATTACGGAGATTCACAAATTGAAGGCGATCGAATGACTGCTTTTATTCGACAACGCATACAAAGTCAATTTGGTGGTGTTGGACCAGGTTTAGTCCCTGCAATGAACGTTTATAGCACCAATACATATAAACAAACTTATTCCGCTAATTTTCAACGTTACACGTGTTTTGGTGGAGCTAAATTAAAAAATAGAAGATACGGCGTAATGGGTTCAGCGGCTCGTTTCACTTCAGAAATGGATAGTTCTCGTATGGTCAATGAAACTTCAATAAAAGAAGCATGGATCGAATTAGAACCTGGTAAATCAGCTTATAGCAGATCGAAACAATATAACGTTGTTAAAATGTACTACAATAGTTGCTACAAACCATGTTCCGTAAAAATTTACCAAGGATCGAAATTAATTCATGAAGATAGTTTGATTAAAGATGGACGTTTTCATTCGTTGGATTTATCTTTTTCAACAACTCCTGAAAAATTGAAATATGTTTTTAACGCTGCTGTAAGTCCAACGATTACTGGGTTTAATTTAGAAAGCGAAACAGGCGTTCAAGTCAGTAATATTGGAATGCGCGGCACAAACGGTTTGATTTTTGGATACATGGATCAAACATTACTTGGGAAAATGTATCAAGAATTAAATACTGATTTATTTTTATTACAATTTGGCGGGAATTCAGTTCCATTCTTTAAGGATTCGAGTTCAGTAAGAAATTATGTTCGATCATTGAAAGGTCAAATTGGAACATTGAAACGCTTGCGACCATCGGCAGCATTCATTTTAATTGGACCGAGTGATATGTCGCGTTTAGAAAATGGGGTTTTTGTATCGTATCCTTTATTAGCTTATTGCACCCAGCAATTACGTAAAATGTCGGGAGAAAATGGTGTTGGATATTATGATCTATACGCTGCAATGGGAGGAAACAATTCAATGCCATCCTGGGTAGAACAAGGTTTAGCTGGTAAAGATTACATTCATTTCTCTGTAAGAGGTGCAAGTATTGCTTCACAACTATTTTACGATGCATTTGCAGCAGAATTTGCCAAATGGTACCAACAAAAAAATCCATGATGAAGCGCCTGTTATTCGTTATTGTTTATACCGTATTTAACATTGGCTATTCACAGTCGCTTGATGATTCAACAAGTGTAGCAAATTTACCTGAATTTGTAAGAATGGATACGAGTTTAAAAAGCACCTATCCATTTATAAACTTTCAAAAAAATTACTTTTCTTTTTATAGTTCCACTAGTGAAAATTGGGTAAATTTTGTTGCTTCATTCTCAAAAATGACGGCAGAAAAAAAAGGGAAATTGAACTTTTACCACATTGGCGGATCGCATTTACAAGCTGATATCTACACAAATGATTTCCGTACTTTTTTACAAACCAATTGGCCAGAAATACCAGGTGAACGCGGAATTGTATTTCCCTTTGATTTAGCGCATACAAACAATCCTTCTAACTACGAATTCAATTCTCCCAATCAATGGAAAGGATACCGAAGTGTGAATCACCGTCCAGAAGGCTTGGATTATGGTTTAATGGGCGCTGCATTAGTTTGCTCCGATTCAATCATTACATTGAGTTTTCGTCATGACAAAACGATTGTAAAACCACCTTATACACAATTGCGTATTTACCACAATAAAGGAAAAATTCCATTCGATTTAAATTTTGGAGAAGATGAATTGTTAGTTGAACACGTTGAGCAAGATACGCTTCATGGGTTTACAACTATCTTTTTTGTAGACAATGTGCAAGAACTTGATTTGCAATTCATGCGCAACCAACAAGAACCGTTTGCATTGCAATTGGATGGATTTCAATTCATGAATAACGACCCTGGGATTTCATACACATCAATTGGTGTGAATGGAGCTGGTTTGTATACGTATCTTGAAAATAAAAATTTTGAAGAACAATTGAGTTTGTACCCTCCAGATTTCTTTGCATTTTCAGTTGGAACGAACGATGCAAATGTACCTGCTAGTCAATTTGACCCTTTAAAATACAAAAGCAACTTAGAGAAAATGATTCAAAAGGTGTTACGCGCCAATCCTAAATGTGCCATTTTACTGACCGTTCCAAATGATTCCTATTTTCACAAGACGCAACTCAATTATAACATTGCAAAGCAACGAACAGTAATTCAAGAATTAGCGGCACAATACGAATTAGCCGTATGGGATTTATACGGAATAATGGGCGAATTAGGCGCTTCAAAAATTTGGCAGCGCAACGGATTGATGCAGAATGATTTGGTCCACTTCACGCCAGCAGGTTATCATTTAAAAGGCTCCTTATTAATCGATGCTTTTTTGAAATTATCACTTCAACTACATTCAAACTAAACGCACATGGAACGTTTATATGACATATTTAGCTTTGTTGCAACCGATCGAATGGTTTTCAATCGCTTAGATTTCTGGTTGTTTTTCTTAGGATTCTTAATGGTATTTTCACTCTTGCAAAAGCACCAACTCGTTCGAAGTATTTTCATTACTATTGTTAGTTTGTTCTTGTATTACAAAACTTCTGGTTTGTTTGTTTTACTATTAGGACTTTCAATTGTTTTCAATTTTGGATTGGGAAAATGGATTCATACTGTTGCATCAACCAAAAAACAAAAATGGATTATTGCTTGTTCAGTCATCTTTAATATTTTCTTTTTAGCCTATTTTAAATACGCCTACTTTTTTACTGAATCGTACAATGAATTATTTCACACAAAATATGCCATCGTTAATTGGTTTGCACAAACAGGAAATGGATTTTTCGGCGAAGGATTTTTTGAAACGAAAATATTGTTGCCAGCCGGAGTAAGTTTCTTCACATTTCAATCTATTTCTTATGTTGTAGATATTTACAGAAAAGAAATTAAACCTGTTCGTAATTTATTTGATTACGCCTTTTATGTCACTTATTTCCCGCACGTAATTATGGGGCCTATCGTTCGTGCGCGCGATTTTATTCCACAAATTTACCAGCCATTCTCGTTGACAAAAAACGAGTTTTCTTCTGCTATTGTGTTAGTGGTAAAAGGACTCATCAAAAAAATAGTATTAGCAGATTACATTGCTGTTCATTTCATTGACAAGGTTGTTGACGCACCAGAAGCCTACCCAGGATTTGTAAGCATTTTAGCGATGTGGGGCTATTCGTTGCAGATTTACGGCGATTTTTCTGGTTATACCGATATTGCAATTGGAATTTCAAGAATGATGGGCTTTGAATTATTGCCCAACTTCAATTCGCCCTACAAAGCAAATAGTGTGGCTGACTTTTGGCGTAGGTGGCACAAATCATTGGGTTCTTGGTTGAAAGATTACCTCTACATTCCATTGGGTGGAAATAAATCGGGTGGTATTGGAACCTATATTGCAACGACCTTTATTTTTATTTTCTTGTTTTTCATTTTGCAATGGTATGCGCTGATTTATATCTATTTAGGATTAACTTTACTCTTAATCATTCCGTTCTTTCGTAAGTTTTTACACCGCGATTTAAACCTATTAATCACCATGGTGGTTGGTGGTTTATGGCATGGCGCAAGTGAAAACTTTGTGATTTGGGGAGCGATGAATGGAGCTGCTTTGATCTTTTACAACTATTGGAAGAAAATTTCACCTTATGAAAACAAAACATGGTGGATCGTTCATTTTTGGAAACTTTTCATCACCTTTAATTTTATCACCTTTACGCGAATTTGGTTCCGCTTGGATGGTGAAAATGAACCGATGCAGTTATTAAATCACGTATGGAATCACTTCGATTTTAAATGGGAAACCTTTGTAACCGTGTTAACAACCTATCAAGCTGTTTTTTGGATCATGTTGGCTGGTTTTATCGTTCATTGGTTACCAGAAAAAATCAAAAACTATTGGGAACAAGCCTTTGCTAAATTGCCTATCGTAGTTCAAGCTATATCTGTTGCCGTGATTTTGTTTTTAGTCTACCAAGCTGTTTCAGACACGTTTAAACCGTTTGTGTATTTTCAGTTTTAAGCTTATTTCACCAATCCTGTAGTGATCTTCGCGGATAACAAACACAAAGGAATACTTGGTCCTGGATGCACGCTACCACCACAGAAATAAAGGTTTTTAATTTTGTTGGAAAAATTGGAATGGCGTAAAAATGCTGCAAACTTATTGTTGGAGCTATTGCCATAAATTGCACCAAATGCTGAAGACGTTCTTTTCTCAATCACGCGCGGATCAAAAACTAATTCACATTGAATAAGCGGGCGTAAATCTGTGTTTAACATGCGGTTTACTTTTGCAATAACGGCTTCTCTTGCTTGATCGATAAACGCATCCCAATCTTGTCCTTGGTTGTTCGGAACATTGATAAACGTAAACCAATTCTCACATCCTTCTGGAGCATCCTCTGGAGTATGTTTAGATGTGATGTTCACATAAATTGTTGGATCGTGGTAGATTTCTTTTTTCGAGAAGATGGTATTGAATTCAGCTTCATAATCCGCCGAAAACAAGATATTGTGCAATTTTAAATTCTCAAACGAATGCTTGATTCCCCAATAAAAAATGATACCAGAACTCGATTTTGGTTGATCCAAGGTTTTTTTCGGTTTTTTAGCCGAAGGAATCAGTTTTTGATAGGTGTTATAAACATCCATGTTGCTAATGACAACGTCAAACATATTGCTTTCGCTACTCACCTTAACTCCTACCGCTTTGTTGTCTTTCAACAATATTTCTGTAACGGGTGAATTATAGCGAATTTCAATTCCTAAATCCGTTGCTAATTGAACCAACGCCTTTGTAATGCTATACATTCCACCTTTCGGATAATATGCTCCTTTCATGATTTCAACGTGTGGAATCACATTTAAAGTCGCTGGAGCCAAGTAAGGACTAGAACCATTGTAAGTGGCATAACGATTAAAGAGCTGAACCAAACGTTGGTCTTTGAATGCTTTCGTGTTTTGTTGATGCATGGTTGTAAAAGCACCAATTTTTCCAAAATTTAAGATTCCTTTTGCAACTGCTTTTGTGAAGAAATTTTTGACTTTATGCAATGAATTATGTAAGAATACTTCTGCCGTTAAGTCATACATAATTTCCGTTTTTTCTAAATAACGAACGATTGTCTCACGTTCATCGCTCGATTTTTTAGCAATTTCAGCAGCAAAACGTTCTTTTCCATGATAACCATCTAAGGTTGAACCATCTTCAAAAAAATAACGGTAAACGGGATCTAATTGCTCATAACTGAAATAATCTCGTGGATTTTTCCCCGACAATTCAAACAATTCATCCACATATTCTGGCATTGTAAAAACAGAAGGCCCCATATCAAAACGGTAACCATCATTTGATTCAGTAGATAATTTTCCGCCTGGAAAGCTATTTGCTTCAAAAAGAACGACGTTATAGTTTTTATTGCGCATTCGAATAGCAGAAGCTAAACCTGCTACTCCGGCACCAATTACAGCGCATGTATTATTACTTTTCATATTATCGTTGAATTTTTCCTGTTGCCGTCATTTCAACAGCGGATACAATTTCAATTTTTTGTGGGATTTTATAGGTAGACAAACGTTTTCTACAGTATGTCAACACCTCTTCCTGGTCAATATCTATTACAGAATTGCTAAGAACAATGTCAGCTTTAATGATTTGCCCCATCAAACGATGAGGCATAGCAGAAACTTTTGCCAATTTTATTCCAGGATATGTTTCAAGAACTCCTTCAACTTCTTCAGGAAATACTTTATTACCAGAAACGTTGATCATTGATTTTTCTCTTCCATGTATTTTTACAGAACCATCATCTAAAACCATCGCGAAATCTGCTGTAATAAAATAACCATTGACCAATACATCAGAACGTTTTAAAGGAGGAGAAAGATATGCATCAAACATCCCAGGACCTTTAATCCCTAATTTCCCAATAGCTCCTTTTGGCAAAAAGGCATTGTTCTCATCTAATATCTGTACATCGTAATCCGGTAAAACAAAACCAACAGAATCAATGTTATCTTCCGTAATTTGATGATTGATTAATGGTAAACCAATTTCAATAATGCCATAAGCTTGAGAAACTTTTAATTGATAACGTTGTTCAAACAATTGGCATGTTTCAGCAGTAATAGGCGCAGAAGTTGATATCACTCGTTTTAAGGAATTCATTTTTTCAGTTCCACCATCATTCGCTAACAAACGAATTTGCATTGGAGAAGCATACAACAACGAACCTTTGTATTGATTTGTAATTTCAATAATATTTTTTGCTAAAAAATCACGTGCGATTGCAATTGCCGCTCCAAATCGCACATACAATAATATAGAAACGACAAAATGATATGCGATTGGCAATACCCAAATAACCGTATCATCTGAACCTAGGTTTAAAATTTTATTCGCTGCTTCAACACGTTCTATTGCAGATGCATGAGAAATAATAACACCTTTTGCTTTTCCAGTTGTTCCTGAAGTGAAACGAATAAAAGCCGGATGATTAACATGAGGCGCAAATACTTGTATAAATGGATGATTTGAAAATGCTAAACGCATCTTTCCAAAATTAACTTCAATTTCATGAATGGGATTATTTGTAGGATTCAATCCTGAATAATCATCTAATAGTGCATGTAATTTAGCATCATTTAAAACAGCTGCAATTTCATTTTCTTTTAATTGATGAGAGAGCGGCATCACTGTTGCGCCACAAGCAACAACCGCAAAAATAGCAGCAATGAAATTCCGGCCATTTTTCGCCATAACACCTACTCCCATACCAGGTTGAATTCCTGCACGTATTAACTGTTCTTTTAATGTATTTACCTCATCTAATAATTGAATAAAAGACATGGTTCCATATTCATCATGAATAGCAGGTTTGTCTGGCCATTGAGATGCTGCATTAATTAAAGTACTATAAACAGGTAGTGCATTCATAACACAAAATTAATCAATTATTTGCAATTTTTTAATATGTGAAACACTCTCTTCAATGGTTAAACCTTTTAGAACATCTACTGCAATTTTTCCAGCAGCAAAACCTGTTTGCAAACAAGTACCCATAACCCTTGCGCTTGCAATTGCATTATCAGTTGCAGAAATTGATCTTCCTGCAAAGTACAAGTTAGAGATTTCGTTTGATAAAATACATTCTACTGGAATTTGATACCACTCATTTTCGTTAAAATAATGCATTTCAAGTGGTTTGAAAGGATGCCAAATTTCTATTGGCCAAGCACCCGTTGCAATTGCATGATCAAATTTTCTAGCCGATAATATATCTTCTTCTGTTAAAACATATCTGCCCATTGGTCGTTCTAATACCCTAACACCAATTTCATCTGCAATCGATTCCAATTGAATGTTTTGCATAGATTCACTTTTAGTTTGTTGAATTTGAACGAATTGACGCGCCATTTCTTTTCCCTTTTTACGCAGTAATTCTTGATTAACTTGCGTTGAATTTACTTCTATAGGAAGTGTCATTTTAATCTTAACAGTTCTAGCTATTTTTGAGCCCTGAACAATTGAAAAAGCTTTATAATATGCGGGTAATTCATCTTGAAGAACTGCAGTATGTATATTTTTCATGAAAATCAAATTCAATTGATTCTCACCAAAATCTGGCAGGTTAGAAAGCGTGAAAATTTGAGCTGCAGCTTGATAAGTAGACGACTGAATAAGAGGCAATTGCAACACTCTAGAAACGAGTGCATCACCCGAAGCATCAATCACTGCAGCCACTTCAATCATTTCTTTTTGACCGTTTTGATCCAATTCAATTGCTGTAATTTGATCATTAGTAGCAACAACATTCGTTACAGAAGTCTTTAATAGAACATCAACACCTTTTTCTGTTAACTTTTGAAGAGATAACTGTTTAAATTGTTGAATATTGTAAGGTAAATAATGAAGCCCGTATTGATTACTCAATGGTGTTGTTTTTGATACAATTGCTAATTCTTCTACAAAATCTTTCGCAAAACCGTTTAATATTAAAGCTGCTTGAATAGTTGATGAATACCGATATGCTCCACAAATAGTTCCAACTTCTGATGCAGTAGCCTTACCTCCTAAATAAGCCGATTTTTCAATTAAAAGTACTTGAAACCCAACTTCAGCAGCAGCGATTCCTGCAGCAATTCCTGCAGAGCCACCACCAATAACAACAATTCTTTGCTGATTTTTAACCATTTTTATATAGCTAATAATTTAATTTTTAATCGTGCAATTATAGCTAAAAGTTCAGACTCGTTAAACAACGCTTCATCGTAAACTAAATTTAGTGATAACTGACCATTAAAGGTAAGAAAAGAAATTGTTAATCCAGGCGGAAAAGAAAAAGGAGGAATAATGTGCATGTTTTTAGCTTGTAACTCAAATTTGTTGGCAACATCACGTGTTTGTTCAATAGAAGCTGAATATAAAAAACTTGCTAAATTTCCAGCAGATGCTCTTAAGATTAAAAAAGAAAATAATTTTTCAGGGATGTATCGCATCATTTCTAAAAACAATGAATACTTTTTGGGTAAATCTTGACGAAGTTGGTCCATCATTTGAAATTGAATTTCTTTCACAATAACTTCAATACTTTTTTGCTCTGCTTGTTTAATTCTGTAAAACAAAAAAGATATTGCATTTGAAATAATTGGACCATTCCCACCTCTTTTTCTACCATCGTATGGAATGGGTAGCCAACAATCTCCTTGAATATTTTTCTCTCGAAACAATTCAGTTATTTCTTTAATTGATACAGCTAATAAAAATTGATTCAAACCAAATTTCGCACCTTTTAATTGCCCATTATTATTGATTTGTAGTGATTCACCTTGGTTGAAATTTACAACTCTTATTTTGAATGAATTAGATGATATGTTATTAAAATTAGCATTGTTCTGAGATTGGTGTTGGTACATAAAATACTTAATAAAATACATGTTCTTGACATGTTCATACCATCTAATTTTAGTTGTTTTTTCTTTTGGAAAATACTGTAATATATCAAATGGATCTTTTAAAGAAAAGTCATTCGCGTGTAACTCTTCTAAGAAAAAACTTGTACCTCTACCATCCATCAAAACATGGTGAATTGACAAAACAATCTTAGAAACAACACCATTTTCTTTCACACAATCACAGGCAAAAAGTGGTGTTTTATTGACACGCATAGCTTGCTGAAAAAGTTTCAAATCATACAATGAGTTCTGACCTAATTCATGGTAATTTACAGTTAATACGTTTGTAGAATTTTTGTATTTCCAATATGGTTTAGAAAAAAAAAATGGCTTTTTCAATTGAATATTTAACATCCAATTAACTAAATCGTGTTGCTCTAAACGATTGATTATCGTTGTAGCGTAATTTTCATCTTCAACATCTAATACGATTCTGATAATGTTAAAATCAAATCTCTTTTTATCAGAAGCATTATCTAGAACATGTAAAAACCAATCAGCACCAGATAAATATACCTTTTTTGGAAAAAGAAACGATTTATCCTTCATCGATTAGTTGGTTAAATAAGTATGAACTAAAAGTGCGATTGCGTGAATCGTTTTAAAATTTTCTGGTAACAATTGTTCATCAGGTATTACAAAACCAAATTTACGCTCAATAAAAAGTAGTATTTCCACAATCGAGAAGGAATCTAATCCTGCTGCTTTTAATTCTTGACCTGCATTAATCTTAACATTTTCAGAAAGAATATTTTTCTCTAAAAATTGTGTTAATTCTCGTTCGATTGCTTCAATGTCCATTACTTCGTATTAACTTTTACTTCTGATTTTATTAATTATAGTTGACAAAAATACAGTAATTATAAAAAAGATCACTAAAAGAGTACAATTGAATGCAATTCCGCTTAAGTCAGCACCCCTTAAAATGATTTGATAAAACCCACTCAACGACCAATTAAGCGGCGACATCATACTTATTTTCCGCATGATTTCAGGCATCACATAAGTAGGAACTAAAATCCCTCCGATTGCTGACAGTAACAATACTAAAAGAGAACCTAAAATTGCGCCTTGTTGTTCACTATTTGCTAAGGTTCCTATGAGTACACCAAAACCAGATGCAGCTAAAGCAGTGAAAAATGCTAATACTAAAATTGCTTCTATGTGATGGCCAAGATTCAATGCTGGAAGTCCTAATAATGGTAGCACAAAAACGCCGACTGCAATCATTATGAAAAACTGAATCATACATACAGAAGCATAAACTATAATCTTACCGTTCATCATTGTTAAATAGGAAGTCGGTAAAGTTTTCAAGCGAATTGCGCTTCCTTCTTTCTTCTCTTTAATGATGTTTCCAACAACTAAAATCACAATAAAGAACATTCCAAAAATAGTCCAAGCAGGCACATTGTGTTGTGTAGATGTTGGCACATCTTTTCCAATCAAAGCCGAACCATAAATTTCTTTATAGTGAATGATATCTGTTTTTTCGTTTGCTTTTGCTGGTTTGTTAGTGCCTTCTGGTAAA
The DNA here is from genome assembly GCA_947491305.1 of Flavobacteriales bacterium. Taxonomy (GTDB): domain Bacteria; phylum Bacteroidota; class Bacteroidia; order Flavobacteriales_D; family Crocinitomicaceae; genus M0103. The sequence goes on along the minus strand of CANLIL010000010.1, from coordinate 38,203 downwards.
ATTTCAGCAATTTGGTCAGAAAAAGACTGAAACATCATTTGTGTTTTAACAGCTGCAATAAATTCATGTAAGTTGCTTGTGATAGTTGAAACAAAAGAATTTTTAGCAACAGGATCGATGATTAACGTAATATCAACCGCTTCCTTTTTAGAAGGTATAGCTGCATCTAATGCCATTGTTTCTGCTACTAAATCTGAAACATTGTTTCTAATTTTAGTAGAAGCTCCTTTTGGAATTACAATACCAATTAAAAATTCGCCATTTGCAACTGCTTTTTGAGCGGTAGTAAATGTAAAATCTTTTCCATCTTTTGAAGTGCTTACCTGACAAAAATCAGATGACTTCAAGCCATTTAATATCGTATTACCTAATGTGTCTTTATCGTTGTTGACAAAGACAATTGGGATACCTTTTTCATTGATTGTTTTAAAGGCTGAGTCTTGAATTAAGGTCATTACCAAAATCAAGGTAATCGGCATCGCGAACAAAATCAATAAACCAATTTTATCACGCAATAGAATCAAAGATTCTTTTCTTATAATAGCTAACAATTTCTGTAACATCAGTCTCTTAATTTTCGCTTTGTTAAATGTAAAAACACATCTTCTAAATTGCTTGCTTTTTCAACATTATCAATAAGTTCTTGTGGTGAACCTTGCGCTAAAATTCTTCCATAATCTATGATTGCAATTTGCGTACATAAATCTTGTGCCTCTTCTAGATGATGAGATGTGTATATTATTGTTGTTCCATTTTGATTGATTTCTTTTAACAAATCAATAATTACATTTCGAGATTGCACGTCAACACCTACTGTCGGCTCATCTAAAAACAAAATCTTAGGTTCGTGCAACAAACTAGCAATTAAATTTACTCTTCTTTTCATCCCCCCAGAAAACGATTCAACTTTTTTATTTGCTGCTTTAGTTAATCCTAATTTCTCCAACCAAATTGTTGCACGTTCGTTGACTGTTTTTTTATCAATTCCATACATTGCACCATAAAAAGCAAGGTTTTCTTTTGCAGTTAGCGATGGATATAAAGCAATATCTTGTGGAACTACTCCAATAAACTTTTTTATGGATTCGTTTCCATTTGCTAAGTCAATGCCATTTAAAAGTACCTTTCCTTGATCTGACTTAACAATGCCACACAATATAGATATAATGGTAGTTTTGCCAGCTCCATTTGGCCCTAATAATCCATAAATTTCATTCTCCTTAATTATCAGTGAAACATCATTAACTGAAGGGTCAAGATTTCCTTTATACGTTTTGGATAAATGCGAAATTTCAATACTATTTTGATCGGGCATTTTAGCTTTTTAGTAAATTAACAACTTTGTAATTATTTTGTTTGATCTAATTTTCGAACCATTGTTAAAATAGTCACTAATGCCACTGTTTCGCCTGTTTCGTCATAAACATCTACCAAGAATTTCACAATTCCTTTAGCGATATCATCTTCAGTTCGTTTTTCTTGGTCAATTTTTTCTTTCACTGTAAAACGAACGCCCAAGGTTGCTCCTGGATAAACTGGTTTTGTAAAACGTGCTTCATCCAATCCATAATTCAACAAAACTGGACCTTTTTTAGGATCTACAAATAATCCAGCAGCTTTTGACAATACAAAATAACCATGCGCAACTCTGCCTTCGAAGATTGTTCCCTCCAAAGAAGTTGCATCCATGTGTGCGTAAAAATTATCTCCTGAAACATTCGCGAAATTGACAATATCAGCTTCTGTAACGGTATGTTTGTGCGTAAAGACAGTATCACCAATCATTAATTCTTCAAAATGTTGACGGAATACATGTGGGTTCGCCTCAGGCATTTCTGCGCCAACTTGAAATTGTTGGGTGATTTTTGTAATCGTTGTTGGGTGACCTTGAATGGCGGTTCGTTGTAAATAATGCAATACACCTCGTTTACCACCCATTTCTTCTCCACCTCCAGCTCTTCCTGGTCCACCGTGTGTTAACAAAGGCATTGGAGAACCGTGTCCCGTACTTTCTTTCGCACAATCTTTATTCAAAACTAAAATCCTTCCATGCATAGACGCCGCACCAACCACATAATCCGTTGCTTCTTTGTCGTTTGGTGTCACAATAGATGAAACCAACGATCCTTTACCTAATTTCGCTAATGCAATTGCATCATCGATTTCTTTGTAAGGCATTATCGTAGAAACCGGTCCAAAAGCTTCGATATCATGGCAAGCAGTATTTATAAATGGCTGATCGTTTCTAAATAATATTGGTGGGAAAAATGCGCCTTTTTCTCTCGTAGCTCCAATTAATTCAAATTGATCCATGTCACCGTAAACAATTGCTTGAGATTCTGCTAGCTTTTTTACACTGGCTGTAACACGTTCCACTTGCGTTTTGGTTGCTAAAGCACCCATTCTTACACCTTCAACCGAAGGATCGCCCATTTTAGTTGTCGCTAATCTTGCTGAAATTGCTTTTTCAACCTCATCAATTAAATCTTCTGGTACAATTATTCTTCGAACAGCTGTACACTTTTGACCTGCTTTGATGGTAATTTCCTTTACCGTTTCTTTGATGAATAAATCAAATTCTGGCGTATCCGGAGTTGCATATCTACCCAAAATCGTTGCATTCAATGAATCCGCTTCCAAATTAAACGAAACACTTTCGTGTGCAATTCGCGGAGATGCTTTTAATAATTTTCCTGTAACTGCAGATCCTGTAAACGTAACCATATCTTCTGCTGAAACATGATCCAAAATTCCTCTTCCTAAACCTACTACTAATTGCAAGGCTCCTTCTGGTAATATTTTTGACGCAATAATATCGCGCACCATAACTTCTGTTAAGTAACTTGTATATTCAGATGGCTTCACCAATGCTGGAACACCTGCCATTAAATTAACAGCAATTTTCTCCAACATTCCCCAAATAGGAAAGTTAAATGCATTGATATGAACCGCAACGCCTTCTTTTGGCACCATGATGTGATGACCAATAAAGGTTCCGTTTTTAGATAAAGGCGCAGCAACACCATCCACATAATAGGGTAAATCTGGAAATTGACGACGCAACGAAGCATTCGCAAATAAATTTCCGATTCCACCTTCAATATCTATCCATGAATCTATTTTTGTTGCGCCTGTCCAAGCGCTAACTTGGTAATATTTTTCTTTCAAGGTTAACAAATGCATTGCCAATGCTTTCAACATGCGACCACGTTCTTGAAACGTCATTTTACGCAAGGCATGACCACCTGTTTTTTTACCGTATTCTAAAATTCCGTCAAAGTCTAAACCTGCACTTGAAACTTCTCCGATTTTCTCACCCGTTATGGCATGAAACAAGTTCGTCTCAACACCGTCACCATCGACCCATTGACCTTGAACATAATTTTGAAATCGTTGCATATTTTTTAATTTTTACGAAAATAACTAAAATTCAGTTGTAGCAGTTGAAAACCATCACCTACAATTAAAAAAAGAATGTGCGTTTATTTAAACAAATAGAAATTCTTGTTCATGTTCTTCGATGAATTGAAGCGTGTCCATGATTTCATTTAAATCAAAAGAAGTCACTAATTTCATTCTAAGTTCTTTGAAATGCGCTATTCCTTTGAAATAATTTGTATAATGACGTTTCATTTCTGCGATTCCTAAGGTTTGACCTTTCCAGTCGATACTCATTTGTAAATGTTGGCGTGCAGCAGCCACACGATCTATTAAATTAGGCGGTGCCAAATGTTCACCTGTTTTCATGAAGTGTTTTACTTCATTAAAAAACCAAGGATAACCGATACTTGCTCTACCAATCATGATACCATCAACACCATAGCGATCGCGGTATTCCACAGCTTTTTCAGGCGAATCAATGTCGCCATTCCCAAAGATTGGAATGTGCATTCTAGGATTGTTTTTCACTTCTCCGATTAGCGTCCAATCGGCATCACCTTTGTACAATTGCACACGCGTTCTTCCGTGAATCGAAATCGCTTCAACGCCAACGTCTTGTAACTTCTCAGCCGTGCTTACCACAAATTTAGATTCATTGTCCCAGCCTAAACGTGTTTTAACGGTAACCGGTAAATTCGTTGCCTTGACAATTTCGTCCGTCATGCGGATTAATTTTGGAATATCTTGCAACATTCCAGCACCAGCGCCTTTGCACGTTACTTTTTTAACCGGGCAACCAAAGTTGATATCAATAATATCTGGATTTGTTTTTTCAATGATTTTTGTTGCTTCACGCATGCTGTCAATGTCGTAGCCAAAAATCTGGATTCCAACAGGGCGTTCATATTCGTAAATATCCATTTTCTGAACACTTTTTGCAGCATCACGAATCAAGCCTTCCGAAGAAATAAATTCAGTGTACATCAAATCGGCGCCATGTTTTTTACACAAGGCACGAAACGGCGGATCGCTTACGTCTTCCATTGGCGCTAACAATAAAGGGAATTCACCCAATTCTATGTTACGAATTTTAACCATGGTGCAAAGATAATGAATCCAAAAAATTTAAAAGGAAATAACCAATTTTAATGCATAAAAAAAGGCTGCCAATGACAACCTTTTTTTAAAATTTGGTAAGTAAGTTTATTGAATTACTAATTTTTCGATGCTCGTTTTTCCATTTAATGAAATGCTTACCAAGTAAACACCCACTTTGTTTCCTTCAATATTCACTGGAAGAATTGATGATCCTGCCGCTACCTGCGCTGTTAATGAAGTGATTAATTTACCATCCATTGAGTGGATCGTTAAATCTACTAATCCAGCCGTTACAGTTTGAACAGCAACTGATATATTTGCTGAAGTTGGATTTGGGAATAGTGTGATTGTTAAATCTTCGTTTAAACAAGAAGAAGAAACCGGACCATGCAACGTTGATTTCCCGTCCTTGTCAACTTGATTTAAACGATAGTAGCGTGTTCCAGCTAATCTTTCTTCATCAACAATTGCATAATCAATTAAAGAGGTACTGTTTCCAGCAGCAGCTTTCGTTGCAATTTCATTCCAATTTTGACCATCTAAACTTCTCTCTACTCCGAAATAAGCACTGTTGTTTTCAGAAGCCGTTTGCCATTTAATGTCAACACCATTTTCACCACAATCTGCGTTTAGGTAAGTCAATGTAACGGGTAAAGGATTTGCTGATGAACTTCCAATAGCAAATTGACTAAAACCTGACATTGCAGCTCTTTTGATTGTTGGATTTGAGGTTGATCCTGTCCCCGTTTCATGAGTTCCATTCAGTGCCCACAAATCAGAAGGTATTCCACGTTTCACAATTCTTAAGTCTGTAACATCTGAAACACCATAAATTAAATTTGTCGTTAATTCTAGGTTATAATCGCCACCTGTCAATCCATTTGCAGCATCAATTTGCCAAATGTTCATTTCAGAAATTTTATCCACAGTTGTGGATCCATCAACTAAAGATGAAGCAACTAAAGGATTGGCAGTATTCATTACATGCTTACCTTGCAACGTTCCACCAACTGAAGGTGCAGATGTATAAGAAATTTTGGCAGGAACAAAGTAGGTGCTTGCGCCAAAAGGAAATAGAACATTTGAAACTGTAGCAGCAGCAAACCATCGCTTCATATTTCCATTGATATAACCTGAAGTATGAACCAATAACCCAACATTTGTTGGTGATGAGCCCAATTCAATTACATTTGCATTCGTTTTTATATTTCCATTTAGTGTTAATGAATCTGTTGCTTTCAAATCTCCTGTTCCACTTAAATTCAATGCAGAACTTGCTGTCATGTAAATCGCTTTGGATTGCACACTACCAGAAATATTTTTTTCAACTGAATTTGTAAACGTCAATGCACCCGCAATTACTAGTGGATTTGCGGTAATAGTTACATTGCCTTTCGCTAATATCTTTGCTGTTGCATCAGATGTAAATTTTTGTCCATTTGCAATTGTAGCGTTTCCAAGCATTGAAAGCGTTCCTTTCGCATAAAAATCTGATGCAGCACCCACATACAAGTCAGTTGTCTGTGCAAATGCACCAAATGTAAATAGGGTTATAATAATTGGTAAAATCGTATTTTTTTTCATTAGGGCAGGTGTTAAAATTTTAATTTTTAATGGTTTGGCTATTGTAACATTTATACCAAAAAACTTAAACAGTTGATACATACTATTTTAGTTGTGTGCTAATTTAAGAAATTTTCCCAACTTGGGAAGTAATTCCCATAAAAAACCTTAAAAAAAAGTGGTCAACGCACGATTAAATTCGTTGTATTTGATAAAATTCGTACTTTTAAAGTGTAATGTTTTTGGATACAACAAAATACCTTGTTTTAATTATCGTTTTTTTGTTCGCAAAAAATCAAGTTGTTGCGCAAGATATTCATTGGTCACAAATCAACAACAACCCTATTTTTCTTAACCCAGCCAATGCTGGAAATTTTGAAGGCGATTATCGTTTTGTAGGAAATTACAAAGACCAGTGGCGAAGTGTTACCGTTCCATTTACAACTTTTTCAATCTCAGCAGATAGTCGAATAGAAAAAATACCCGCTATTGGCTATGGATTTCTATTTTTTCACGACAATGCAGGCGACGGTTTTTTTAAAACATTAGAATTGCAAGCAAACGGATCTTATCATTTAAAGCTCAACAAAAACGAACGGCATTCGCTTCGTTTCGGATTAAACATTGGTATCAATAACCGACAAGTTAACTGGGATTTATTGTATTTTGATAATCAGTTCAACGGTATAATTTTTGACCCATCTCTTGCGACAAAAGAAAGTAATCAAACGAATCAAAAAACGAATATTTCAATCGGATTTGGAACGAATTACACCTTTAAACTAGCTGAACGCAAATCAATCAACATTGGATTAAGTGCATTTAACATCAACCAACCGAACCAAGGTTTTTATTCAACTGTTGTTAAGCGCGATGTTCGCTATTCCATCTATGCTAACGGATTTTATCCAATAAATTTGGATTTGGATTTGATTCCGAGTATCAACGCATCCTTTCAAGGTGTTTATTCTGAATTACTTTTTGGAAGCGCTGCCAAATACACCTTGGAAAAAACAGTTTATGCTTACAAAGCAATTTATGGTGGCATTTATTTACGTAACAAAGATGCGTTCATTGTTCATGCTGGAATGGATTATCAAAATTGGTTTGTAGGTTTGAGTTACGATATTAATTTTTCAAAATTAGTTCCTGCGAGTAATGCCAGAGGTGGATTTGAAATCGCTGTAAAATACATTTTAAATAAAGTCAAGAAAAATAATTTAATCCATCGCGTATGTCCAGATTATATATAACAGGACTTTTCATAGCGTTCTGTTTGACTTGTTTTAGCCAAAACAAAGTACTCAACTATTTAAATTACGGCGATGAAAAATACAAAAAAGGCGATGTCGTAAACGCTTTAGATTATTACAAACAAGCCTTGGATTTAGATTCAAATTCTGTAGCCATTAATTGGAAATATGCCGAAGCACTAAAAGCATATAAAGATTATGAAAAGTCCGCCCATTATTTTGGCATTGTTTACCAAAAAGAAGGGACAAAAATCTATCCAGCATCGTTAATTAATTATGCTTTAATGATCAAACAAACGGGAGATTATACCCAAGCAATCACGCTGTTTAAAAAAGCAAAAAGTACCTACTCCACTGATAAAAAAAGCTATTACTATTTAAAAGCAAAGCGCGAATTAGAAGCTTGTTTGTGGGCAAAATCATATGTTCAAAATTCTATTGATTTGATTACAAATCCCCTTCCAGGAACTGTAAACACAGAAAACTCGGAGTTTGGCCACAGTATTTACAATGGAACGTTTTATTTTTCTTCTTTAAGAGCTGATTCCATTAATTCCAAGGAAGAAGTTTTTACACCTAATTATACTACATCACTTTTTCAATCAAAACAAACAACGGATTCATTTGAAGAAAGTCAAAAAATAACATCGCTTGTTGCAGGGAATATCAATATTGGAAATGGAACTTTTTCGTTAGACAAAACACGGTTCTATTTCAGTATTTGCAAAAACGACAATTTTAATTATTCGTGTAAAATTGCAGTTGCAAATTTTAAAGACGGAGTTTGGTCTTCCGTTGATACTTTAGGAGAAATAATCAACGCAACGGGTGCCAATACAACAATGCCACACATCGCAAATTGGGATGGAACAGAAACACTCTTTTTTGCTTCTGATCGTGAAGGAACCGAAGGCGGAATGGATATCTGGTACAGCCAACTCAAAAACGGCAATCAATTTTCAAAAGTTCGATCTGTCAAAGAAATCAATACGGTCGACAACGATCTTTGTCCTTGGTGGGACGAAAAAAGCAATACGCTCTACTTTTCAAGTTCTTGGTACAATGGATTTGGTGGATTGGATATTTTTAAGTCAACATTCAACAATCAATTTAGTGCGCCAGAAAATATTGGTAAACCATTCAATTCTTCAGCCAATGATTTGTATTATTTTCAACAGCAAGACACTGCCTATCTTAGCAGTAACCGAAAAGGCGTGAAATACAGTAAAAACCCAACATGTTGCAGTGATATTTTTAGTGTTGTTCCTTTCAGAAAAGAAATTGATTCAACGGAATTAATTACGTCAATTGAAACGTTTGAAACATTGATGAAACGTTTGCCTGTAACCTTATATTTTCACAACGATGTGCCCAATCCAAAGTCGACAGATACAACTACAACACTCAACTATTTAACGACCTATGCTGAATACACAAAACTGTTGTCCACCTATCAAGAAGAATATTCAGAAGGTTTAATTCCAGAAAAAGCACAAATTGCCAAAGAAGAAATCGAAAGTTTTTTCATTGAATACGTAGATCAAGGTGTGAAAGATTTATCAATTTTCAGTGATTTATTGTTCAAAGAATTACAAAAAGGAACACGCATTAAACTTATTATTAAAGGATTTGCAAGTCCTTTAGCAAAATCTGATTACAATGTGAAATTAACCAAACGACGCATTGCTTCACTGAAGAACTATTTAGCAGAACTAGAAAACGAGAAATTTTCAACCTACATAGAAAATGGAACATTACAGTTTGTTGAGGTACCATTCGGTGAAAACAACGCGAATAAAATGACCAGCGATAACTTCCACGATCAGAAAAACTCCGTTTATTCGAAAGCTGCAGCAGTTGAACGAAAAATAGAAATAATATCTATCGAACGAACAAATTAATAGACAAAAAAAAGCGATGAATCAACACCGCTTCTAATACACTAAGTTTCTTATTACTGCACAACCAATTTGATTGTTTTCAACGTATTTTCACCTTTTACATGCAAAGAATAAACTCCTGCATTTAAGTACTCGCTTGATAGTGGAAGAATGGTAGCTCCAGCTTCTACTAAACGTGTTGTTTGATAAACCACTTTTCCATCTGTTCCGATTAATTGAATATCGAAATTTTGTGCTTCGCTATTTAAAAATGATACTGAAAAATCTTTAGCCGTAGGATTTGGGAAAATAGTTGCAGTGAAATCATTTGTTTCATCACAGCTTACACTAATTGGTCCATAAATTTTTGATGCACCATCAATATCAACTTGATTTAATCTGTAATAAACAACTTCCATTGCTTTCTCTGAATCAATGATTGAATAATCAATTGTTGAAGTAGAATTTCCAGCTGCGCTAACGGTTTTAATCACGTTCCAAGTTGCACCATCTCTGCTTTTCTCAATATCGAAATACGCTGAGTTATGTTCAGAAGCTGTTTGCCAGTTGATTATTGTTGCGTTTTCTGTACAATTTGCATTGAATGCTGTTAATTCTACCGGTAAAGTTGATTGTGTTCTGAACCTAAATTGATTAACTCCAAAATAATTCATTGCCCTTGGAGCCTTAATTTTAATAAATTTAACACTACTATTAAAGCCTGCAACATTTTCTGTATTAATATTAGTTACAATATTATAAGTCACACTAATAGTATAAGAACCAAGTAGAGATTAATTTTGGGCAGCTAATGTATCAACTTTAAATGTTTTTGCTAAACCATCACTAATTTTATTAATAATAGTAAAACCTCTCCTATTCTTTTGATTTTTGTATCATTCATATAACAAACTGTTGTTTTATTTTGAAAAAACACATTTCCCTTCAACGTTGTGGTAACGCATTATAATGAAATGCATCTTTTTAAGAATTAAAACCTACGAAATATTCCAATTAAATAATTCAAGGTACTAAATTCAAATTTCTGTATCTTTGCAAAGCAATTTATACAAATGACAGTTATCACAGAACAAATTACACCAACTAAAACGCGCCTTAAATTCATTGATTTGGCTCGCTCAATTGCAATCCTTTTAATGCTTGAAGGGCATTTTATTGACGACTCACTGATGGAAGTGTACCGCGATAATTCATATACTGCTTACCGCATTTGGGAATTTATTCGCAGTTTCACCTCTCCTACATTTTTAACGGTTACAGGCATTGTATTTGTCTACTTGTTAATGGGAAACAACCACATTGATTACTTTAAAAATATGCGCGTAAAAAAAGGATTCAAACGCGTTGTTGAATTACTTTTCTGGGGCTATTTATTGCAAGTTTATGCCTTTCACGTGTTGCAGTGCATTGGAATTGGTATCTTCTTTATATTAGTAATTTATGGCTTGTTTAAACTGTTGAAAATTGTACCGCTTTGGTTCTTGTTTTTCTTGGCAGGAACTGCCGTTTTTTCTTTAAACCTCTATTTTATTCATTTTGAAGACAACGAGTATTGGCCAGCAAATGCTCCAAGTTTTATTCAAAACATGTTCAAAGGAAAGTATTCCATTTTTCCGATCATCCCAAGAATGGGCTATACCATGTACGGTGCAATGTTTGGATCGCTTCTTTATCAATACAAAGAAAAGGTTAAAAGTTGGGGGTTTTCGCTAATTGTTTTTTTCACAGGTGCTGTCCTTTACTTTTTCATAAAAGCAATCTTGGTGTATTTTGACCGCCAACTTGGATTAACGTACCACCACATTTATCGCCTAGATTGGTTGTACGAATGCATGGGCATGGTATTTATGCTCCTTGGAACATTGATGATTGTTGAGAAATTAATGGGCAATATCAAACAGAATTTATTCTTAAAAATGGGTCAAAACACCTTAACTGTTTACATTTTGCACATGGTCGTTTTATATGGAAGTTTAACTGGATTTGGATTGAATCGATTCTTTCACAAAGCACTGACGCCTTATCAGGTTATTCCAGCTGTAATCGCTTTTATCAGTTTGTTTTTTGTAATCGTATATTACTTAGAACCGATTAAGGCAAAACTCGAATTTATATTAAAACCAATCCGTGAAATCAACCACAAACTTTTTGGTATAAGTTCTAAAGAAAATTAAATCTTTTTCTTTTTAATGGGTTTTTCTGGTTTGAAAAAGACTTTGTTTTGATGAATGATTTCACCACATTTATCGTAAATTGTCACTTTAACATTATAGAAACCGGGCAATTTATAGGAATGAACAATGAATTTTGAATACGCAAATTCTTTATCGCCAAACTCCCATTTCACACTTGCCGCTTGCGGGTAATAGGCTTTGCAATAAGCCAAGTACTTTCCACCAGCCGTTTTTTCATAGCGCACATCAACCGTATTCATCTTCAACATGTAGCGTTCAATGTTTAAGGTAACAAAATCATAGACAGTTTGTTGAATGGTTGCAGCTTCTTTGTCAGGTAATGATCCTTTATAACCTTCAATAGGCGAAGATTTTAAAATGGCAGTAAAAAATGTACACGCAACTAAATAAGAGCCAAATAAGGAAGGATGTTGGTTATCTTCTGTGTATAAATTGATGGATGGATAATTTGATTTAACCGTCTCCCAAACTTGTCCAACGGGAACAATTGGTAAGGCGTATTTATCCGATACATATTGATACCCCATGGCAATTCGATCACTCATTTCCTGGTAAGAAACTTGGTTGGAATCAATTTCATACCCGTTTTTATACCCCCAAGTCTGATACAACAACACATTTGTACACGAATAATTTGAATAGATAGAATCCATGATTCGATTGAAATACGGCAAAAATGACGTATCTAAATGCGCTGGACGGTAAAACAATTCTCTACTGAAGCCTTGAAAAACGACGTAATCCCATTTTTTGCTTCCAATCTTTTCGTATAAATCTTTTCGTTCGGAATGCATTTTACACGTATGGCTACTTTTGGCAAACATTTCTACTTGAAGATCGTAGCCTTTTGAAGTTGCCAATTGATCAAAGATTTTAGGCATGTTGTTGTAATGCGTGTAGCTATTACCAATAAACAAAATGTTTTTTTTCTCTGTTGCATAAGAAACAGAAAGCTTTAATAATAAAAGTGTTATTAAAAGCTTTTTAAGCATCGTATTAAGCGTTTTGAATCAATGAACAAACTGCTTCCATTTCTTCTGATGGAAAAGAAAGTTTCGCTTTTGAAAAATCCATATCTGATATTCCATTTATTGGAAGTAAATGAATGTGCGCATGTGGCACTTCTAATCCAATCACTGTTACACCAATCTTTTTGCAAGGCAATACTTTTTTCATTTTCAATGCAACTTGTTTGGCAAACAACATTAGTTCGCTTAGCTGTTCATCTTCCATGTCAAAAATAAAATCTGTGACTGTTTTTGGAATTACCAACACATGACCTTTTACCAAGGGTTGAATGTCCAAAAATGCTAAAAAACGATCGTTTTCAGCAACTTTATAACTTGGGATAGAACCATCTATGATTTTTGAAAAGATCGTGCTCATTAACGCGTGATTTCAATAATTTCAAATTGTATAATTCCATTAGGTGTTTGCACATCAGCAATATCGCCTTGTTTTTTACCCAACAATCCTTTTCCGATCGGAGAATCAATTGATATTTTCTTCGCTTTCAAATCAGCTTCATTTTCTGCAACCAATAAATATTCCATTTCCATATTATTGGCAACATTGCGTATTTTAACATTCGATAAAATAAACACCTTTGAATTATCCATGGTGGAATTGTCAATCAAACGTGCATTGGATAAAACGGTCTCTAACTTAGAAATCTTCATCTCTAACAAGCCTTGTGCTTCTTTTGCAGCATCGTATTCAGCATTTTCAGATAAATCACCTTTGTCGCGTGCTTCACCAATTTGATTGGAAATAGAAGGACGTTGCACGGTTTTCATTTCATGCAATTCATCTTTTAATTTTTTTAATCCTTCTACTGTGTAATAATTAATTTGTGACATATCAATGTGTTTAAAGTCTACTAAACAAAAACAAGAGAGCCCAATGGACTCTCTTGCTTCAACAAATATAGTAATTTATTATTTTATTTCAATTGTATCGTTGCACCAATTGTGTGAATGATTCCAAAAATACCTGCAAATCGAGCACCATACTCAACACCTAACGCACTTTTGTTTTTTCCAACTAATGCATCAAGCGAGAAACCTGCAGAAGGACCAACCAATGCATTTGTTCTGTTTTCTTCATTGAATAAATTTTTCTCGTAAACAAAACCACCTCTTAAGTTGAAAGCAACTTTCTCCCCAGTCATGCAATAATCTAACCCTAAACGGTATTGATCATTTTGGAAAGAGTTAGCTGTAAAACCAAGTGCTAAGTTCAATTTACTTTTCTCAGAAAAGATAAAGTCGTAAGACCCACCAATTGCTAATAACGAAGGCATTTCAAAACTAGCTGAACGTTCTTCTAATGAAGCAGTAATTGTTCCGTTCAAATAAGAAGCTTGTTGCGCTAAACCATCACCTTTGTAACTCATCGTTGGACCAACATTACGTAAAGTAATACCAAATTTAATATGGTCTTTTTCACCAGTAACATAACGAACACCTGCATCAATTGCAACACCTGTTGCACTTAAATTAGATAAACTTTCAGATAATATTTTGAAGTTAATTCCCCCAGAAATCGTAGAGGAAAATTGTTTCGCATATCCAATATTAAAAACTGTTGAAGATGGCGAAAACGTTCCGATATTTCCTTCAGGATTTGCAACCGTTGTGATTGGAATTTCACCAAATCCCATTGATTGTATGCTCACTGCAATAACTGATGACTCAGAAATTCGTTGTGCAATACCAGCACTATTAAATGTAACTCCAGCACTACCCATCCAATTGGTATAATTGAACTTAATCTGTGTCTTTTCAGTTGAAGCTAAGCCAGCAATATTTGTAAATGTTGCCTCTAGTCCTTTTGAAGATGCAATACCAGCATCACCCAAAGCACTTGATCTTGCCCATGGATTAACCATTAAATAAGAAGCTCCAGCAGAACCCGAACGATCTTCGTTACCTGCACTTACATTTAAGCTTGACAACATAAGTCCAAGAACTAAAACGCTTTTGATTGTATAAATTGATTTTTTCATCGCTTTCTAATTTTATACCTTATTTAAATTCCTTGTAAATCCACCGAACGCATACCACCGAAGAATTTCAAAATAACTTCACCTGCTCCAGGTACTTCAACATGAATTAAATACACACCTCCTCCAACAGGAATTCCTTTTGAGTTATTTAAATCCCAGTCCAAAGAAGTTACTTCACTGTCTTTTTTGAATGTACGAACTAATTTACCATTGACAGAATAAATACGAACCGTACATCTTTCTGGTAAATTTGTAATTTTCACACGTGTATCTATTCTTGTTCGTTCGTAGTCTGAGAAAGCATAGTAAGGATTCGGAACAACATTTATTAATTTCAACGCATCCGTCAATTGGTCTTGACTTGCTGTTTTAGTCGAAATATCATTCATTGACCACCCATACATTGGTTTGCCACCATTTTCGCCTGAACCAACAAAGTTTTTGTATTCTTTATTAACACGTAATCGAATCCTAACATCGGTTGCATTTACTTTTTGACCTTCTGCCAACATCGGGTAAGCAATCCATGATAAACTTCCGTAAACCGTTTTCTTCGCTTCAGCTGAAGTACCGCCATCAAATTCTAATACTTTTTGTAATAAATAATTACCCGCGTTATCATTTGCAGCTTGTGTATATGCAGGGAAATCAGCTCCAGAATTATATTTGTTAATCGTTTTTTGATTGTAACTAAATACATAAACTGGATGCATTCCACCAAATACTGGCGAACCACCATTGTCAACCAATGTACTTGTTGGGTTCCAAATCATATCGCCACCATTGTGGGATCCTAAGAAGGAATTTTCTCCAAATGCCATGTATAAACGAGCTCCAGATTCCAAATCAATTGCATAACCTGGGAACCAACCCATACCTGTACCTGATCCGTCAGAATTTCCATCTTTGTCAACGCTTTGACTTTTTCTTAATCCTCCTGGTACGGCACCACCAATATTCAAGGCAGTTGATCTACCTAATTCAAATACTGGACAACGCGTCCATTTAGATTTATCTTTTGTCAATACAATGTTAACACTTGGTAAGAAACTGATAGAAGCATTTTTACGAGCAGTTCCAGGATCAGCACAAACTCCTGTAGTTGCATTCACCGAACCATAATATGCTAACGGCATGTAATCACCTTGATAACCTACTAATCTGTGCGGCGCAACTCCACCAACCAATACTTTTGCATACGATTTCGTTGGGTCTTGACCAATTTCATCCTTGTAATTTGTTGGATTTAAGTAACTCAATACAGTAGGATTATTATCCGCAGCAGCAGGAACATATTCACCTGATCGAATCCAGTTATTTGGGAAATATCCATCACCATCTGGCACGAAAGATAACCAACGTTTGGATGAATCTTCAAATTCAATTGTACTTTCAATTAAATTCGTTAATAACGTTTCTTTCGTTCCAGTTCCAGTGTACAATTCTTGCGCAATTTGAACAGAAACACCCCATTGTGGAATAATTTGTTCATTGCTGATAGAAATCATTGTTTCAGATTGAACTGAATCTAAAATAGATCCACCTTTTTTATCGTATCTATAAATAGTCCATTTTGCTGTATCTGCTCCATTTCTATCTGAGTTAGAATTCGTGTAATCTCTAAATTTACATTCGAAATAACCATCTGCTAAATTCAAAGGATCCACCACTTTAATTCCGATTGGTCCACCCGTATAATCATACTCTGGGTTTTGCATGAAACCTGTGTTAAAAATAGTATTCTCTGTTGCAGCTGTCAGATCAATTGAAGAATTTCCATTACCATAACCATCAATTCTAGTAATTCTTGGAGATTGACCATAAACTGCTAATTGATTTGTTCCATCAGCTTCCGGCATTGGATTGTGAGGAATCGCTTCAATTGAACGGATAGATGAACCATCATAGTTCAAACGAGAAGAAATGTAAGGGATTTTTTGTCCTAATAACAAATCTGGATCATTTGGATCGTACTTGGAGAATTGATTGAATGCATAAGCTACTGCAACATAATAATAAGATTTATGATTAATCAATTTATTTGCACCACTTGCAAAAGCATCTTCCGTTAATTTAAATGAATGTCTTAAACCTGTATTTGAACCTTTCACTTTTTCTGTAGGAATCGAGAAACCTAAATCTTCGTCAAATTCAAAGTTAATCAAACGATCTACACCATTTTTCTTATCACATTGCGCAACTAAACGCGATTTAGTATTGTCAAAAATCTCTGCAATTGTTACATCTTTAGATTTCAATTGGAAAATTTGGTATCCTTCAAAACGGTAGTATCTATCTACTGTTGGATCTGGGATATTAATTTCATCCAATTCTTTGTATTGCTCTTTGTAGTTGTTAGAGCTTGATGGATTAGAAATCGTTAAAATTAACTCATTTTCCAACTCTTGAATATCTAATTTAGGAGCATCTGGAGGCGATAAAATTTTGAAACACGCATCAAACAATGCTTGCGCTTTTGTATCAGCACGTTTCATGACTCTCACAGACGATAACAAATCTCCATCTTTTCCACGACCATAAACCATACCTACAGTAATGTTATTTACAGCACCTGGTTTCAATGTAAACGGACCAGCAGATTGAACGAAACGTCTATCTCCAGCTGGATTTTGATTCGTTGATTCTTCCCAACCATTAGCATACGTTCCAGATAATACATCGATACCACCTGTTGCCCAATTTAATGGATCAGAATCACCTGGCATCATATAATCAGACAAGGTATTTGTAACACCCGCTGAACCTTCCCAGCCACGTCCACCATAATACATTTCTGAACCATTAGCCCATTTACCAACCATGTAATTGTAAAACTGGTTCGCTTGACCATTCGCAGGATCGCTTCGTGGGAAACCATCTGTACTCGTAAAGTATGTAAAACGACGCATTCCATAACGCTCATTATCAATAATACTATCAGAATATCCTAAACCAATTCCTTTGTAAACAATTCCGTTGTTATTAATTGCATCTAAAACAGATGGCGTTTCCCAAGTTTCTGTTACTTCATTGTATCTAGGACCTGGATTATCAATACCATCAGGATCCATGTAAGGCCCCTCAAAGAAGTCACACCCAATTGCTGGAGGATTATCCCCAAAACCTTTTTTACCATTAAAATCTTCATCATTTAAATCACCGTTATACATGTAACCTAAACCACGAGAAACATCACATCCTGCGTAATCATCACCGAAATAACCAACATCCGCATCTAAAAACTGAGAGAAGAACGTGTTGAACAATGTTTGTGTTCCTCTATTAATCAATTCATAGTTGTAAAAAGTCATTCTGTTAATCTCATCACTCGTAGAGAATGCAAATGCTTGCGCACGAATTTCCATACCGATTGGATCACCTCCAGATTCAGCATGAATATTTCCTTTATCATTGAAAACCCACCAATACGTGTTATCACCAAATAACGAAATTCGACGATCAACGCCACATTCGATGTCATCTCTTCCTAAAATATCATCATACCAAGGGTAATCACCTTCCAATGGATTGTAAAAGCCATCTTTACCTCTGTCATAAAATGGTGCTAGATAAAAATCTTGACCAACAGCTCCGTGCGCAGGCCAATTATTGATGTGGTCAAACGCTGCAGCAGTAGGTTCATCAGCAGGAGTTGTAGATAATCCGTTTGTAAATTCCCACCACAAATTGAACGCAATAACTTCTGCTTTAGAAATTAAATAGAATTTATCATAAGCTGTACATGTTATTTGTTCAACAGTCGCTTCACCAAAATCACGCACAACATTGTCACCTACTGGGTAACGAGGATCGTAATTACCTGAACCAGGAGTTACAGTTAAAGGACCAGGCCAAAAATCATTTGCAGTTCTAAACTTCAAAGCTGCTAATTTCAACTGACCATTTACATCCGTACCACCCATCCACAAAGCTCCAGCAAAGATTAATCTTAATCCACTTCCAGCTGGAATTTCATAAGTTGCAATACTTTTAGCACGGTCTTGAAACATACTTCCACCTTGCTCAAGAAGCGCACTAACGTCGTTAAACTTCATTGTAACTTTTGCTTTTGAAGGCGCGCAATTGGCTCCTTTTAAAACATTTTCGGCTGGTTTCCCAGAGATACCTGCTTTGTCATTTGGACCTAAATAGGCAGAAACATTATTTGCCCATAAAATTGATAATCCAACAATAACTCCTACTAGTTGCTTTTTCATAACTTTTTTATTTTCTATGAATTAAAAATCAAATTTAACACCTAAACGAATTGTTCTAGGAGAACTAACGTTAAATGGATTTTGAATTTTCATTGTGTAATAATCTCTAAATGATTGCTCATCTAATTGATTTTGAATCGATGATTGATTTAAAGCTGCTGCCAAATAACCATCATCATTTGTGTTACCAGTTGCACGGTAAACTTCCAATACGTTAAACTGATTGAATAAATTAGTTACACGAACATATACATTCAACGCAGCTGCTTTTTTCTTTTTACCGTCTTTACCAAATTCTAATTCAAATGTTTTATCAACTTGAAGATCTAAACGGTAATTCCAAGGCGTTCTTGAACCTTGTGTTGTTCCATTTAACCCAGAAGCTAAATTACCGATTGCAGCATCTGTAAATGTAGTTTGTGAAGAATAAGGCGAACCAGAATATAAATTCGTTATTAAGTTCAATCCTGTGTTTTCTAAAATATTGATTCCTGCAATCACTGGACCGTTGTAATCTTTTCCATTTCCGTATCTGTAATCAAACGTTACATTGATTGCATGACGTTGGTCATATGAATAAGGGAATATTGAACGTAAATTAGGTACACCTGCATTGATTAAACTTGATGAAGAAGTTGAACTTGAACCAGTTCCTTCAGCGAATTGTAAGGTGTAATTCGCAGTCAAACGAATGTTTCCTGTTCTTCTTAAATCATATGAAATTGTCATACCTTTTACTGTACCAAAATCGATGTTACCATAAGTAGCATACGTTTGAGGATACGCATTAAACATGTTCACTAATTGAATGTTATTTCTTTGCTCACGGTAGAACGCTGAAATTTTTAATGAAGATGATTTTGATAACACTTGTTGGAATCCTAATTCGTAATCAATTGTAGTTGACGCTTTCAAATTAGCATTGTTAATTGTAGCGCTTCTTAAAAATTGGTATTGGAACGGATCAAAACGGAAACCTGAAGTAGGACGTTGTGTTAAGATATCGTAGTGTGCAAAGAAAGATGCTTCATCCGAAATTGGGAATGAAAACGCAACACGCGGCATTGGGTTAATTTGTGCTTCGTAATCTTTAAATGCTTCAGCAGATGGCGATTTTTGATTTGGATTTAACAACCAAGGTGCGATTCCACTTGCTCCTTCAATAATTGTTGGATCTTCAATTGGTGTACCACTTGCGTTATACCAATTACGATCAATTCTATACCCATTGATTGCTGTTGGGTTGTTTACATCATTCACATAAACTGTGTAATCATCACCCATTCCTTCTGGAATATTAACCCATCCATATTGCGATGGATCAGTAGCAGCTAATGCTTTCGCTTCTGCAACTGTTCTCGCGCTATAGAATAAATAAGGATCTTTTAATACTGGTTGATTTGCATCAAATACATCGACACGTAAACCAACGTTGAAGACGATATCTTTAAACGCAAATTTATCCATGATGTAACCAGAAATATACGTTGGTTGGAAAGCACCAACAAAACGTTTGTAGTTACCATTTTTATCAAATTCGTTAAAGTATTTATTAATGTCTGTATTTCCAGAAACTTTCTCTCCAGTGTGATCATACCCCCAGTAAGAAACAAAAGAATTACCACTGTTCAATAATTCATCTGGTGAGAACATGTCAAATTTGTAAATTGATGGATCATATTGATCGATATTGATGAAGTCTGAACCAGCACCACCGTTACCAATCATCCCTTGCGAATACAAGTAATTTCTTAAATTGTAATCAAAAAACGATTGGTTATCCGCATTTTCTTGACCACCATAAGCACCTGTGCCAGTAGTGTAAGCACTACCTGTATTTAAACGACTGTAAGAAATGTATTTGAAAGAACCACTATCAGAAACAACACCACTATTCAAATCTAACTCACCAATATGAGAATTTGTTAACTGACGTGCCATTTGCCATAAACCAATTGGGCCATTTCCACCTCCTGATGTAGTTGTTCCAGAAGTCCAACCTCTATCCCATCGTTGCTCTAACTCAAATCCAAAAGAAACGGAATGATCACCAATGTTTACAGAGAATGAACCTGTTCCACGTAATTGGTCGTTTTCAAATTTACCGAAACCATTGTAAGGCGTTCCAATGTTATCCCAAATTCCGTATACATTTTTAGGAACGTCACCATTTAATAAGGCATTACCTTGACGTAACGTTAAATTATCTTTAAACGGGTTATTTATCGGACTAGCTAAAGGCCCTAATAAACTGTAATATTGATTAGTAATCGCTGCTAATTGAGGATTTGTTGAAGATGGTGTGAAATCAACATTCGCTTGAAAAGGAACAGCTGTTTGCTCAAACAAGTTTTTGTCATCGTTGAATTGATAAGAAACATCGTAACGTGAATCATATGTTCCAACGTGACCATAATTGAATAGGTTAAAACCATGTTTAGGATCGTATGATTCTGACATAGATTTTGAGTAATCCACCATCAACGAGTAGTTGAACGATTTAATTTTTGAAGATGAACCTTCTTCATTGTTAGTGAAACGTTGTGTAATACGACCGAACACACGCCAATCTAATGTTTTAGAAACTCCGAAATTTGAGAAATTCATTAATGAACTGTAATAAGAATAATTGTTACTATTATTATAATTCATAGATCCTCCAAAAGTAAGATTTGTTGAAGGTCCTGTATTTACGTCAATTTTTGCTTGTGCAGAAAAAACTGATCGTGCTGCATTCATTCTCCAATCAACTTTTTCAAAGTCAGAAGTTCTTAAGAAATTAGTGTTATTAAATGTACCATCACCATTCGACGTTAATCTTAACGGATTCGCAATTAAATAATCGCGCACATCTTTTTTAATTCGGTAGCTTCCACCCGCTAATGGGCGACTATCCAATTCATTTGTGTAATTGGCAGAAACCAAGAATCCTAAACGCGGCTTCACTTTTGCACCTGTAGAATCTTTTTGCATCCATAATGGACCAGAGAACATTCCCTCTAATAAGTTATATCCAAATTTATCTAAACCGAAAACTTTTCCGTCATAACCATCTTTATCTGCTCCATTGATGTATAGACCAGAAGAAACTCCTTCAATTGAACCAAAGTATTTCGCAGATGGACCTCTTGTAGTTACAGAAATCACACCACCGGTAACATCTCCATAATTTGCAGGTAAACCACCCGTGATTACAGAAACCTCTTCAATTGCAGATTTTGGTAAGTTGGAAGATCCACGCACTTTAATACCGTCAATGAAATAATATGAAGCATCTTCACGCGAACCACGTACAGAAATCGCACCACTTCCTTCATCTGTATTTACACCACCAACTGTTGATGCAACACCAGCTGCTGAACGAACTGGTAAACGAGAAATGTCTTCTCGTGTAATTGTTGCTCCAGAAGAACCACCATCTTTATCAATCAATGGAACTCGGTAAGCAACTACTTTAACCTCTTGAATTTCTTTTACACCTTTCGCTTTAGATAAGGTAACATCATCCAAAAATGTAATTTTTTCTGAAGAAATGATTACACCTGTTCTACGAACTGGTTGATACCCTTCTGCTTCGTTTCTAACTTCAACGTCATACGTTCCAGCTCCGACAGAATTTATTTGGAATTTTCCATCAAAATCCGTTGTTGCTCCACCACGTACGTTTCCACTTTGAAACAAAACTACTTTACAAAACGGTAAAGGCTCTTTTGTATCCGTGTCATTTACTGTACCTTTAATAGACCCCAAACCTGATTGAGCAAAGCTATAAGAAGCTGTCATTAAGATACTTAATAATAAAAAGTTAAGTTTTCGTAACATATGTACTATTTATTGATTAAACTTTTTTGCTTTTTTAAAGCTTGTAAATATAGAAAAAAACATTTTCATATTCATAATGTTAAAAAAAAATAATTAAATTATTAATTAACTTTCATTAACAAAACTAAAGATTCTAAAATCAACATTAAATTAAAAACTATTAAATATAATTGGATTTTATACAAGTCTAAGTTAAGTGGATTATTTTTTGTTTTTTTGCATTTAAATTAAAATGTATGCCATTCAAGTATGAAATTCTACATTTCAACCAAGTTGAACTTCATTTAATTGCTTTTGAATCATTTAATCCGAGCGATTATTTCAACCATTTAACTTCACTAGAATTCGAACGTTTTTATTCAATTCATTCCAAATTAAAGCAACAACAATTTATCGCTACGCGTTATTTAAGGCATCAATTGTTTGGCCACGAACACATTCATTACACTGAAATCGGGGCACCTTTCATTCAACAAGAAGGATATATCTCGATTAGTCATTCTAAAAACTTAGTAGGAATAGCTTTTTGCAAAGAATTTCAAGTTGGCTTAGATCTTGAATACATTTCTGGAAAAGCAAAAAAAGTACACCTTAAATTTTTAAATACACTTGAAAAAGATTCATTTGATTGTTCTTCAGATGAAGAAATGACAAAATTGTGGAGCGCAAAAGAGACACTTTATAAATTGGCCAACCGAAAAGGAATTGATTTTAAAACGGAGCTTATCCTTGCAGCAGAAAAAGAAAATTGTTTAAGTGGAAAAATTATTCAACAAGAAGGACACGATTTAGTAGAAATTTATACTTTTGTACATCAAAATTATATAATTACTCTTAACCACTCTAAAATCGTACATGTCAAAAATCTTATCCCAAATTAAACATGCAAACAATGCAATTGCCGTTTTAATTGACCCTGAAAAAACAGATAATGGACCACGTCTAATCGCTACATTGGAAAACGCTAGTACTGCTTCCATTGATTTTATTTTTATTGGAGGCAGCACTGTTTCTAGCCAGGCATTTCAGAAAACGTGCGAATTCATTAAAAAACATTCAGCGATTCCCTTGGTGATTTTCCCTGGATCGTCGCAACAAATCTCTGAAAAAGCAGATGGCTTACTTTATTTAAGTTTACTTTCTGGAAGAAACCCAGATTATTTAATAGGTCACCACATCGATTCTGCAACTGAATTAGCTGAAATGGACCTTGAAATAATTCCAACGGGGTATTTATTAATCGATGGCGGTACGCGTTCTTCTGTTGCCTATGTTAGCCAAACCACCCCTATTCCACGAAACAATATTTCAATTGCCAAACGAACAGCCATTGCTGGGAAATTACAAGGTAAACAAGTGTTGTTTTTAGACGCAGGAAGTGGTGCGAAACATGCTGTTCCAACAGATATGATTCATGCGATCAAAGATCTTGGAATTCCATTGATTATTGGAGGAGGAATTCAAACAGTAGCTCAAATTAAAGAAATCCATTCCGCAGGTGCGAACATTGTTGTTATTGGCAATAAAATTGAGGCGGATGTGGATTTTTTGTTGGAAATTAAAGAATATAGAAATGAAGGGATGAAGGAATGAAGTCATTATAGAGTGTTGGGTTTTGAGTTTTGAGTTTTGAGTTGAGATTTCAATAGAAATACGATCTAGTCTTGAAGTATTGAATCTTGTAATCCTGAAGTCTTTTTTAAAAGTGTTGAGTGTTGAGTTTAGATTTCTACAGAAATACGATCTTGTATTAATGTCTTTCAATCATGAAAAATTCAACTATAACCCCGGAGGGGTTAGATAGTTTAGCTGGATGAAATCCAGCAAAAAACATGACACAATCTATTTTTTTGGCATGTATTTTTGGTAAAAATCATGCCGAAAAAATTTATTATAAAAACAAAATCACGATCTCATTTCATTGTTCCATTTACACATTAAATAATTGTTTTATTAATTCTTGAAGTCCTGAAGTCCTGATGTCTTGCAGTCCAAAAATCTTCTAAAAAAAAGCTTTCAAACTTAAATCCAAACTTCCGGCGCTGTGTGTTAATGCTCCGACGGAAATAAATTGCACGCCTGTTTCAGCATAAGAACGTATTGTGTCTAAGGTAATGCCACCAGATGCTTCGGTTTCAATGTGAGAAGGAATCAATGGCAATAAGCGTTTAATTTCAGCTGGTTGAAAATTATCCAACATGATACGATTTATTCCTGGCGTAGCAATCGCTTCCAATAATTCTTCTTCGGTACGCACTTCCACTTCGATTTTCAGATTTTTTCCTTGTTCTTTTAAATACGAACGTGTTTGAGCTACCGCTTGAGTTATACCACCTGCGTAATCTAGGTGATTGTCTTTCAACATGATCATATCATACAAGGCAAAACGATGGTTGTAACCGCCCCCAATTCTAACCGCCCATTTTTCCATGTAGCGAATACCAGGTGTTGTTTTGCGTGTATCCAATAATTTGGTAGATAAACCATCTATTTTTTGAACGATTTTAGCAGTTTGTGTTGCGATTCCACTCATGCGCTGCATGAAATTCAAGACCAAGCGCTCTGTTGTTAAAATCGATCTTGAAGAACCTTCCACTGTAAATGCAATTTCGCCTTTTGTAACAACATCACCGTCTTTTTTAAACACCGTAACTTTTAACGAAGGATCGAATTGTTTGAAGATTTCAACAGCCAATTCCACACCTGCCAAAACACCATTATCCTTGATTAATAACTGGGCTTTTCCTGTTGCATTTTCTGGTACACATGCTAAGGTTGAATGATCGCCATCGCCAATATCTTCGCGTAAGGCATTTGCAATAATTTCTTGAACAACTGTCATCTTCTATTCTTTTTCGATTATAAGACGTTCGATTTTAAACTCCGCATCAATCTTTATAAAATGCAGGGTAACACGAAAATCTTCTGATTTGGATTCAAACGTTCCAATGGCAAAACAACCATCGCCTGTTTCTTTGCCTTTGAAAATTAGTTTAAAGGCTGCACATGGTTTTTTACTGAAAAAATCTTTCAATACCACTTGCGCTTGCGCATGATTGTAAACAGCTTCTTTACCTGAAATGTTAAGCACTAGTTTATCTTTCCCCAACTGAACGATTGCTTCAGCATTGTTGGCAATAAATGCACGTTCTATTGAACTGTAAGGCACTTCGTTTTGATTGTTAAAAAACAAAAAACAAGACGTAAGTAAAATAAATACTGTTTGCATAGTTTGTTTGTTGATTGGGACAAAAATAAGGTCTTTTTTGGATGAGCAGATCTATTGTTTAATAATATTTAATAACAATTCATCTTAAAAATAACAACCCTCCTGCTTTTTTAAACGTTTTATCAATATAAAAAGATGTTTTTCGAAAAACACAATTTAATAAGTTAAAATTACTAAATTTGCATCCAAAAAAATTAGATTAATGAAAGTATTAAAATATTCCATTCCTCTAATCTTCCTACTTTTCAGTTTGTTGAATTTATATACCAATTCCATCCAACAAACAACACCAATTACACCTACAAAAATTGAAGAAGAATTTGATCCTTCTTTGCTCTATATTCGCTCGTTGGATAAATTGATTCAACATGTGGACAGTATAAATGCAGGGCCAACAGTTACTAAAAATGACTCGTTGAACTATGCGAATTTAATGGCTAGAACCTTGCGCATGCGTTTTATACACGGTTGGAGCCGATACACCTGGAAAAACAATTGGTTGTTAGCAATTCTTCAACCACTTCACCCACATTTAATGGGAATTGTTGCGCCAGATGACATTTTAAATTACCCAGAAGCATTGTGCAGCCAACAATCCATTATCGGAATGGAAGCATTGAAACGAAAAGGATATCGTTACCGAAAAGTTGGTTTTTTCAAAGACAAAAAAGGGCATTTTACCTACGAGATTTTATTGAATGACGGTTGGCATTACTACGATTTAGATAAAGAACCTTCTTTAAAATTTATGGAGAAAAACCACCGCCCGAGTATTCATCGCTTGGCAAATGACTCACTAATGCGCGCCAAAGCATACGCTAATAAAGACCCATGGATAGCAGATAAACTATTAAAAAGTTACAACAACCATCACCCAATCAATGTATTTCCTGCACGAAAAATGCGTTTTGCGCATCGCTTGACCTTGTTTGTCTCGTATTGGGCGTGGTTGTTTTTCTTGTTTTCTTTTATTTGGTGGGATAAACGCCATAAATAGTGGTTAGAAAGCGTTCTGTAATAAAAACACCAAAGAATTAATTGATTTATTTTTTAGAATTAGTTCATTTTGATAAATGACTTTTTGTTCTATTTTAATTGAACTAGCTTTTAATTCTAACTAAATATCAAAACAATTTCTACCTTTACAAGGTATTATTATTTAAAGTGATAAAAAAAGCAATTTCATCTTTTAAGTCAAAGCGAAAAGCACTTGAATCATTAAGTATTTATTTGACCACTTCTTTTTTGGCGAAAAGTTTATCCTTTTTGTTGTTACCTTGGTTTACAAATTATTTAAGTCCAACCGATTTTGGGGTGATCAATTTATTTTCAGGTGGCATTACGTTTTTAACCCCATTAATTGCAATGGGTGTTATCTATAATTTAAGTATCGATTATTACAAAATCAAATACGAGGAAAATATTCAAAAAGTTTACCATGGGATTTTAATTGCCATTTTTATAACTGTTTGTGTGTTTTTGTTAGTTCTCTTATTTGCAAAACAAATTGAACAAAATTTCCATATTCCAATCACTTTTACTTATTACATACCCATAGTTGCATTGATGAATTTTTTATTTGATTTATTAACACTAATATATCGTTTAGAAGAAAAACCATATATATTTTCAATGTTAGTTATCTCAAAATTGCTTATTGAATTAGGTTTATCTTATATACTCATTAAGTTTTTGAATCTCGGATTAGAAGGTAGAATAGATGGTATTGCAATAAGTTTTATTATCTCTTTTTGTTTTATAATTTCTTATCTTATTAAAAACAGGAAAGTTACGTTTAACTTTAATTTACAGAACTTCAAAGATGATTTTAAACTTGGTGCAATTGGAATCATTTCTCAAACATCTGTATTTGTATTGTTTTCTTCTGACAGATTTATTATATCATACATCATAGGAAATAAAGAAACTGGCATTTACAGTATAGGTGGATCCTTCGCCTTTATTCTAATTGCAGTAATTAGCGCTTGTTTAAATTATTTTACTCCAAAATTTTACAAATCGCTTAGTGAAAAAAACTTTATTTCATTTAGGAGTAACTTTAAATATTATGCAATTATCATAAGTATTGCAACATTATTAATAATTCTTATAACCCCATTTATTTTCCATTATTTTATAAATATTCAATTTTATTCTGGGTTAAAAATATTTTTTATTCTTATTGGTGGTATTTTTTTATGGTCCTTTACTAATGTCTTTATTAATTTAATGTGGTTCTTTAAAATGAAAAAGGAAATTGTCATTTTTTCATTAATAAGCATTCTTTTTCATATAATATTATTAATAATTGGAACATCTATTTGGAGTATTCAGGGTACTGCATTTACAATTATTTTAAGTAATTTAGCGCTTTTTATTATTTATTTTAAAATTATTTCAAAACCACTTTTAAAGATAAGAGATGAAGCTATTAGGCAAAATAATTAGAAAAATTGATACGCTGATACATGTTTTTCAATCAAAATGTAGAGTCTTTTTTCTTCGGCTAAAATATCCCGGCATAAATCTAAAAAATGTTACGATTGAAAAAAATTGTTCAATAATAAAAGAAAACGAAGCTTTTTTGGAAATAAAAAATAGTTTCATAAAGATTGGAACGACTATTCACGCAAGTGGAAATAGCAAAATATCAATCAATGGTGCTTTTATTGGAAATTACAATATGATTGTTGCCCATAAAGAAATTATCATAGACGAAGGATGTGAGATAGCTGAATTTTGTGTAATTAGAGACCAAGATCATGATTTGAAAAACATTAAAAAGAGGACTAGTAATCCAATACAAATAAAAAAAGAGGTTTGGATAGGTAACAAGGTTACAATTACAAAGGGTGTAATTATTGGTGACAATACAGTTATTGGTGCTAATAGTGTTGTTACTAAATCTTTTGAATCTAACTTGTTGATTGCTGGAGTTCCAGCAATAAAAATAAAAAATTTATAAGTGTTAAATACTAAAAAAACAACAATAAAGTATAAAAAAAATTGAATTTTAGGAAGTAATTGTTAATCATAAATGCATAGAATGATTCAATTCAATCTTATTAATTAAGAGGAATTTTAATCCTAAAAAGAAAGATACAATTAAAGATAGATAAAAAGATATAAAATAGTTAGAATAAACTTAGAAAAAAAATTATTAAACAAATGAAAAAGTTAATTTACAATTTATTAGATTTTATTACATCTGGTAAAGGCATATTAATAAAAATGAATGGGTTTTCTTATAAAATGCCAACTAGGTGGTTTCGATATTATAGTGATGGTTACGAAAAAGAAACTTTCATATTTATAAAAAATAAAATAAAACCAGGAAACACGGTTTTAGATATTGGAGCACATATCGGTTTATATGTTAACCCTTTCTCTAAATTAGTTGGAGAAACAGGAAAAGTGTTTAGTTTTGAACCTACAGACTCAACTTTTAAGGTTCTTGAACAGACTATTCAGCTAAATCATTTGAACAATGTTTTTCCAGTTCAAGCAGCGATTTCAGATAAAAAAGAAATATTAACATTCCATCTTACAACAATTGACGGTGAAGGGTCAAATGCAAATAGTATTGTTCAACGAGATGAAAATCCTAATAGTATAAAAGTACAAGCATATAGTATTGACTCTTTTAGAGCTGAAAATAATTTAAAGATTGATTTTTTAAAAATAGACGTAGAAGGCGCAGAAGCTTTAGCGTTGAAAGGTGGTAAAGAGACTTTTAGACAAGACCAACCTTCTGGTATTCTTGCTCTACATCCTGACATGATTCAGAAAAACGGCAACTCTTTAGAAGAAATTTGGGATTTATTAGTGCAATTTGGATGTTGTGTATATTTTGAAAAGAAAACCATCACCAAACAATGGTTTATAGAACAAGTGAATCTATTTGATGTAGAATTTGATTTTAAACAATGACAAAAAAAATATTATTTATAATTGATTTTTCTCAAAACAGTGTCTATTTCAAATCTTTAGCATATGCTTTTACAGATAATAATTATACTGTTGAATTTTTATTTTTATGCAAACCTGGAATATTAAGTCATGAGTTAGAAAAAAAAGGAATCAAATGTTATTGTGAAGAATTAAGTGGAAATATCATAAAAAAAACTTGGAAAGGAATAAAAGTATTAAAAAAGCTACAAAAAATAAATCAGTATAATTTTATTTTTAGTCACCTCACGTTACCAAATTTAATTTGTTCATTTTTTCAACTTATTGAAAAAAAAGCTAAAATAAGTGTGTGTCGTCACCATTCAGACATGTATTACCAAGAAAACATAAAAAATGGCATTCGATTGGATAAAATAATACAAGCTTTAGCAAAAAATATTGTGGTTATTTCGGAGAAATCTAAAGAAGTAATGATCCAACAAGATAAATGTGACCCAAATAAAATTACATATTTGCCTTTATTATACGATTTCAATTTGTACAATTTATCACCCAGCACATCAAAAGAAAATACACCGATTAAATTAGTTTTTGTTTCAAGACTTGTTAAATTAAAAAAAATACAAACTATTTTTCCTGTAATAGAAAGTATAAAGCTTAAAAATAATGACATTAATCCTTTCCAAATATTAATTGTTGGAGATGGCCCTTTTAAAGAGAATTTAATACAGAATAGTCAGAAACATGGTTTGGAAAATGAGACTGAATTTAAAGGTTTTATAAATGATCCAATGAAGATAATAAACGATTCAACTATTTTAGTACTATTATCGGGCTCTGAATCGTCTAATCAAGTGGTTAAAGAAGCTGGGGTTTTAAGAAAAACAGTAGTTGCTTGTAAAAACGTGGGTGATTTTGACACCTATTTGACACATGAAAATGCCTATTTATTAGAAAAAGAATTTACATCAAATGAATTGGAACAACTTTTTATTAAAATTCTTTCCGAAAAGGAGGTTTTCACTGAAAAAGGAAGACTTTTAAAAGAAAGTGTAATGCAACATTTTTCAATTCAAGATCAATTTGTTAAATATTTAACCTATTTTAGTTAAAAAAATTATGTCATCAGAAAGACAATTACTAGAAGAACAATCCCCATGGTGGGCTGAACACATTCATAGATACAATGAAGTACTTAAAATAATTAAATCAACTGACACTCTATTAGACATTGCTTGTGGCACAGGATTTGGTAGTAATATTTTAGCCAAAAAAGCAGCACAAGTGATTGGTGGAGACATTGATAAGACTACAATTACTGAGAACAATACTATCTATCAAAAAGAAAATTTAACTTTTCAGGAATTAGATGGTACAAAGCTCCCATTTGATGACAATACATTTGATGTTTTAGTATCATTTGAAACAATTGAACATACAATTCATTACGAAGAAATGATTAAAGAATTTAAACGCGTTGTAAAACCGACGGGTAAACTATTTATTTCAACGCCAAACTTTTATTTAAATAGCCCATCGGGTATTGTTACAAATCCATTTCACACCCAAGAATTCACGCCTGACGTTTTTACAGCATTAATTTCAACTTATTTTCAAAAATTTGAAATTTTCGGACAAGAGTATATAAGATATAAAAATAAAAAAACCATAAACCATAGAATCGCTCATAAAATTGAACAATTTCATTATTTAAGAGGCATTAGGAAATTACCATTAAAACTTCAAAATATAGCAATAAATTTATTAATTAATAAGCCTCAGTATCCAACTTTAGAGGATTATACATTAACTAAAGACCGTTCAATTATTGCTGAAAAGTGTATTACTCAAATTGCAATCTGTGAGAAATGATTCCACTTTTATCTATTATTATTCCAACTTATAATGCCGAACTTTATCTAAAAAACACAATTGATTCGGTCTTATGTCAATCTTTTCAAAATTTTGATATTGTAATTATTAATGACGGAAGCACTGATAATACGAAGGAAATTATTGAAGCTATTTCTAAAAATGATAGTCGAATTAAGTATAAGACTATACCAAATTCAGGGGTATCAAATGCAAGAAACGAAGGGTTAAAATCTACTAAAAGTAGATACGTATTATTTTTAGATGCTGATGATTTACTATCTACTAATTTTCTTCAAAATCGTATAATATTTTTAGAAGCACATCAAGAATATTCAATTTGTGGATCAACCATTTCAACTTTTATTAATGAAGGTGAGCATATTCTTACAGCTATGCATGCCCCAAATGAAAATGGTTTAAGAGATATCCTACTATACGATCCTACAGTAGCAAGTATTCCAAGTAACTTAATGATTAGAGCTGATCGATTAAGAAAAAATGAAATTACGTTTCGATCTTCATTGAATAGTACAGCAGATAAGTTTTTTTTATTGGAATTATTTAAAGCTGGTTTTATTTCTAAAAGTATAGAGAACGCTCCCCTGTATTACAGAATTCATGGGAACAGTATGTCACAAAAAATATCTAAAAAACTATTTGATGATAATTTAAATTATTTCAATCTAATAGTTTCAGAAAAATTAGTTCCATCTGAGATATTAATAAAAGTAAAACAAAAGAATTATTATATTTTATCAGGATTGTCAAAAAAATTGAAACTTTATCACAAAACATTTAATTTTCTAATGAAATATTTTTCTTTATACCTTGTTTCGATTTTTAAAGTAAAATATAAATTATAGAATTAAATAATAATGAAAACACTCTATCTATCATATGACGGCATGACAGACCCATTAGGGCAAAGCCAAGTCCTCCCCTATCTCATTGGACTAAGTAGTAAAAAGGGAAATGAATTTACATTAATTAGTTTTGAGAAAAGAGAACGCTATTTTTCACAAAAAGAATTCATTGATAAAATTTGTATTGACCATAATATTAAATGGGTTCCGTTATTTTACACAAAAAGACCTCCTGTACTTTCAACCTTATTTGATGTTTATAAGATGAAGCACACAGCTAAAAAATTACATCAACATATAAACTTTGAATTGATTCACTGTAGAAGTTATATTTCTGCTTTAGTTGGTCTAGGTTTCAAAAGAAGATACGACATTCCGTTCTTATTCGATATGCGCGGTTTTTGGGCAGACGAAAGAGTCGATGGCGGTTTGTGGAATTTAAAAAACCCTGTATTCAGAAAAATTTATAATTATTTTAAGCACAAAGAAATCCAATTTTTACAAGAAAGTTGCGCTGTAGTTTCCTTAACCTATGCAGGTAAAAATGAAATGAGAAAATGGGAAAAAGATAAAAAACTACTATTCTCGCCAATATCTGTAATACCATGTTGCACCGACTTGAAGGCGTTTCCATTGGTCGATAGGCATCAACAAGCGATTGATTTAGGATACATTGGATCATTAGGGACGTGGTATTTATTAAATGAAATGTTATCGTATTTTAAAGTTTATCAGAGGAATTTCCCAAATGCAACGTTTCATTTTTTAACGAAAGACAATCCATCATTAATTCTTGAAAAAGCGAAATTATTAGGTATTAAAGAAAGCTCAATCTTAATTGAAGAGGCAGCAAGAAAAGAAATTCCTGAAAAGATAAAAAATTGGAAAGCTTCCGTATTTTTTATAAAATCTAGTTATTCAAAAATGGCATCATCACCAGTTAAACAAGGCGAATTAATGGCTATGGGAATACCCGTTTTTTGCAATTCGGGGGTTGGGGACACAGATCGAATAATAAACACTTATCAATCAGGTATTTTAATTGATGAATTGAATGAAATTGCATATGAAAAAAGTTTGGTTCAACTGGAAAATACTAACTTTGAAGCATCAAAAATAAGGGAAGGTGCAAAAACTTATTTCTCTTTAGAAAATGGTATTAATGCATATTTAAAAATTTATGATTCCTTATCAAAATAAAACACACCAAATTATTGAGGTAAACAATGAAGTTATTTATTCATTTATAACCGAACAAGATGAAAATATTGATCCGATTACCGTAGCTTCATTTGGTGAAGAATGGTCAAAATTTGCAGCTTTTACTGCTCAAGAAATAAATGAGGTTGGTGACCAATATTTTGATATATTACCAAAATCATTAAGCCTTAAAGAAGCGAATGTCTTGGATATGGGTTGTGGTACAGGTCGTTGGACGAAGTATCTGAGCGACAAAGTGAAATTTATTGAAGCGGTAGATCCGAGTAAGGCTGTATTATCTGCTCATTATTTATTGAAAAATGAAAGCAATGTGCGAATAACCCAAGCAAGTGTAGAACATTTGCCTTTTCCTGATAACTCTTTTGATTTGGTTTTTAGTTTAGGAGTTTTACATCACATTCCGGATACAAAAAGAGCAATGCAAAAATGCGTCAACCAAGTGAAATCTGATGGTTATTTTTTAGTTTATTTGTATTATAGCTTGGACAATAGAGGTCCTTTTTATAAAACCATTTTTCATGCTTCTACACTTATTCGACGTGTGGTCTCAAAATTACCACCTGGATTAAAAAAGCTAAAATGTGATGCGTTAGCAGTTACTATTTATTGGCCATTTGTAAATTTTGCAAGATTGTTAAGAAAAATTGGATTAAAACATTTAGCAAAGAAAATTCCATTGTCTTATTATATGGATAAAACGTGGAATATTATACGAAATGACGCGCTAGATAGATTTGGAACACCACTAGAACAACGATTTTCGAAAATGGAAATTGAAAAAATGATGAAAGATTGTGGTTTAACAGAAATTATTTTCTCTAAAGGAGAACCATACTGGCATGCAATTGGTAGAAAACTATGAAAATTTTAATATTACAACCTTATCCAACAGGTTTTGCTCCTGGACAACGATTTAGGTATGAACAATATTTATCAATTTTAGCATCAAATAATTATAGTATTACACAAAAATCATTTATTGGACTTAAAGGTTGGACAATTTATCATCAACAAGGTCTTGTTTTAAAGAAATTTTTTACGATTTTGTATGGTTTCATTAAACGATTCGCTTTAATGTTCACTCTTTATAAATACGATATTGTTTTCATATTTAGAGAAGCAAGTCCATTAGGCCCTCCCGTTTTTGAATGGATCATTGCTAAAGTATGGAGAAAACCAATTATTTATGATTTTGACGATGCTATATGGTTACCTAATTATTCGGAAGCAAACGCAAGATTTCATCGCTTAAAAGCGTATTGGAAAATACAGAAAATCATGAAATGGTCCTCTTATATTTCTGCTGGAAATGAATATTTAGCTAATTATGCTAAACAATACAACCCTAATGTGATGGTTATACCTACTACGATTGATACTGAAAATCATCATAACATTCTTTGTGATCAAACTAAAAAACCTATTGTTATAGGATGGACTGGCACACATAGCACAATGCAATACTTAGACTTTTTAGAACCTATATTAATTGAGTTAGAACAAAAATACACCTTTGAATTTCATGTTATTTCTGATAAAAAACCAACTTTAAATATTCAATCTTTAAAATATATACCATGGAATAAAGCCAATGAAATTAAGGATTTGGCTAAAATCCAAATTGGAGTAATGCCATTAACTCAAGATCAATGGGCTGAAGGTAAATGTGGTTTTAAAGGTTTACAATATATGGCTTTAGAAATTGCTAGTGTTATGTCGCCTGTAGGAGTCAATAAAAAAATAATTGAGGATGGAGAAAATGGTTATTTAGTTGAAACAGAAGGAGAATGGTTTGCTGTTTTAGAAAAACTGTTAACAGACGATGAGTTAAGAACAAAAATTGGAAAAGCTGGGAAATTAACTATTGAAAGAGAATATTCCGTAAATGCGAATACTCATAACTATTTAAGAATAATGAATGAAATTATTTAGAGCTCATTTATCTTCAAACCCTTGTTTTCTGTTTTAACCATTATTAATAGAATAAAGAAAGGAATTAATGGCGCGCGAATTCTAACTAATAAACCAAATAAAATTGACGTGTAGCCAGCAATATAAGCTATAAGAAGAATAAAAAATATGCTTAAGACTAAAAATTCAGTTTTTCTAATAATTCGTAATCTTTCCACTAGATTTTTAATAATAAAAAAACGAATGGTTAAAAACATCAACAGTAAACTTTCTAAACCATTTAATATCAGCGCTAAGCTTTGAGACTCCCAAATATAAGGACGGAATAGACCCGCTAAAACAGAAGCCGGTAATGCTTTTACCATTCCAAATGGCGTAAACTCTAATTCGCCTAAACTGTATTTTTTATTCCCGTAAAGCGTATTTTGGGTTAAATCTAAATTAACCAATTGTGCTTCGTTGATAAACGTTTCTGCCGCTGAACTTTGTAAAAAAAATGCAAAGGCCAAAATACAAATACTGAAAAAAGTGAGTTTGCTTAAAAACTGTAGGATGTTACCACGATTAATATTGTTGGATAATCGCACACCGAAAGCCATAAACATAGGGACTAAAACAGCCATTAAGATAAATGGTCGTATTTTAAACATAAGCAAAAATGCTACAAACAAATACAACCAATAACGTTTTTTTGTTTCTTTTTGCGCTGAAATTAAAATATTCAAATAATAAAAAGCGTAACAAATTGCTATAAATAACAATGTATCTTTGGATAAACCAGAACACCAAAATCCTAAGGATGGAATGCCGAAAATGGCAAACGCAATTGTTCTATCAGAATGTAAGTTAAAACTACGCACCATTTCAAATAAACGCCAAGAAGCAATAAATGTAATAAAAGCAAATACTATTTGTAACAAGATGTAGGAACCAAAGGTGAAAAAAGAAAAGACTGAACCAATTTTACACACAAAAAAAGTTTCTGCTTCATTGTAATAATCACTTAGCGGAATCCCAGTTATTGAATTGAAATGCGCTAGTACGTTGTTATCAGAATTATCATAGAGCATTTCTTGTAAATAAAACGAAGGATTTTCAAAGAGTAAGTTATTGAGCATTTCAGCATTTCGCCAATAGTTGATGGAATCTCCTCCACCCTTGTAAGCAATGATGTAAAATAAGGCATTCGCTAGAACCAATACAACTTTAAAGGAAAAGGCAGCGATAAAAAAACGGTAATAGGGCTTTTCTTTGTTTCGTTTGTACCGCAGGTATAAATAAATGTAGATCAAGGTTAATCCGATAATACTTAACAATACATTGACTGGGGAGAAGAAATTGTTCCAGCTACGATCGAATAATAAGGAAAGAGATTCGGAATTCACTTTTTTTTGTCAAAAATACAATTTTTTCTTCTTTCTTTTTTCCATAGCAAAAAAAGAAACAACTAAACGAAGTGACCTCACAAATTCCATAAAAAAAATAAACACTTATTTGTAAAAAGTGCATTTCAAATTTTCATAGGATTTTTTTCATTTCACTGCGTTGCATGAAAACCACCGATTGCACTTTGCTGCATGCTTTCCCCTGATCAGCCAATGCTATCGCATGGGCTTGGGCGCAATTCCGCAAGCGCAACGGCTAAATCTTGGAAAATTTAGGGGTTCCCGCGCTGGCGGGTTGGATGATGTGCTTCGGGCGAAGAACTGTATTTCTTCGGGCAAAATGGAAATAATACAATTTAATAACAACTAAAAAATAAATTTATCGTCTTTCATACATCACTTTTTTTATTATTTTTGTATAATATATCTTGAACAAATGAATATATTAATTACCGGAGGAGCGGGTTTTGTGCCAAGTTCTTTAGCTGATAAATTACTTGAGCAAAACCACTCTGTTACATTGATTGATAATTTTATCACAGGTTTCAAGTATAATATTCCAACTCATTCAAATTGCACCTTCATCGAAGGAAATGTTAATGATTTTGAAACAGTTGCTAAAGTTATACGTGCTCAACAATTTGATTACATCTTTCATTATGCTGCTTTGGTAGGCGTGCAACGCACATTGGATAACCCCATTCTCGTTTTAGATGACATCAATGGTTTTCAACATATTTTGAAATTGGCAGTTGAAACAAAGGTGAAACGTGTATTCTATTCTTCTTCTTCTGAGGTTTATGGCGAACCCGTTCATTTGCCGCAACACGAAGAAACAACCCCTTTGAATTCTAGATTACCATATGCCATCGTAAAGAATGTTGGGGAATCGTATTTACGCAGTTACCAACAAGCGTATGACTTAGATTATACTATCTTCCGTTTCTTTAACACCTATGGTCCGAAACAAAGTCAAGATTTTGTGATGTCGAAGTTTATTCAATTAGCACTAGATAACAAAGATATTACTGTTTATGGTGATGGTTCTCAAACACGAACGTTTTGTTACATTGATGATAACTTAGATGCTTGTATTAGTGCCATGCATTCAGAAATTGCTAAAAACGACACTTTCAATATTGGAAATGATACCATTGTTACCATTTTAGAATTAGCCCAAACGATCATTGAATTAACAGGGTCTTCTTCTAAAATTGTTCATTTACCACCATTACCTGAGGGTGATATGACGCGTCGTCAGCCAGATATTTCTAAAATGAAAACATTGTTAAACCGAGAATTGACACCTTTTAGAGAAGGAATTCAGCGAATTTTGGTTGAGAAATATGGGTTTTGAAAAGGGACTTTGAGAC
>CANLIL010000009.1 GCA_947491305.1 Flavobacteriales bacterium | reverse complement strand
TCTTTAAGAAGGTTACTTTTGGAAAATATATACACAAAATAATTTCAAATGAGTAAAACAATTTTAATTCCAGTGCTTTTTGCAGTACTTTTTCAAAGCTGTGCACAGAATAATGATAAAAAGACAGCTCCGATTCGTCAACAACCAAAAGTTGCTACTTCGTTTCAATTAAAAGATTTCTTAAGCGATAATGCAGATTTAACAGCTGCAACGGATAAAGTATTTGCTTCTTTAGATGACACCGCAATTGTAGCGCAATTAATCATGCCAGCAGTTGGACGTTTGGGACAAACGGAAGCAACCATTAAAGCGCACATTAAAAGTAGAATTATTGGTGGTGTTTTATTGTTGAATGGAACAAAAACAGGTTTTACTTCTTGGGTAAAAACATTTGAAAGCATGAATGATTCAATTGGTAACTTACCTTTTTTATACAGTGCTGATGCGGAACCAAGTTTGGTGAACCGTAAAATAGAAGGTTCTAAACCGGTGAAAAAAGCAAACGAATTGGTTTCCATTGACGAAGTTAGAACTGTAGCAAATACAATTTCAGATGAATTAAATGCAATTGGGATCAATTACAATTTCTCACCTGTTGTTGACATGTCGCCAAATAAAACAGTTGGTTTCAGAAGTTTTGGCGCGATTCCTGCAAACATCATTCCTTGGTCACAAGCGTTCATTGAAGAAACACAAGCGAAAAACATCATCGCAACGGCGAAACATTTCCCAGGACATGGTTTGGTTTCTGGTGATACGCACAAGTCATTACAAACGATTGACGGAGAATTAAAAGAAATTGGCAACTACCCAACTTTGATTGAAAAAGGTGTTTTGTCGATTATGGTAGCGCACATCGGTGTCATGAACAATCCAAAATACGATACAAAAGGAATGCCGGCTACAACATCTGAAACAATCGTAACGAAATTGTTGCGCAACGAATACAAATTCAACGGGTTAATTGTAACAGATGCCATGAACATGGGCGGAGTTGCAAGTATCCCAAATTGTGAATTGAAGGCCATTGAAGCTGGTTGCGACATCGCGTTAATGCCAGTTGATGCAAAGAAAGCGCACGCTGACATCATCAAAAAATACAATACAGACCCAACTTTCAAGAAAAAAGTTGACGCATCTGCGAAACGTGTAATTCGTATGAAAATCGCATTGGGATTGTTGAAATAAAAAAAAATAAAAACAAAAAAGGCAATCAATTGATTGCCTTTTTTTTATAAATTATATTTCGAATTATTGCACACTAATACACGCAGCAACTTCTTTTGCTTTCACTACTAAATCTTCTACTTTTTCGGTTCCATAGGTCAACGCAACGGCCATTCTTCTGTATGGACGTGTCGTTGGTTTTCCAAACAGTTTAAAATCTGAATTGGTAAAACGAGCTGCTTCATTCAACCCTTTGAATTCTGGTTGTTGATTGCTTTCAGTGGTAGCTAATACAACGGCACTCGCTCCATTGCGCTCTAGTTTTATTTCTGTAATAGGAATGCCTAATATAGCTCTTGCGTGGATTTCAAATTCTGAAAAATTTTGTGTACCTGCCAATGTTACCATTCCCGTATCGTGCGGTCGAGGCGATAATTCAGAAAAATAAGCTCCTTCTTTCGTGATAAAGAATTCAACACCCCAAATACCTGCACCACCTAAAGCTGCTGTAACTTCTGCAGCCATTTTTTGAGCTTCTGCTAAATGAGCTGGATTCATTGGCATGGGTTGCCAACTTTCTTGGTAATCTCCGCGTTCTTGTCGGTGACCAATTGGTGGACAAAACAAGGTTGGACCATCTTTTTGCGTAACCGTCAGTAAGGTGATTTCGTAGTCAAAATCAATAAAACCTTCAACAATTACTTCTTTTAAATCTCCACGAGATCCTTCAAGCGCATAGTTCCAAGCTTTTTCAATATCCGCTTCCGATTTTATAACCGATTGTCCTTTTCCTGAAGAAGACATTAAAGGTTTAACCACACATGGAATTCCTGTAACGGCAACACCTGCTTTTAATTCTTCGAAAGAAGTTGCATAACGATAGGTTGCAGTTTTCACTCCTACTTCAATAGCTGCTAAATCGCGAATAGCTTTTCGATTCATCGTGAAATTGGCAGCTTTAGCACTTGGAATAACTTGAATTCCTTGTGCTTCGTATGCATAAAATCGCTCAGTTCGTATGGCTTCAATTTCTGGAACAATTAAATCCGGTTGATGTTTAGCAATAATGCGATCTAACGCATCACCATCTAACATATCTATCACTTCAAATTCTTGTGCCACTTGCATTGCAGGAGCACCCGCATAACTATCAACAGCAACAACGTATTGACCTAAACGTTGACAAGCAATAACGAATTCTTTTCCCAATTCGCCAGACCCTAAGAGTACGATTTTCTTTCTCATTGAACAAAGTTAAAATTTCAAAATGAATTTGAAAAAAATAACCTTGTTTAAACTAAATTAAATTGAGCTTTATTGCTTAAACTCAATAATGATTCCCAACGAAGGTTGTAAAATTCCAGAAGTATTTTCAATGAATTTTGTTTTGTATCGCGTTGGGTCGTTTGGATCTGTAATTGGATTTCCAGCTGCGTCTTTTTCAACCAATAAAATCGGTGCAACTTTCGTTTTTGCAGCATACGCATTTTGAATGTCCAAATAAAAATTCAAGGTCCATTTTTTCAAATAGTATTTTTTATCAACGCGAATATTTAATTGGTGGAAACTTCCTTCTCGCTCAGTATTCAATTTCGAATAATCCAACAATCCTCTTCCATTTACGTCCCAAACAGCTTTTAAACTTGAAGTTGCAACATCGATTGGCGTGTAAGGCGAACCACCAGAATACAACCAACGAACGCCAATTTCCCAGCCATTTTTAAAGCGTTTTCCACCTGTTAACGAAACGATGTTTTTACTGTCCCATGAACTAGCTGCATACGTGTTATTTGAAGTTAAAAATTCTGACGTCACAAACGTGTATGCTACAACTCCATAAAATCCTTTCACCATTTTTTGTTGGTACAAGAATTCAGTTCCATATGCTCTTCCTATTGAAACAGATCGAACGGCTTCATTTCCAACAATTCCGAACTCAGTTCCTAAATTTGCTAACGAAATTGAATCGTTAATAGAGAATGGATAGTTTGTGTATTTTTTGTAAAAACCTTCAACTGAAAAACGCGCATTGAATTCTGTCAAATATGCAGTTCCTAAAACAAAATGATCCGCAGTGATGTATTTTAATTCGTTTTGTTTATTCACCAAATCCCCTGTTGCATTTCTATAACCCAAGATCGTATAAGCGGGCAATTGATTGTAACGTGCAACATTGGCATTGATTGTCCAACTTGGCGTTAATTTATAACTCGCAGAAACCATTGGTGATAATTGGTTTAATGGATTTTGCATAGATGAACTATACGAATTTATATCTGTTCTTAATCCCAAAGAAAGATTCATTCTTCCATCTAAATATGCTTTTGAAACTTGGCCAAAAGCTGAAGCTTTACTCATGTATAGATTCGATTGATTATCAATAGTAATCACATTTCCTTGAATCGCAATTTTGTTATAGTTAGAAGAGAAATAACGGGCGTATTCGTAACCAACTCCTAAGTTGAACTTGTAACCATTTTTAGTAAATTGGTGTTCAAATCGAAATTTATTCTCAGCTTCAAAAGAACTGTAATCTAAAATACGATTGATGGGTGTTTCAATGTTGTTAAAATAACGTGCGGATGAATTATTCAACATGTTGCGGCTTGCAACAAACGTTTGAATTGAATTTTTTGAAAAATGCTGCCAATTCATTCCGATGGTGTAATTCCATTGTTTTTGTGTTGGAATATTTCCTAAAATGAAATTATTGTATTCTAATTTTGTTGTATCAGTAATACCATCATTTACAGAAGTGTTCAAGGTGAAATCATCGTATGCTCCTAAACCTATGATTGAAATTTTATTTTTATCGTTGGGACGAATGTTCACTTTAAATTGAGAATCGTTGTAAGTCGGTAAAAAAGGCAACTTTAAAGCTGAAAACAAAAACTGTAAATACGATCTACGAATAGAAAAAATGAAATCTGCTTTTTTTCCTAATGGTCCATCAAAAGTTAAGGCTGCATCACTTGATCCTAAAGCAAAATTGGTGACCAATTTCTCTTTGTTACCATCTTTTTGATTGAATGAAATAACTGAACTCAATCCATTTGCGCGATTAGCTGGAAAAGCACCTGAATAAAAATCTACTTCACGAATAAAATTAACATTTAATAATCCTACAGGTCCACCACTACTTCCTTGCGTTGCAAAGTGATTAATGTTTGGAACTTCAATTCCATCTAAATAAAATTTATTTTCACTTGGTGCTCCACCACGAATGATAATATCATTCCGAAATGTTGGACGCAGTGCTACTCCTGGTAATGCTTGCAGTACTTTACTCACATCTCTTCCTGCACCTGGTAAACGTTCAATTTCAGCTGCATTCAACGTACGCAATGAAACAGGAGATTCTGGATTCTTTTTGAAAGGCGATGCTTTTACTTTT
Organism: Flavobacteriales bacterium; assembly: GCA_947491305.1. Lineage (GTDB taxonomy): Bacteria > Bacteroidota > Bacteroidia > Flavobacteriales_D > Crocinitomicaceae > M0103. The sequence goes on along the minus strand of CANLIL010000009.1, from coordinate 61,996 downwards.
ACTTCTTGTTGTTGTTTGTATAATGGCTCTAATGTGAAATTCAATTCTATCGTTCGAGTATAAGTTACTGAAATTTCATTCAACACTTGATCGTCAAAACCTGCTGCTTTTGCTTTAAATGTGTATAAACCTGGTACGACGTTATCAAATGAAAAAACACCGTCTTTGTCTGTGAAAACAATTTTTTGAAGTTCAACAATGGTTACGCTTGCCATTTCAATTGATTCATTTGAAAGACTTGATGCTACACGACCTTTAACAGATGTTTGTTGAGCGATTGTATGTATTGAAACTGCAATAAATGCCAATAGACTAAAAATTTTCATGCTTGTTTAATTAATTAAAAAAATGAAACAAAAAAGTAAGGTTTTTGTTTTTTAAAATGCAAAAAAAAAGACTACAAACTGTAGTCTTTTAAGTTGAATATTTATTTTATTCTGTACGAATCCATTTTTGTGTTCGATATAAAATTCCAATATATCCTCTTACATTTAAATAGTTTGGATTGCCTGGTTCTAACCACATTTTTACAGTATATACTTTTCCGATTTCAGGATCCAAGATTGTTCCATCTTCCCATTCTTCTCCATCCCAATTTAAACCACGTGCAATTTGCATTCCTAAAATTGGCTGACCTTTTCGATCGTCCGTACATTTTTTACATTTTGGATTGTCTTCACGTCCTTCTCGGGGATACAAATGAACAATTTTTCCGTACAATTTACCGTCTACTTTGTACAATTCAACGATTGATTTTTTCTTACCTGTTTCATCGTCAATTGTTGTCCATTTCCCAACGCATGTTTGAGAAAACGTCAAAAACGAGATAAAAATGCTTGCAATTAATAGCGTAATTTTCATAGTATATTCAATTTTTATTTTTTCAAACATAGTAAATTATTACAGGAATAAAAAATTCTTAAAAATTTCTTTTCCATTTTCTGTTAAAATCGACTCTGGGTGAAATTGCACACCATAAATTGGTTTTGAAGCATGTTGAATCGCCATAATAACATTGTTTTCTGAAAGTGCGATTTGTTTCATTTCAGATGCTGTATTTAAAGTTACAGCCCAACTGTGATACAATCCTACTTGAAATGATTTCGGTAACTGTTTAAAAAGTGTCGTTGAATTAAAAATATTGATTTTTTCAGAAACACCATGTTTTACCTGAACTTGGTTGTACAGTTCATTGCCATAATACTCAGCAATTCCTTGCATTCCCAAACAAATTCCTAAGATTTTCTTTTTACCAGCATACTGTTCTAAAACTTTTAACATGGAACGCGTTTCTTTTGGTAAACCCGGACCAGGAGAAAAAACAATGGCATCAAAGTGCTCAATTTCCGCTAATACGATTTTCTTATCCTCGACAACTTCTACCTCTGCCCCACAACTTTCAAGGTAATGCGCAATCAAAAATGTAAAGGAATCGTAAAAATCTATGAGAAGAACTTTCAATTAATTTAGCTTTAATTCTTAAACTTGTACAAAGTTAATGTAAAAATCAAAAAATACATGTTTACTTTTGTGATATAACTATGAAAAAAGCAATACAAATTCCTGGTGCTCCTGCGCCAATCGGACCATATAGTCAAGCGATATTATCAAATGATACGTTGTACGTTAGCGGACAAATTCCTTTAAATCCATTTACAGGAGAACTTGTTTTAGCAACCATCGAAGAAGCAACACATCAAATCTTAAAAAACATTACAGCTTTGTTAACAGAAGCAAACATGCAACTGTCTGACATTGTTAAATGTTCAATCTTTCTAACTAACATGGAAGATTTCGCTGCAATGAACGCTGTTTACAGCAGCTATTTTTCAGATTGCCCACCTGCAAGAGAAACTGTTCAAGTGGTGAAATTACCAATGAATGTATCGATAGAAATTTCATGTATCGCTAAAAAATAAGCAAATTGACTCAACCCTTTAAATACAAAATAGCTGTCATCATTGTAAATTACAATGTCGAGTTTTTTTTAGAGCAATGTTTGAATTCTGTTCAAAAAGCACTAGAAAATGTTTCAGGTCAGGTTTTTGTAATTGACAATAATTCAATTGACGGTTCGGTGGAAATGGTTGAACGTAAGTTTCCTCAATTTAATTTAATTGCCAACAAAGACAACAAAGGATTTTCAAAAGCGAACAACCAAGGTATTCTCCTTGCAGACGCTGAATACATTTTATTATTGAATCCAGATACAGTAGTTGAAGAAGATACTTTTTCAAAAGTCATCGAATACATGGATGCTCATCCAAAAACTGGAGGTTTAGGCGTACGTATGCTGGATGGGAAAGGACAATTTTTACCAGAATCAAAACGCGGACTTCCATCGCCTGCTGTTGCTTTTTACAAGATTTTTGGTCTTTCTAAATTGTTTCCAAAATCTAAGAAATTCGGACAATACCATGCGGGACATTTAAGTGAATTTGAAACCAATGAAATTGATATTTTAAGTGGCGCTTTTATGTTAATGCGCAAAGAAGCAATAGACAAAGTGGGCTTATTGGACGAAGCATTTTTCATGTACGGTGAAGATATTGACCTTTCTTACCGCATTCAAAAAGGTGGATACAACAATGTTTATTTTCCTGAAACAAGAATCATTCATTACAAAGGAGAAAGTACTAAAAAAAGTTCGGTCAATTATGTGTTTGTTTTTTACAAAGCAATGATCATTTTTGCTAAAAAACATTTTTCACAAAAAAATGCGAAGCTATTCTCTTTTTTCATTCATTTAGCCATTTATTTTAGAGCATTTTTAGCAATTTCAGCGCGATTTATTAAACAATCATTTCTGCCAATTGTCGATTTCTGTGTTATTCTATTTGGTTTTAACATCCTTTCGAATCAATGGAAAGTTGAACAAATTTCATTTCCTGAAACGATTACACATATCGCATTTCCTGCTTATGCATTAATTTGGATTCTTAGCATTTTATTCCATGGAGGTTACGATGCTCCATTAAAAATTAAAAAAATTATAAAAGGAAACCTCATTGGAACGCTTATTATACTTGTTGTTTACGCATTACTTCCAAAAGCTTGGCAATTCTCTCGTTTGTTTATATTGATCGCTGCTGTTGGTATTTTTCTGTACTACACCATTAGTAGAATTGCATTGCACTTTATCATTGGTAAAAAATTCAACTTGACACGAAGAAAAAACAAAAAGTTTGCCATTGTTGGTGGATTAGAAGAATTTAACCGTGTAAAAGAAATCCTGAAACAAACCAATGACGAAATCGATGAAATTCTTTATGTTTCAATAAACGACAAAGAGAATGAATCGATTGGAACGCTGAATCAATTGGATCAAATTACGTTTATTCATCAGATTAACGAAATTATTTTTTGTGCAAAAGACACGTCAGCGCAATCCATTATCTTTTGGATGACTAAAATCAATGCTGAAAAAACAGATTTTAAAATTGCACAACCCGATAGTTTATCGCTCATTGGAAGCAATTCAATTGAAACTGCAGGTGATTTATACGTACTCAACATTAACTCAATTACAAAAGAAGAAAACATTCGAACCAAAAGAACGTTTGATGTCTTGGTAAGTCTTTTCTTTTTAATAAGTTCCCCTATCTTTTTATTTGCAGTAAAGAATCGTAAAAAATTCATTCAAAACTTATTAAACGTTTTAATTGGTAAAAAATCTATAGTTGGTTACCAAGAACAAAACACAACAACCATTGATCTTCCAAGAATCAAACCTGGCATTCTTCACCCAGCAGATGAATTAACATTTAATGATGATTCAATCACTGATAAATTAAACTTAATCTATGCACGTGATTACAAAGTAGTTAAGGACTTTACGATTGTATCCAAAGCATTCAAAAAATTAGATCGTTAAATCTAAGCGAACTTTATTGTATAAAATCATTTTTTCACTTACTTTTGCAAGCATAAAATTCATTTAGTAAAAAATGGCACAAATTGAAATCAGACTTCCTAAAATGGGAGAAAGCGTAACAGAGGCAACTATCACAAATTGGTTGAAAAACATTGGCGATTCAGTGGAAATGGACGAACCATTAGTAGAAGTCGCTACAGATAAAGTGGACAATGAATTGCCTTCTGAAGCTGCTGGTATTTTGGTTAAATGTTTTTTTGAAAAAGATCAAGTTGCACAAGTTGGCGATGTAATTGCAATCATTTCAACGGATGGTGATTCAACAGTTGCTGCACCAATAGAAGAAAAAATAACGCCTTCAGTCGTTGAAGTTCCAACAACCGAAGTTGAGATAAATGCAACAATTGAAGCAGTCGTTTCTAATAATTACGACAAATCTGATAAATTCTATTCTCCTTTGGTAAAAAGCATTGCAGAGAAAGAAGGAATTGCTTTAAGCGAATTAGATTCAATTACTGGATCTGGTCAAGGCGGTCGCGTAACCAAAAAAGATATTTTAGAATACATTGAAACAAGAGGCTCGCAGCCAAAAGTTGCTAGTACTGCTGGAGTAGTAACAATTCAAGACACTCCAAGAGTTGCTCCTTCAATGCCCGCATCAGATAACGGAGCACACTTTTTGACTTCAATTAAAACACCTATTGTGGTTCCTAATCCAGGAGATGAAATCATTGAAATGGACCGTATGCGAAAATTAATCGCTGATCACATGGTGATGTCTGTTCATGTTGCACCTCACGTTACTTCGTATGTTGAAGCAGATGTGACAGAAATCGTTAATTGGAGAACTAAAGTTAAAAAAGGATTCGCTGAAAGAGAAGGTGAAAATATTACCTTCACCCCTATTATTATTGAAGCAATCGTAAAAGCAATCAAAGATTTCCCGATGATTAATGTTTCAGTAAGCGGAACAACAATTATTAAACGTAAAGATATCAATATTGGTATGGCAACAGCTTTACCTTCAGGGAATTTAATTGTTCCAGTAATTAAAAATGCAGACCGTATGAATTTAGTTGGTTTAACTAAATCTGTGAACGAATTAGCAAACAATGCACGTAACAATAAATTGAAACCAGAAGATATACAAGGAGGAACATTTACAGTTACAAATGTAGGTTCATTTGGGAATGTAATGGGGACACCAATTATCAATCAACCACAAGTTGCAATTTTAGCATTGGGTGCCATTCGTAAAGTACCCGCTGTAATTGAAACACCTCATGGTGATTTCATCGGTATTCGTCACAAAATGTATTTATCGCATTCATATGACCACCGTGTTGTTGATGGATCATTAGGCGGACAATTTGTTAGAAGAGTTGCTGATTACTTAGAACAATTTGACGAAAATAGAGAATTATAAATAAACAAAACCAATTTTCATGAAACCACTTAACTTAATTAAAAGTATATCTTTTAGTATAGCCATTATTTCGACTAATCTATTATTTAGTCAAAAATCCGAAATCGAAATTCGAAGATTGGCTCGAACAGGATCTGAACAAGAAATATTAGTTGGTTCTTCAGAATTGTTGCAAGAAAATTATTTTTTTCTATCCGAAATTTTAATTGATAAATTATTAACTATAAATCCAACAAGCTGTAATTATAATTATAGAAAAGGATTTGTTCTATTAGCTTTAAATGAGAATTTTGAAAAAGCGCTTGCTTATCTAGAAAAAGCAGTCGAAAATACCGACAAAAATTACGACATGTATTCTTCAAGTGAAAAAAGTGCTTCAACAGATGCTTTGTTTCACTTGGGGAAATGTTATCACATGAACAATCAATTAGATTTGGCAATTGAAACATTTCAAAAGTTTATTCAATTATCAGAACGTAAATCTCCGCTATTATCAGAAGCAACTTTAAAAATTGAACAATGCAATCATGCTAAAACAATTAGCAATAATTCGCAAGTTTCAATCGCAAGTGAAAGCAATACGCTTAATACCAAAAAATCAGAATATGCATCTGTTGTTTCATTTGACGGAAAAACAATTTATTTCACCGCTAAGAGACAATGGTTTGACAAAGCCAACGAATCGGATAAAGATGAAAGTACGAATGATTATTTTGAAGACATCTATTTTAGCCAAAAATCAGCTGACTCCTCATGGAGCAAACCTAAAAAATTAGAATTCTGTTTACCTGAAAGAAATGAAGCATCTATTGGGATTACCTTAAATGAACGCCAACTTTTTATCTACAATGATGTCGCTGGAGATGGCGATATTTTTGAAGCAAGTTATAAAGATGGAACATTTGGAATTCCTAAAACGCTAAATGAAGAAGGCATTAACACCGCATCATGGGAATCGCATTTTTGTTTAGCTGCGGATCAAAAAAAGATGTATTTTGTATCCAATAAACCAGGAGGTTATGGCGGTAGAGATATTTATAAAAAAGAATTGTTAGCGGATGGAAATTGGAGTGCTGCCATTAACTTAGGTCCTTCCATAAATACCGCTTACGATGAAGAATCGCCTTTTTTATCATTTGATAATGAAACATTGTATTTTTCTTCTAATGGAAAATCAAGCATTGGCGGGTTTGATGTGTTTTATTCCAAAATCGAAAATGAAAAAAACTACAGCTTATCCGTAAATATGGGTACACCGATTAATTCCACGTGCGACGATTTATTTTTTAGCTTAACTGCTGATAATAAAATAGGTTATTTAAGTTCAAATAGAAAAAAAGGGAAAGGCGAAAAAGATATTTATCAACTTCAATTTTCAACTGGTAAAAGTAATGCACATCTTTTAAAAGTTAAAATAAAAAGCAAAGCACCAACGTTGATACCAGAATCTTTTTTTATTACGTTAAAATGTATCAATTGTAAAACCAATGAACTAACAGAATTTTATCCAAGAATGTCTGATGGAATAATATTAGCACCATTTAACGCTTGTTCAAAATATAGCATTAGTTTCAAAAAAGATAACTATTCTTCACCTTTTTATGAAGAAGATTTTCAAACTAACTGTAATAGCGGGTATGAAGAACTAATCAAAGAATACACCATAGATTTTAATAACTATCAAATTGTACCAAAAAAAGCATTAAAAAGATGCATCACAATTGTTGATGATCAGAATCAACCTATTAAAGGAGTTTCTGTTGAAATTTTTACTAAAACTGATTTAATTGAAACCTTAGAAACGGATAATAAAGGTCAAATTTCATTGAATTTTTTAAAATTACTTGAATCAACTGACACTATAAAATATACATTCAAATTAAAAAAAGAGAATTATTTAAGTAATACATTTAACCTAACAGTTGATAGAAATAAGTCGGACGATATAGATGAAACCTTTAAACTTATTAAAATTGAAATTGGTCAAGATTTATCAAAGCTTTTGCACTTAAATCCAATTTACTACGCAACAGGTAGTTTTGAAATATTAAATGAATCAAAAAAAGAATTAGATAAAATTATTGAACTCCTAAATAACAATCAAGACATTGCTATTGAACTTGGTTCACATACAGATTGCAGAGGAGATGAAAATAAAAATTTAACCTTATCAATACAACGTGCTGAAAAAGCAACAAAATACATTCAAGATAAAATAACTAATCCCAACAGAATTAAAGGAGTTGGCTATGGTGAAAAGAAATTATTAATGAACTGTCCATGTGACAAAAAAAGTAAAAAAATGTGTTCAGAAGAAGAACATCAACAAAATAGACGAACAGAATTTAACATTATTAAAAAATAATTTGTAATTTAGTCGAGAATAAAAAAAATACTTAATTTTTTATACATTATGAAAACCATTCTATCTACATTGGCAATACTATTGTCATTAAATTTAACTTTTGGTCAGAAGTCTGATGAACAAGTTATCGAATTCACTAAAACAGCAAATGAATTAGAATTAGTAACGGAAAGTTCTAGACTAATCGATGAAGGCTATCTTTATCAAGCTGAAATTGTTGTAAATGCTTTAATTAATTTAAAGCCTGACAACGCAAACTACAACTACAGAAAAGGCTTCTTAGTTCTTGAGTCTAGAAAAGATAGCAAAACAGCTTTGCCTTTTCTATTAAAAGCAGTTTCTAACAACAAAAAGAAATACGATGCGTATTCTACTAAAGAAATTAGTGCGCCATTTGATGCCTTTTTTCATTTAGGACATTGTTATCATTTATCGGGTGATATTGAAAATGCAGAAATCAATTATAAATTGTTTTTAGAAAAATCAATTGCAAAATCTACATTGGTTCCTCAAGCAAAGCTAAACTTGAAACAATGTGAAAATGCTAAAACCTTAATAAAAAGTCCAGTTAATGTTAGTTTAAAAAACATTGGATCAGCGGTAAATAATGAGTACCCAGATTATAGTCCAGTTATTTCATTAGATGGTTCTGCTTTATATTATACATCAAGAAGACCATGGGAAGACAAAAAATCGGAAAACTTTAAAGATGTATCAACTAATTTTTATACAGAAGATGTATATGTTAGTTACATGGATTTTGATTCAACTTGGACAAGTGCTGTTAAATTAGATTTTTGTCGACCAGACAGAAACGAAGCAACAATTGCTGTAAGTTCAGATGAACGTAAAATTTATCTCTACGAAGACACAACTGGAAATGGCGATGTTTACTACAGTGATTTTTACAGTCAAAAATTTAACGAAATTAAAAAGTTAGACAATAAAGAAATCAATACTGATGCATGGGAGACGCATTGTTATTTATCTCTAGACAAAAGTAAAATGTATTTTGTATCAGATCGTCCAGGAGGATTTGGAGGTCGCGATATCTATGTAACAAAAAAGAATGAAGATAACACATGGGGAAAAGCTGAAAATCTTGGAGCTAATATTAACTCTGCTGCAGATGAAGATTCACCTTTTTTATCCGTAGATGGAAAACAATTATTCTATTCTTCGAATGGTGATAAAAGTATGGGTGGATTTGATGTAATGGTGTGTGAAATTGAATCTGATGGAAATTGGGGTGTTGCGAAAAATGTTGGTTACCCGTTTAATTCTACGAATGATGATATTTTTTACACTACTACAATTGATGGATTAAGAGGATACATGACATCATTTAGAGCAGATGGATTTGGAGAAAAAGACATCTATGAAATTAAAAATGACTATTTAGGTGTTCGAACGCTAAATATTTTGAAAGGGAATGTTGTGATGTCTAATGGATCTCCGTTACCTGAAAACTTCCCAATTTCAATCGCTTTAAAATGTAATTCATGTGACACTAAAAATACGCGTCAAATTTTCCCGAGATTAAGAGATGGTTTCTTTATGAGTGAACTTCAAGCAGGAAAGGAATACGAAATTAGTTATACAAATCCAGAAGAAAACAAGAAACTATACTCTGAAACTTTTATTGCTCCTTCTGAAAACAATTCTGAAATCTATAAAAAAGTAATTTTAGATGTAAAAAAGAAAAATATTACGCCACAAAAAGTTTATTCTATAGCTGGATTTATTACTGAGAATGGTACTTCAACAGCTCTTCAAAATGCGAAAATAGAAATTATAAACCCAACGACTGGAGCTATAATTGCCAAAGGTGTTACTGATAAGAATGGTAAATTCAACGTGAAAAACATTGAAAATGTAACAAGTAAAAACAAAACAAATTTCAGTGTAAAAGTGATGAAAGAAAATTACATTACTCAAACGTATGAAATCGAGCAAGACGAATCAGTTGATGAAAACATCAATAAATCATTTGATCTTAAACGATCAGATATTGGAAGTGATTTATCAAAATTATTTAATTTAAACCCAATTTACTTTAATTTCAATAAATCATCCATTAGAAAAGATGCTAAAATTGAATTGAATAAAATTATTAAAATCATGAATGATAATCCTACAATGGAAATTGAATTGGGTTCTCATACAGATTGTAGAGGGACACTTGAATTTAACAATGAACTTTCAAAAGAACGAGCTGAATCATCGGCAGAATTCATTAAAAAACGAATTACAAATCCAACTAGAATTACAAGTTTTGGCTACGGTGAAACTAAATTGGTAAATGATTGTGGCTGTGAAGGTGACGTTGAATCTACTTGTACAGAAGAACAACATCAAGCGAATCGACGAACTGAATTTAAAATTATCAAAAAATAATAAACTCTTGAAAAAATGAAAAGTCCAAGTAAAATTGGACTTTTTTTTTGTTATATTTATGCAAACAAAACTCGTTAAACATCATGAAACCAATTTTATTAATTCTATTTTCAGTATTCCTATTTAACTCATTTGGACAATCAATTGACAATGAAATAACTAAAATAATTGCTAACGGAAATGAAAGTCAACTATTAAAAGAGTCTTCCAAATACATTCAAAATGAATATTATTTTCATGCCAATAAATTAGTCGATAAACTATTGGAAAAAAATAACGCTAGCAGTAATTATAATTATAGAAAAGGATTTTTATTGACAAAAATAAATAATCAATTTTCAGAAGCTATCCCCTACTTTGAAAAAGCAAAAGAGCATGTATCACTAAATTTTGATGTTTTTAGTGCCAATGAAAAAAATGCTCCAATTGAATTGTACTATTACTTAGCAACATGTTATCACAAAAAATTTGAATTAGAAAAAGCAAAAGAATTTTATTCTAAGTTTATTTCCTTAGCAAAGGAAAAATCAGAATTAAAAGAACTTTCAAAATTAAAATTAATGCAGTGTGAATATGCTTCGACGCAAATTGAAATGAATGCATCGATAAAAATCAAGAACATGGGAAATACTATTAATTCAGAATTCCCTGAGTATACACCAGTCATTTCATTGGACGGCACATCATTGTATTTTACAGCCCGCAAAAAATGGAAGAAAAATGAACAAACAACAGATCCATCCACTAATTTACCATTTGAAGATATTTATGTAAGTTACATGAATATAGATTCTATTTGGTCGAAACCTGAAAAACTATCATTTTGTTTACCCAATAGAAATGAAGCTTCCGTATCGATTAGTTCAGATGAAAGGCAATTGTATTTATACCAAGACACAACAGGAAATGGAGATATTTATTCAACAGAAATTAATTCTAAGAGAAAAAATAAAATTGACATTGTTTCAATTAAGGGATTGAATACCGAATTCTGGGAAACTCATTGTTATTTTTCGCAAGATAAAAATCTGCTCTTTTTTTCTTCAGATCGTCCTGGAGGTTTTGGTGGAAGAGATCTCTATTTTATGCAAAAAACTTCTCCAAACGAATGGACGAAACCTGAAAACATGGGGCCGAATATTAATTCTAAATACGATGAAGACGCACCATTTTTATCAGCAGATAATAAAACACTCTACTATGCATCCAATGGGCCAAAAAGTATGGGAGGTTTTGATATTTTAACTTCAGAAAATGAAAATGGAAATTGGAGTGTCTCAAAAAACATGGGCACACCTGTAAACTCTTCAAATGATGAAATTTATTATACGTCAACATACGACGGCTCAAGAGGTTTTTTCACTTCTGACAGACCCAATGGATTTGGTGAAAAAGACATTTATGAAATCATAAATACGTCAATTCCTTCAAAAAAAACAATACTATTTGAAGGTCACATAAAAACTGCAGATAATTCTTCACTTCCAAATGATTTATTTCTAGAATTAGATTTCAAGTGCGAAGGATGTGATGAAGTTGAAAAAAATCAAAAAATATACCCAAGACTTCGAGATGGATTAATTTTTTTCGGATTAAAACCTGATAAAACATACGAAATGACCTATACAAAAGATGATGGGTCAAGCGATCTTTTTGGTGAATCTATTACAACATCATCATTAAATGACAACGAAAAAATAGTGCGCAATTTTATCTATGATCCTAAAACGAAAACAATACGTTTAATCAAGGATTCAATAAAAGAAATAAAAGAAGTTGTTATTTCTACTTTTAAAAATTTAGAGTTTTTACACTATTTTGAATACAATAAAAATAAAATTACAACGCGAAGAGGTGATTTAAAAAAATTTTTAAAGGAAATTATTGAACAACTCGAAAAAGGTAGAAACACAATTACTGTAAATATCTATTCATCCGCTTCAACCGTTCCAACAAAAGCTTATCAATCAAATGAGGAATTGACAAAAATGAGGGCTGAAAATTTAAAATACGATTTAATCGCCTACTTTGAAGAAAACCCCGCTTATAAAGGTCGCGTTAACATTGTTATCACTTCAGCAATAGTTGACGGTCCGCCTTACGATGCTGATGCAGATAAATTAGAGAAATACACTCCCTATCAATTTGTAGGTTTGAAGACTGAATAAATTTAGAGGCTGCCAGGAATGAGCAGCCTCTTTTAGTTATTTCTGTTAACTTTGTCTAAAACAAAGAAGAATGAACATATCTTTAAAAAAACCATTGGCAATTTTTGATCTTGAAACAACGGGAACAAATGTTACAAGTGATCGCATAGTTGAAATTGCGATTATCAAAGTAAACACAGATGGTACTGAAGAAAAATATTTAAAACGTGTAAATCCTGAAATGCCTATTCCAATTGAAGTTAGCGAAATTCATGGAATCTATGAGAAGGATATTGCAGACGCACCAACATTTTCACAAATTGCAGCTGAAGTGGTTGCATTCATAGGTGATGCAGATTTAGCAGGTTACAATTCTAATAAATTTGACATTCCAGTACTTGCAGAGGAATTGATGCGCGCAAAATCTACATTCGACGTTTCCAACCGACAATTTGTTGACGTTCAAAATATTTTCCATAAAATGGAACAACGTACTTTGTCAGCCGCATATAAATTCTATTGTAATAAAGAAATTGAAAATGCGCACAATGCTATGTACGATGCTGAAGCAACTTGGGATGTATTAAAAGCACAAATTGAACGCTATGACCAACTAGAAGGTAACGTAGATTTTCTTTCAAATTTCTCAAAAGCTGGAAATAATAATTTACTTGATTTCGCTGGAAGACTTGCAATTAACGACAAAGGAGAGGCAATCTATAACTTTGGTAAACATAAAAATAAAACTATAAAAGATGTAGCTAAAACTGAACCTGGATATTATGGTTGGATGCTTGATGCTGATTTTCCCTTATACACGAAACAATGTTTACGTAAAGAAATGGAGAAAATTAAATTAGAAAAAGAAATTAAAGAAACCACTGTAAATCTCGAGGACAAATTAAATGCATTAAAAAATAAATTCAAATAAGATGAAAATCATTTGTATAGGACGGAATTATGCTGAACATGCAAAAGAAATGAAAGCGCAAGTTTCGGAAACTCCCGTTTTTTTCATGAAGCCAGATACAGCAATTTTAAGAAATGGCTACGATTTTTACAAGCCTGATTTCACGAATGATTTACATTATGAATGTGAGTTAGTTTACCGTATTGATAAAGTCGGGAAAAATATCGCTGAAAAATTTGCCCATAAATATTATGCCGCGGTAACAATTGGAATAGATTTTACTGCGCGTGATTTACAACAAAATTGTAAAGAAAAAGGTTTGCCTTGGGAAATTGCAAAAGCTTGGGAACATAGCGCGCCAATTTCAACTGAATTCATTGAGCTTTCGAAGATTGATGCGTCTAATATTTCCTTTGAATTAAAAAAAAATGGAACAGTTGTTCAACAAGGAAATTCGACTGAAATGATTTTTAACATTGATCAAATCATTGCATATATCTCAACTTTTATGACCTTGAAAAAAGGTGATTTGATTTTTACAGGAACACCTGCTGGAGTTGGCCCTGTTGTAATCGGTGATGTTTTAGAAGGATTTTTAGAAGGTAAAAAAATGTTTTCCTTTCAAGTAAAATAATTACTTGCCTTTGGCTTTTACGACAATCAATAATGTGTAAAGCATTATTTTAAAATCCAATGCTAATGTTCTGTTTTTCAGATACAACAAATCAAATTTCATGCGTTCCAACATTTGTTCTACGTTTTCTGCGTAACCAAATTTCACTTGTCCCCAAGAAGTAATACCCGGTCTAACTTTTGTTAAATGCAAATATTGAGGCTCTATTTCACAAATTTTATCAATATAGAATTGTCGTTCAGGTCGAGGTCCAACTAATGACATATCACCAAGTAAAACATTCATAAATTGAGGGAATTCATCTAGTCTTAGTTTTCGCATGATTCGACCAACTGGTGTTATACGTGGGTCGTTTGACGAAGATAATTGCGGACCAGTTTTTTCAGAATCAACAAACATTGTTCTAAATTTTATGATGTTAAATGTTTTCCCATTTAATCCAATGCGTTCTTGTAAAAACAAAATTGGTCCTTTCGAGGAAAATGCAACTGCAAAAGCTAAAACGCAAAAAAGAGGAATTAACAAAATGAGCGCTACAATCGAAATCAAAACATCTAAAAAACGTTTAACCGATTGTTGCCAAATCGGCATTGTTTCAGTGTTTACTTCAATTAAAAGGGGTGAAAAAATGTTGGTCATTTTGACATGACCCGATAAAATATCATACAAATCAGGTAAAATTCTGATACGAATTGCGCTGCCTTCTAATTTTCCAACGATTGATTTTAATTTACCGTGTTCTAAACTTTCCAACGCAATAATTACTTCTTCAATTTCAAGATCACGAAGAATAGCGTTTAAATCATTCGCGTGCCCTAAATATTTCAATTGATTCTCTAATAATTTATCGACACCATTAATATTAACAAATCCAACAAAATGATGAATTCCTTTCGGCAAATCTTTCAATTCATTGTAAATTTCAACAGCCTTTTCGCTTCCTCCAATTAATAATGTTTTAAATCTAAATTTACCTGAATGTATACTTTTAACTAGAATTGTTATAAAAATCATTCTAGGTATTACAGCAAATGAAAAATGAATACTAAAAATTAAGAAAATAAGATTATAATACGATTTATAGCCATCAATTTGGTCATCTAATAGTAAAGTGAAAAAGATGATAATTGTACCAATGATAGAACCGAAAAAAGTGAGATTTAATAATTTGAAACGGTAATGTCTTTTAATATTATGGTAAGTTCCTTGAAAGTAATACAACAGTAACCAAGCAATTGGAACTAAAATTGCACCAAGATAAAAAGTATCACTCGTTACAAACTCTTTTCTTTCAATAATTGTTTTACGAAAATAGTAAAAACTTGTCCAAGCTATCGTAGCTGTAAACCAATCAATGAAAATTAAAATACTTAATAAATGACGTTGCTTCATCTTAAAAATGGATCACTTTTACATTATCGATACATATTTTACCCGTTGCTTGTCCTTCAGGCAAAAGCGATTGAAATGACATTTTAAAATATTCAGCATTTTGTGCGTTTGATATAATTTCTTTTAAATCAATGTAGATTTTTTTCCATTTAACAGCCGATTCACTTTGTTTGTTTAATTGTATATTTTGATTATTATTAATTGCAGAAGAACTGATTGCTAATACACCAGTTACAATATTTGATGTGTTGTAATAATCAATTTCTAAATACGTTTCTGTGAATTTAGGTAAAACCATATCTGTACTTGTATAAGCTACCCACAAAGAATCGTTTGCAGTAAGATCAACATTTCCATAAAAATTACCCCATTCTAATATTGCAGGATTATTTCCAGTAAACAATTGTACAGCT
Source organism: Flavobacteriales bacterium (assembly GCA_947491305.1). GTDB lineage: Bacteria > Bacteroidota > Bacteroidia > Flavobacteriales_D > Crocinitomicaceae > M0103. Next base: position 46,438 of record CANLIL010000009.1, on the reverse strand, counting down.
GAATTTGGATCATTTTCAATTTTAACCGCTGCATCTTCAAAATCTTCAAGCCAAATATTCAAAAACTCTTTGTAGCGTGTAATTGGATTAATTTCCAATGTTTGATTTTGAACTAGATTTGCTGTAATTTCATAATATTCCACGAAAGGATATTTCTTTTTTGTTGCTGAAATACCATTGTTTTTTATGGTGGGATAAATGCGGATTAATTTAATTCCCGATTTTAATATTGGAATTTTAAATGGGATTTCAAATACACCAATCAACTCATTATCAACATAAACCGTTGCATCTGTAAAGTTTTGAGTTAATTCACCAACTGGGAATTGCGAATCAGGATTTTCTACCAAGGTCCATTTATTCACCTGAATCCATGCGGGATCAGGATTGTTTTTTTCACAAGCGAATAAACTTAAAAGCGCTAAAAAGAAAATTGATTTATTAAAAAACATATATTTTATTATGTGAAAAAAACGTGTGAAAATGATTATTATTGTTTCAATAGTATAAAATTACAATTTTAATTTTTCTAAAATCCGTTGCGCAACATCTAACGCATTATAACCATCCTCTATTGAAACTATAGGCGTTTCATCCTTAACGATTGCTTCATGAAATGTTCTTAATTCTTCTTTTATTGCATTCAATTCTTCCAATTCTGGTTTATCAAAATAAATTTTCTTTGTAGGTTTTCCTGGACCTAGATCAAAAACAATATCTAATGGATTTGGGTCTCCTTCAACATCTTCCATTCTTACAACTTCTAATTCTTTGGTTAAAAAATCAACACTGATGTAGGCATCTTTTTGAAAAAAACGAGATTTGCGCATATTTTTCATTGAAATTCTAGACGCCGTCAAATTTGCAACACAACCATTGTCAAATTCTATTCGTGCATTTGTAATGTCGTGCGTATCGCTCACTACAGCTACACCAGATGCGGAAATTCGTTTTATTCCTGATTTCACAACACTTAAAATAATATCTAAATCGTGAATCATTAAGTCCAAAACTACTGGAACATCTGTACCTCTAGGATTAAATTGCGCCAAACGATGTGTTTCAATGAATAAAGGTTTATTAAAATAAGGAAGTGCTGCTTGAAATGCTGGATTAAAACGTTCGACGTGTCCAACTTGAACCTTAACATTTGCTTCGCGCGCCAACAATATCAACGTTTTTGCTTCTTCAGTAGTTTCTGTAATTGGTTTTTCGATAAAAACATGTTTACTGTTTTTTAACGCAAAAGAAGCCGTTTCAAAATGAGCAAATGTTGGCGTAACAATATCAACGCAATCTACATGAACCATCAACGCTTCAATTGTTTCAAATCGTTTTAGCCCAAACTTTTCAATTACTTCTTTTGCAATTTCATCATTTGGATCAAAAAAACCAATCAGCTCGAACTCATCTACCAACTCTAACAATAAACGAATATGGATTTTTCCTAAATGACCTGCTCCAACAACTCCAATTTTTAACATGGTTTCTAATTTTTTACAAATTTAAACTTAGATAAGCTCGTTTAGACTCATTTAGAATAGAATTATTAACAACTTTTTTTAATAACCCTGATTAATTTAAATTTCTATATTGATTCAATTTATTTAAATCTACACCACTGTAAAAAGAAGTATCCTTATTAGTAAGCCATTTAGTTAATGTTGTAATTTGACCTGTATGATAGGAAAAATGCTCAATTACATGAATAATAGCAGAAAATCCGCTGACATTAAAACCTTGAATAATCATTTCAGAATGAAGTTGTTCTTCAGAGACTTCTGCAAGTGTAGCTTTTAAATTCACTTTCAAATTTTCAAGTAAAAAAATTAATTCTGTTTTCTTAATTTTTGTTTGAAGAATAAATTCTTCATCGCGCTTTCTATTGTCAATTCTATCACCTAAAGCGGCTAGAATCCATTGTTGCGCATTTCCACTTAAATGCAACAATAAATTTCCTATTGGTGGAATTGAGTCATTAGGTGATTGCCAAATTTGTTCATCCTTCAACATAGATAAGCATTTATAAATTCGGTCATACGACTCAGTAAATACCCTGTATTCAAATTCTTTAACCAGTATTTCTTTCATTTTACCATAAATAATTTAATAGTCTTTGTGCTTAAAAGTAAAAAAAAATGTAGAATTTACTTTGAATTAACTAGTTTTTACTTATATTTGCACCCACAAAATGGTGGATGTAGCTCAGTTGGTTAGAGCATCGGTTTGTGGTGCCGAGGGTCGTGGGTTCGAACCCCATCTTCCACCCCATTTATGAGGCTGAGTTTTTACTCAGCCTTTTTTTATAGTACACAATAAATTTAAACTGAAATTTTTGTCACCTTCAAACCAATGAAAAACAAAGAAGCAATAGAAAAAAGAAGAACGTTTGGTATTATCGCGCATCCAGATGCTGGTAAAACAACTTTAACTGAAAAATTATTGCTTTTTGGAGGAGCTATTCAAACTGCTGGCGCTGTAAAAAATAATAAAATCAAAAAAACAGCTACTTCGGATTTCATGGAAATTGAAAAGCAACGTGGAATATCTGTTGCGACATCTGTTATGGCTTTTGAATACGGCGGAAAACAAGTGAACATCTTGGACACACCTGGACACAAGGATTTTGCGGAAGACACCTACCGAACATTAACAGCTGTAGATAGTGTTATTTTGGTAATTGACTGCGCAAATGGTGTGGAAACGCAAACAGAAAAATTAATGGAAGTGTGTCGCATGCGAAAAACTCCTGTTATTATTTTTGTGAATAAAATGGACCGTGAAGGGAAAGATGCTTTTTCTTTATTGGATGAATTAGAAGAGAAATTAGATTTAAAAGTTCGACCATTGACTTGGCCAATTGGAATGGGCGATCGTTTCAAAGGTGTATACAATATTTACCAAAAAGGGTTGAATTTATTCCAAGCGAATAAAACCAAACGCGAAGAAGAAATTGTTACCATTAAAGATTTGAACGATCCTGCTTTGGATGAATTAGTTACACCCGCTTTTGCAAATGAATTACGTGAAGAATTAGAAATCATAGATGGCGTTTACGATACATTTGACCGCGAGAAATATTTGTCCGGTGAAATTGCACCTGTGTTTTTTGGATCTGCTGTAAATAATTTTGGAGTTCAAGAATTATTGGATACGTTTATTGCTATCTCTCCTTCGCCAATTGGACGAGAAACAGATGCACGTTTTATAGAACCTAGCGAAGATAAATTTTCTGGATTTGTATTTAAAATTCATGCCAATCTTGATCCGAAACACCGCGATAGAATTGCATTTTTACGCATCGTTTCTGGAAAATTTGAACGAAATAAATTTTACAATCATGTGCGATTAGCGAAAAATTTTAAGTTCGCAAATCCAACTTCATTTATGGCGCAAGACAAAAGTGTTATCGATGAAGCGTTTCCTGGCGATGTTATCGGTTTATACGATACTGGAAACTTTAAAATTGGTGATACTTTAACTGAAGGTGAAAAAATGATGTTTAAAGGAATTCCTTCCTTCTCTCCAGAAATTTTCATGGAATTAGAAAACTTAGATCCATTGAAATCTAAACAATTGGACAAAGGAATTCACCAATTAACTGACGAAGGAGTTGCGCAAATGTTTATTATGCAACCAGGTAATCGTAAGATTGTAGGAACTGTCGGTATGCTGCAATTTGAAGTTATTCAACACCGTTTAATAAATGAGTATGGTGCTAATTGTCGTTTCGCCCCTAAGAATTATTTCAAAGCTTGTTGGATAACAACAGATAACGAAGAGCAACTTGCTAACTTTATTCGTTCAAAAGCAAATTATATGGCGAAAGATAAAGATGATAATTTTGTGTATTTAGCAGAAACTTCATTTTTGTTAACCATGGCAGAACAAGATTATCCTGATATTACCTTCCACAAAACATCTGATTTTAAATTGGAAGTTTAAGTTATATCATTCCAATTTGGAAGACTTTCTAAGAAATCAAAGGTACTTTTTTCTCGGTTGATATAACAGTTGAAATGCTCATTTCCATTTGTTATCATTAAATAATCAACGTGTAGATTTGAATTGTATTGTGCAATTTGATGGAGTACTTTTTCTGTTAAATGAACTTCAGGAGCTTTACACTCTACTAAAAGTATTGGCTTACCTAATATATTATAAACAACTAAATCACAGCGCCTTGTCAACCCATTAACTTGAATGGTTTGTTCTGATGCAATTACCCCTTTTGGAACATTTTTATGCGTGATCAAGAAATGAATAACATGTTGTCGCACCCATTCTTCAGGCGTTAATTTTAATTTTTTGTTGCGAATTTCACACAAAACATAAACGGTGTCATCTTTTCGGGATAATTTAAGTGGTGCTTTGGGTAAATTTAACGATTGAATCATGTAAGCGTTTAAATTCCTAACAACAATAATTCAATGTTTTTATACTTCAAATCAAATACTTTACCCAACACTTCATTTGTCAATGTGCCGTTATAAATGTATACACCACTTCTAAATCCTTCGTCAGACTTTATCAACTCTTTGCAACCACCATGATCACCCATTTCAACTAAAATTGGCGAGAAAATATTTGACAATGCAAATGAAGCTGTTCGTGCTACGCGAGATGCAATATTTGGAACACAATAATGAACAACGCCATATTCCACATAAGTAGGCTCGTTGTGATTTGTTACGCGAGAAGTCTCAAAACAACCACCTTGATCAATACTTACATCAACTGCTACAGAACCACTTTTCATGCTTTGTATCATCTCTTCTGAAACAACGCAAGGTGTTCGACCAAGTGGTGAGCGCAATGCGCCGATTATAACGTCTGCTCGTTTGATTGATTTCGCTAAAACTTTTGGGTTCAAAACAGACGTGTGAACTCGTGTTCCAATATTATTTTGCAACCTTCTTAAACGTGAAAGCGAATTATCAAAAACTTTTACACTTGCGCCCAATCCTAAAGCTGCACGCGTGGCAAATTCACCGACTGTACCTGCACCAATAACAACAACTTCTGTTGGAGTTACACCTGCAATTCCACCCAACATGATTCCTTTTCCTGAAGAAAAAGATGACAGCAATTCACCCGCAACAAGAATTGAGGTTGTACCTGCAATTTCTCCCATTGTTCGCACTACTGGAAAAACACCTTCTTCATCGCGAATATAATCCCAAGCGATAGCAGTGATTTTCTTTTGCATCAATTTTTGCAAAATAACTTTTGGCTGAATGGATAACTGCAATGCAGAAATAAGTGTTTGATTTCCGCGCATCATTTCAACCTCTTCTTCGGAAGGCGGTGCTACTTTAAAAATAATATCACATTCAAAAATATCTTTTGGATTGTGACAAATTTCAGCTCCTGCTTCGCTGTATTCGTTATCTGTAAAATTTGATGCTTCTCCACTTTTTGATTCAATTCTAACGCGGTGCCCATTTGCAACCAGAACAGTTACAGCTTCTGGAACCAAGGCTACTCTTCGTTCTTGAAAAGACGTTTCTTTCGGAATACCAATAAACAAACTGCCTTTTTTACGCGCAATTTCCAACATTTCTTCCTTCGGAAGCAAACTTCCTTGTTGGATTAATTTCTTTAAAATCTGTGGATCCGTCATCATTCTTTTACAGTAATAGTTCGCGAATTATTTTCATTTCTACGAAGATACACCCAAATTGTGTTTTCTGGAAGTAAATCGATAACTTTTTCAGGCCATTCCACAAAACAGATTCCTCCACTGTAAAACATTTCTTCTACTCCAATGTCAAATGCTTCGTGTTGATTTTTCAAACGATACACATCAAAATGGTAGATTTTTCCATACATCGCACTGTCGTATACATTGACCAACGAATAGGTTGGAGAACCTTCCAATTCATTGATTCCCATTGCCTTTAACAAACCAGTTATGAACGTTGTTTTACCAACACCCATTTCTGCATCAAAAGCAAAAACCTTTCCTTGTGAATGGTTTTCTAAAAATTGTTGTGCAACTGAAGGAATAGCTGTTAAATTTTCAATGGTGTAAGTCATTCTTTATCGTTTGAAAACAAATTTACTTATTTCGCTTTTAAAACCACAAATGGAATCAACATTTCCTCTAATGAAATTCCACCATGTTGAAACGTTTGACCATAATAGTTCACAAAATGATTGTAGTTATTTGGATAAACAAAAAAATCTGCTTCACGCGCAAAGACAAATTCACTCGATAATTTATTTTTAGGCAAAAAGGCTTCTTCAGGGTGCGCCACTTGAAAAACTTCTTTTTTATTATACGATAATCCGCGACCTACTTTGTAGCGTAAATTCGAATTCGTATTGCGTTCTCCAGTAATTTTCACAGGATTGGTAACTTTCACCGTTCCATGATCTGTTGTGATGATTAATTTTGCACCAAATTCAGCAATTTTCTTAACGATTTCACTCAAAGCTGAATGCTCAAACCAGGATAAGGTCAACGAACGATATGCTGCTTCGTCATCCGCTAATTCCCGAATTACTTCCATCTCTGTTCGAGCATGCGACAACATATCGACAAAATTGTAAACGATGAAATTGACATCATTTTCTTTGAGTTGGTTCATGTTATCCAATAATTTTCTGCCTGCATCAAGATTGGTAATTTTATTGTAAGACCACTTTACATTTTTACCCAAACGTTTTAAATTCGCTTCCAACAATTCTTTTTCATGCATGTTTTTGCCGCCTTCATCTTCTTCATTTAACCAAAGATTGGGGAATTTCTTCTCTATTTCACTCGGCATTAAACCTGCGAAAAATGCATTTCTTGCATAATGCGTTGCAGTAGGAAGAATCGAAAAGATCATTTCTTCACTTTCTTGATTGAAATATTTAGTAAAAATTGGTTGCAATACCTTCCACTGATCAAAACGCAAATTATCAATCACTAAAACAAATAATTTTTCAGATCCAATAGTTGGTGCGATTTTATCTTTTATCAAGGTGTGCAACATTTGCGGCGCATCTTCCGTTCCATTCAACCAGTCTAAATAGTTGTTTTCAATAAAACGGGCAAACAAATTATTGGCTTCTTTTTTCTGCATTTCGAGAATTTCTCGCATGCCTGCATCTTCAATTTTCTCTAATTCTAATTCCCAAAAAATTAATTTCGCATACAATTCACGCCATTCGTCCGCATCCATTCTGGAATTCAATTGATTACCTAATTGACGAAATTCTTGTTGGTAATTAGAATTTGTTTTCTGTGACACCAATTTCCCTTGATCCAAATTCTTTTTGATACTCAACAAAATTTGATTGGGATTCACTGGTTTTATCAAGTAATCAGCAATTTTACTTCCAATCGCTTCCTCCATTATATGTTCCTCTTCACTTTTTGTAATCATTACGACTGGAACATACGGTTTTGCTTCTTTAATTTGTGCCAATGCTTCCAATCCAGAAATTCCGGGCATATTTTCATCTAAAAAAATAATATCGTAATTAGTTGAATCACTTTTCTCAACTGCCTCAGAGCCATTGTTTACTGCATCTACGGAATATCCTTTTGCTTCTAAAAAGAGAATATGTGGCTTTAATAATTCGATTTCATCATCTGCCCAAAGTATTTTGACTTGCATGTGCGCTTTATTTTATAAATTTGAAATAGTTTTTAAAATTATTCAATTGCGACCATATCTCAACCGAAATAACAAAAAGAAAATTTTTAACGATCCAGTATACGGATTTATTTCAATTCCTGACGCATTTATTTTCGACTTGATTGAACATCCATACATGCAACGTTTGAGACGCATTATGCAACTTGGTATGAGCCATTTGGTTTATCCAGGTGCGCTGCACACGCGATTTCACCATGTTTTGGGCGCGATGCATTTGATGACTCTGGCTATTTCTACCATCCGAAGAAAAGGACATGAAATTACGGAAGATGAAGAACGAGCGGTATTAATCGCAATACTTTTACACGATATTGGTCACGGACCTTTTAGCCATGCACTTGAATACGACATCGTTAGCGGTGTAAGTCACGAAGCGATTTCAGGATTTTTCATCGAACGCTTAAGCAAAGAGTTTGGAAACGATTTAGATCACGCCTTGCAAATTTTCGAGAACACCTATCCAAAACCTTTTTTACACCAATTGGTTTCTAGTCAATTAGACATGGATCGCTTGGATTATTTAAACCGTGATAGTTTTTACACGGGCGTAAGCGAAGGAATCATTGGTAGCGATCGTTTGATTGAAATGCTCAATGTAAAAGATGGCAATCTTGTTTTGGAGGAAAAAGGAATTTATTCAATTGAAAAATTTATTGTTGCCCGACGTTTGATGTATTGGCAAGTTTATTTGCATAAAACTGTTGTAGCGGCAGAATTTATGCTGATTCACATTCTTCGTCGCGCTAAATTTTTAGCTAAAAGAGGCGATGAATTATTTGCAAGCCCAAGCTTACATTTTTTCTTAACAAATGACTTTACGCACGACGATTTCAAAAAGGATCCAGCACTATTGGATTTATTTGCTGATTTGGACGATTACGATATTTTAGGGGCGATTAAAGTTTGGCAAAAACATCCGGATAAAATACTCGCTAGTTTGTCTCAGAAATTAGTCAATCGTGACTTGTTTAAAATTGAAATTTCGAAAGAACCCTTTACTGAAGAACGCATTCAACAAGAAAAAAATCATCAAATGAGTGCCTTAAATTTAACGAAAGAAGAAGTGGAATTTTTCGTTTACACAGATGTTTTGAGTAACAATGCTTACAATCAGAACAAACAGAATATCAACATCTTACTTAAAAATGGTTCGATAATAGATTTAAGTGATGCGTCGGATAATTTAAACATTTCTGCCTTGGCTAGTCCTGTTGAAAAGTACTTTTTGTGCTACCCTATTTAAGGAAGGAATTTATTTTTTTCGTGCTCATTTATGCTTTCTTGGCATTTCTTGATTGTTATGTATAGTTTTTCTTGCCACTAATACACGAATTTTCACTAATTTTTTCGTGCAATCATAATTCCATCACGAATCGGAAGCAACACTTCATGTACGCGCTCATCCTCGTGAATTTTTCGGTTGTAATCCATGAGGATTTTGGTTTCTCGATCTAACGAATCGTAATCTTCCAATACTTTTCCTGACCACAATACATTATCTGCGATGATGTAACCGCCCGATTTCACTTTGTCAAAAATCAAATCGTAGTAATTGCAATAGTTTTTTTTGTCTGCATCGATAAAAACGATGTCAAATTGTTCATCCAACGTTGGTATAATATCTATTGCATCACCAATCAATTGTGTGATTCGATCCCCCATACCCGCTTTCTCAATGTATGCCGCGACAAAGTCTTCTAACTCTTCATTTACATCGATTGTGGTCAAGTGACCCTTTTCTTTCAATCCTTCCGCTAAACACAAAGCAGAATAACCAGTGTAGGTTCCAATTTCCAATACTTTTTCAGGTTGAATCATGTGCGATAACATACTCAATACGCGTCCTTGGTAATGTCCACTCAACATGCGTGGTTGAATGACAGAAACATGCGTTCTACGGTTTAAATCTGCTAAAATTTCTGGCTCATTTTCTGAATGCGCACAAACGTATTGATCTAAATTGTCAGCTATAAATTCCATTTCGAAAGATTTTTACAAAGATGAGGAAAATGTTATAAGAAATAAAGATTTTTCGCACCTTTGTATTGTGAAGACAACAAACAAGGAAGGATATTGCGCGATAGGCGTTTTCAGAGGAAAAACAGAACACAACTTAGGCACACTTTGGCGTTCTGCATATATTTTGGGCGCTAGTTATATTTTTACTGTTGATAATCGCTACAAAAAACAAAGTTCTGATGTCTTACGAACTTGGTCTAGAATCCCATTGTTTCACTACAAATCCTTTGACGATTTATTGGCAAACATTCCTTACGATTGTCGTTTGGTGGGAGTTGAACTAGATGATACTGCAACATTTTTGCATGAATTTGAACACCCAAAACGTGCTATTTATTTATTAGGTTCTGAAAACGATGGTTTACCGCAAGAAGTAATAGATAAATGTCATTTTTTAATCAAACTTCCAGGAAATACTTCGTTGAATGTTGGTGTAACAGGTAGCATTGTGTTGCATGATCGCGTCACAAAAGTTCCAACAACATTACCACCTAACCACAAAGACGTTTAACATGTTAGAGAAAAACTGCAGCCTCCAGCCTTATAATACATTTGGAATTGATGTTCAAGCAACAGCGTTTGATCGTTTTTCATCTGTTACTTCATTAGAAACTTGTCTAAAAAACAATACAACAGGACTTGAACTATTAATTGTAGGAGGAGGTAGTAACATCTTGTTAACCAAAAACTTCGATGGTTTAGTTTTGAAAAATGAAATCAAAGGATTTGAAGTAATTTCTGAAAATGATCAAACTGTAATTGTTCAAGTTGGAGCCGGAGAAATTTGGCATGAGTTTGTATTGAAATGCATTGAACTAGGATTTGCTGGTGTTGAAAACATGAGTTTAATCCCAGGAAGTGTTGGAGCAAGTCCAATGCAAAACATTGGTGCATACGGCGTTGAAATTAAAGACGTCTTTCACTCTTTAGAAGCCTACCATATTGAAACTGGTGCTATTCACACCTTTGATAAAGAACAATGCGAATTTGGCTACCGCGAAAGTGTATTTAAACGCAAATTAAAAGGACAATACGTGATTGTTTCCGTTTCATTTCAACTTTCTAAAACAGCTACAATTCATAAAAATTACGGAGCCATTGAAACTCAGTTAACTGAAATGGGTATTTCAACTCCAAGTATCAAAGACATTAGCGATGCAGTAATTGCCATTCGACGTTCAAAACTTCCAGACCCAGCTGTTTTAGGAAATGCAGGTAGCTTTTTCAAGAATCCAGTTGTTGACCAAGAAATTGTAGCTATAATTTTACAAAAATTCCCAGATGCGCCCAACTACCCTGCTGATAAAGGTAAACGAAAATTAGCCGCTGGTTGGTTGATCGAACAAACAGGTTGGAAAGGAAAAACAATCGATACGTGCGGCGTTCACAAATTACAAGCGCTGGTATTAGTGAATTACGGTGGTTCAACCGGACAACAGATTTACGATTTATCGACACAAATCATTGCGTCTGTAAAAGAAAAATTTGGTGTTACGCTAGAGCGCGAAGTGAATATTTTGTGATACTCTTCCTAGTTTATTTCAATCAAACTAAATGCTCCTTCAAAAAGTCAACATACAATATCTTGAACGCATCCAACAAATTGGAAGAACGACTTTTGAAGAAACCTTTTCACCATTCAATACAGCAGAAAACATGCTTTCTTATTTGGAAAATGGATTTTCTACCGAAAAATTAACAGAAGAATTATTGGAACCCAATTCTGAGTTTTACATTGTTTCAGAGAATGATAAAGTAATTAGCTATTTAAAAGTGAATATCGGCGCTGCACAAACGGAATTCAATGCTGCAAACAGTTTAGAAATTGAACGAATTTATGTTTTGAAATCCTACCACGGTAAAAAAGTTGGACAACTGCTTTATGCTCAAGCAGAAGAACTTGCCCATAAAAAACAAGTTGATTTCATTTGGCTGGGAGTCTGGGAAAAAAACGAACGCGCCATTCATTTTTACCAAAAGAATGGATTCGAAATCATTGATCAACATATCTTTAAATTGGGAACTGATTTACAGACAGATTACATTATGAAAAAAATGATAAACTAAAAAAGCCGATCTTTCAATCGGCTTTTCTATTCTATTCAATCAATTATTTCAAATCGAAACGATCGCTGTTCATTACTTTTACCCATGCAGCGATGAAATCTTTTCCAAATTTTTCTTTTGCATCATTGCTTGCATACACTTCAGCTAAAGCACGTAGTTCTGAATTTGAACCGAAAATTAAATCTGCACGCGTTGCCGTCCATTTTACTTTTCCTGAAGCGCGATCAGTACCTTCAAAAACATCTTTTGCCTCTGAAGTTGCTTTCCACGTTGTGTTCATGTCTAATAAATTCACGAAGAACTCATTTGTCAACGCACCTGGCTTAGCCGTCAAAACACCGTGTTTAACACCTTTGTAATTCGCGTCTAAAACACGTAAACCACCTACTAAAACCGTCATTTCTGGCGGTGTCAATTTCAATAATTGCGCTTTATCAACCAACAACTCTTCCATTGAAACAGTGTAGCTTGTTTTTGAATAATTTCTAAATCCATCCACAACTGGCTCAAGAACAGCCATTCCTTTTACATCGGTTTGTGCTTGCGTAGCATCCATTCTTCCTGGAGTGAAAGGTACCGATAAATTGAAACCTGCATTTTTTGCAGCCGATTCAATAGCAGCAGAACCAGCCAAAACAATTAAATCAGCCATTGAAATTTTCTTCGTTGCTGATTTCTTATTGAAATCTTGTTGAATTTTCTCATAAAGTGGTAACACTTTGTTCAACATTGCCGGATTGTTTGCTTCCCAATTGCGTTGTGGCTCCAAACAAATTCTAGCACCATTTGCACCACCACGTTTATCCGAACCTCTGAAAGTAGAAGCTGAAGCCCAAGCTGTCGCCACCATTTCTTGAGCCGTAACACCAGATTTCATTAATTCTGCTTTCAAGAAGTCAATATCTTTTGCATCCACAACCGCATGATTTAATGCAGGAATTGGATCTTGCCAAACTAAATCTTCTTTAGGTGCTTCAGTTCCTACATACGTAGTTTTAGGACCCATGTCTCTGTGCGTTAATTTAAACCAAGCACGTGCAAACGCATCTGCAAATTGCGCAGGATTTTCTTGAAATCTTTTTGAAATTTTTCCGTATTCAGGATCAAATCGCATGGATAAATCCGTTGTTAACATCGTTGGTTTGTGCTTTTTTGAAGCATCAAAGGCATCTGGTACAATTTCAGGCGCATTTTTAGCAACCCATTGTTTCGCACCAGCAGGACTTGTTGTCAATTCCCATTCATATGCATACAACAAATTAAAAAATCCATTCCCCCATTTTGTTGGCGTTGTTGTCCAAGTAACTTCTAAACCTGAAGTAATGGCATCTTTTCCTTTTCCAGACTTGTATTGGCTATTCCAACCCATTCCCTGCTCTTCAATTCCAGCAGCTTCTGGACTTGCGCCAACTAATTTCGCGTCACCCGCACCGTGCGTTTTACCAAAAGTGTGACCTCCAGCAATTAAAGCAACCGTTTCTTCATCGTTCATTCCCATTCTCCCAAATGTTTCACGAATATCTTTTGCAGCAGCAATTGGATCTGGATTTCCGTTAGGTCCTTCAGGATTCACATAAATCAATCCCATTTGCACAGCAGCTAATGGATTTTCTAATTTCCGACCATCAGCGTAACGTTGATCATCCAACCATTTCGTTTCTTTTCCCCAATACACATTCGATTCTGGTTCCCAAACATCAACACGACCAGCAGCAAAACCAAATGTTTTGAAACCCATTGATTCTAACGAAACATTTCCTGCTAAAATCATTAAATCAGCCCAAGAAATTTTACTACCGTATTTTTGTTTAATCGGCCACATCAATCTGCGAGCTTTGTCTAAGTTTGTATTGTCTGGCCAACTATTTAATGGCGCAAAACGTTGTTGTCCGGCAGAAGAACCACCTCTTCCATCTCCGGTTCTATATGTTCCTGCACTGTGCCAAGCCATTCGAATAAACAACGGACCATAATTCCCAAAATCAGCAGGCCACCAATCTTGAGACGTCGTTAAAACTTGTTGAATATCTTTTTTTAAGGCAGCATAATCAATACTTGCAAATTCTTTTTTGTAATCAAATGCATTTCCCATTGGATCTGAAAGGGAAGAATTTTGACGTAAAACAGACAAGTTTAATTGATTTGGCCACCAATCGCTGTTGGTTGTTCCATTTGAACCTATTGGCGGATCAGTTTTTGTGGCACTAGACGCTGTTTTTCCACCGTGCATTACGGGACATTTTCCCGCTGTGCTTTCTGATGGCTGAGCAACTAATGTTGTACTAAACAAAAGTGTACTTACAATTACTATTTTTTTCATCGAATAAAAGTTTAACATTTCTATTCTTCAAAAATAGCGCATAGTTTTGTTTTATAAAAACGATATTTTGAATATCACTATTGATAAAACAGATGAAGCAATTATCAAAAAACTATTGAAAAATAAGTTAAAAAAAAACGGAAATTCAATTGAATTTCCGTTTAAACTAATTAAAAATTCAAATCGCATTAATTTCTCAAAATCTCAACGCTGTTATCAGAAATTTTACCATTTGATAAATACGACTTAACGAAATAGTATCCATTTTTTAATTCTAAAATTTCGATTGATGGATTGATTTTATTTAATTCTTTTTGAAGTAATAATCTCCCATTTAAATCATAAATTTCGATTTTTTCAATAAGTTGATTGTTACTATCAAAATTTAATGTTTCAGCAGTAGGATTTGGAAAGGCAATAATGTCAAGCGTTTCTGAATTAGCTAATTCTTCCGTATTTGCTACATAACTGTTTTTCCAATCCAAACCATACATTTGACTTCCATTAAAATCAATAGAAGTAAAAATTGTTCCCACAGTTGAGTGAATGTAATTTGACAGATTAATTTTTCTTAACTGTCTATTTGCAACAAAGTAAAGATCATTGTTTCTTATCGTAATATCACCAACGCTTGTATTAATTAATTCTGAATACAGTAATATAGGTGGATTAGTGAAGGTTAAATCTTGTTTATAAATAGTGTTGAATGAATTAAAACCACCTTGAGTTTCTGTGTAATAGAGATAGCCATCAATTCCAATCGTTATGTTATCAAATTCAGCTTCTTTTGAAGTTCCTGAATGCATAGCCACACCTACCAAGGTTGCTTGCATTGTAGCAGTATCAATTTTAATTAAACTTTCAGATTCATAATCAGACGTATTCATTGTTCCATTTAAACTTGCAGCAGCATAAATACTATTTGAAAGTGCATCATAAAAAATGTTTTCAATGTGATAAACTGTTCCTCCAGCAATTGTAACAGTTCCTTTCAAAACATAATTTCCGTTGGCATTAATTATTGACACTTTATTATCTATTGTTCCTGACTGAGTCGCAAGCGTGTAAAAACAATTGTTTTCTGCACACCAAGATAATTTATTGATGAATTTTCCTGGAGGAAAGTTGTTGATGGTCATATAATTTACATATGATCCGGTGTTTTGATTGATTTTAATCAGTTTATTCTCAACGCCGCCAATTAGTTGATCGATTTGAGCTGATAAATTAAAATTAATTGCAATAGCAACTAAAATTAATGTGAATTTGTTTAAAGGTTTCATGTTCATATTATTTGGATTTGATGACAAAAATAAAAATTAATTCAATACTATTACTAATTTTTAACTTTTTTAACACGGTTGATTTTTTTACAACATTAATAATTTAGGATATAAAAAACATAAGAAATTAATGCATAGCTTTGTTTTATGAAAACGATATTACATATATCAATATTGATAACATAGATGAATATACACCAATTTCAATACATATTAGCTGTTGCTGAAAACCGTCACTTTGAATTAGCTGCTGAAAAATGTTGTATCACACAATCGACTTTGAGCACGATGATTTCAAAATTTGAAGATGAAATAGGTATTTTGATTTTTGATCGTAAGAAAAAACCAGTTGAAATAACGACTGAAGGCTTATTAATCATTGAACAATTAAAAATTATTCAAAACAACATCGACCAACTCAAAGAATTTACGAAAGAAATAAAAGGAGAAATAAAAGGAAATCTGACCCTCTCTGTGATTCCAACCATTGCACCATTTTTGTTGCCATTATTTCTTCAAAAATTTGCGTCAAAATTTCCAGATTTATCGATTACTGTAAAAGAACAAACAACAGCAGAAATAATTCGCGCCATAAAAGCACGAGAATTAGACATGGGAATTGTATCCATTCCTATTTTGGATAAGGATTTGATTGAGATTAAACTCTATGATGAAGCATTTATTTATTATGACACCAACAAAGAAAGTAATGACCTTGTTTCTGTAGATGCTGTAAATATGGAAAATCTATGTTTACTAGAAGAAGGTCACTGCATGCGCACACAAGTCATAAAATTATGTGATATTCATAAAAAACCGTATTCAAGTAAATTAAATTTTGAATACAAAGCTGGTTCGATTGACAGTTTACTTAGATTTGTGAAAGCGAATAATGCTTCTACCCTTTTACCTTATCTTTCAACGTTAGATTTCAATGAAACAGAAAAAAAACATGTCAGTGAGTTTTCGGAACCAATTCCGTTTAGAAGTGTTGGAATCGTTGTACATAGGCATTTTGTCAAGAAAAAATTATTAGAAATTTTACAAGAAGATATTTTACGTCAAATTGCAACAGTGATTCCAAGAAAAGAATTGAATGGTTTGAAACTAATGCCTTTATAAGCTTACCATTCGTCTACTGTTCCGTCTTCTTTATTCGTTTGGTCGATTAATTTCTTCCAATTGTAGCCGCCTTCTTCACTGTCGTTCAAAATATCCATGTACTCATCTTTGGTGATGTCGTAATGTTCAATTTCTTCACCAGTATATTCTTCGATGGCTTCTAATAACACTTTTTCAGCATCACTGCAAAACGAAAGCGCTTGACCTCTTCGGTTTCCGCGACCAGTTCTTCCGCAACGGTGAACATAATTTTCAGCATCGTCAGGTAAATCGTAATTAATTACATAATCCATCGTTGGAATATCGATACCACGCGCTGCAACATCGGTTGTAATTAAGACTTTGTTTTCGCCAGAACGAAAACGATCCAAAATTGCAAAACGGTCTTTTTGTTCAATTCCACCATGCAAAGCTTCTGTTTTAACTTGAACACGTTCCATCGCAGCTACGATTCGCTCAACGCGAACTTTTGTTCGTGCAAAAACGATGAATTGCTTTTCTTCGTATTCTTTCAAAATATTTTCTAGGAAAAAGCGCTTATCGTCCATATCAACAAATGCAACAGCATGATCAATATTTTTTGCAACCGGATTTTTGGGTGAAATTTGAATACGAATTGCGTTTTTAACGACCGAATAAGCTAAATTCTTGATTTTTTTAGAAATCGTTGCCGTAAAAAACAAGGTTTGACGTTTACTTGGAATGTGTTTTAAAACATCTTCAATGTCTTTCATGAAACCCAAATCAAGCATCAAATCTGCTTCGTCCAATACTAAAAATTCCAGGCGAGAAATGTCTAAAAATCCTTGGGAAATTAAGTCGAACATTCGACCAGGAGTTGTAACCACAACATCTAATCCATTATTCAACGTTCGAATTTGTTGTTCTTGTTCAACACCACCGTACAAACCAAATGTTTTTACACTTGTTCGGCGACCAATTTCATTGAATACACCCGAAATTTGTTTGGCCAATTCGCGTGTTGGAACCATAACAAGGCAACGAACACCTTTGTAACCTTTACGATTTCTTTTTTCCAATTTATCAATTACAGGAATTGCAAAAGCAGCAGTTTTACCAGTACCTGTTTGCGCAACGGCCATAACATCTTCTCCTTCAAGAATGTGTTTAATAGCTTTAAATTGAATGTCGGTTGGTTTTTTGAAACCCATTTCATTCAATTGTTCTTTGACTAAATTTGAAATTGGATAATCGCTAAATTTCATCTTTTCCTTGTATAAAAAAATAGGGCGGAAAAATCCGCCCTAAAATATCTCTTTTACGGAACGAATTCCGTTGTTGAATTATGCTTCTTCAGTTGGAACTAAAATACGTCCACAGTGTTCACAAACCAAAACTTTCTTTTTCGATTGGATATCCAATTGACGTTGCGGTGGAATTTTATTAAAACAACCTCCACAAGAATCACGATCAACAGGTACTAAAGCCAAACCATTTTTTGCATTTACTCTTAAACGGTTGTAAGCAAAAGCCAAACGTGCATCAATTTTACCTAAAGCAGTAGCAGATTTTTTAATTAAATCATCTTCTTCTTTTTGAGTTTCACTAACGATTTCATCCAATTCAGCTTTTTTCGTTTTCAAATCCTCTTTACGGAATTCGAAACGCTCTTTCGCTTCGTCTAATGTTTCTTTTTTAGAAGTTAATTTAAATTTCGCTTCTTTCGATTTTTTCTCATGCAATTTAATTTCCAATTCTTGGAACTCAATTTCTTTTGCTAATGATTCAAATTCTCTGTTATTTCTAACATTATTTTGTTGTTCTTTATACTTAGCAATTGCCGTTTCAGAATCTTTTGTAGCATTTTTACGATCTAAAATTTCAGTATCAAGATCTTTAATCTCTTCTTGAATTTTAGCAATACGTGTTTCTAAGCCCTCTAATTCGTCTTCTAAATCTTGCACTTCCAAAGGTAGTTCACCTCGGATTGTTCTTATTCTATCAATCTCTGAATCAATCTTTTGCAATTCAAATAAGGCGTCTAACTTTTCCGCCACTGATACTTCTTTTTTAGTCGCAGTTCCTGCCATGTGCTAAAAATAATTTATTGGATTCGTATTAATTCCCGTTAAATGAACGGCAAAGGTAGTGAATTTTTTCTTCAAAATATCAGCAATTAAATTTGTTGTGAATTGTTCACTCTCAAAATGCCCAATATCAGCTATAACTATCTGATTTTCAGCGTCAAAAAATTCATGGTATTTGTAATCAGCCGTTATAAAAATATCTGCTTGCTGTTTTTTAGCTTCATTTAATAAGAATCCACCAGCTCCACCACAAAATGCAACACGTTTGATTGGTTTATTCAAAAAATTGGTGTGACGAATACAGCCAGTTTGAAACGTATTTTTTACAAAATTTAAAAAATCCTTTTCTTCCATTGGTTGAGTTAATTCTCCAATCATTCCAGCTCCAATTGTTGGATCAGTATTTGCTATCGGAATTAAATCGTATGCTACTTCTTCGTATGGATGTGTCGCCAACAAAGTCTGAATCACATTTCCTACTCTGTGACTTTGAACCAAATACTCAACACGCATTTCCTCCACTTCTTCATAAACACCTGGTGTTCCAATTACAGGTTGAGCAGCTGCATTTGGTTCAAAAGATCCAATTCCTTCAGAACGAAAGTGACATGCGGAATAATTCCCTAACTCACCAGCTCCTGCATCAAAAAGTGCTTTGTTCAGATGCGAATAATTTTCTTTCGGTACGAATGTTACCACTTTAAAAAGTTGTTCTTTTTTGGGAGCTAAAATTTTTAAATTGTTCAATCCTAACCGATTTCCAATTTCAAAATTCACCCCTTTCTGATAATGATCAAGGTTTGTATGAATGGCGTAAATTGCAATTGAATGTTGAATTGCTTTAATTATTGTTCGTTGAACGTAATCGGCACCTGTTATTTTTTTTAAGCCTGAAAAAATAATTGGATGATGTGCAATAATTAAATTACATCCTTTCGCAATGGCTTCATCAACGATTTCTTCAGTGCAATCTAAACAGATTAATGCTGCTGTTACCTCTGTATTTTTATCCCCAACAAGTAATCCGCAATTATCGTAGGATTCCTGCCACGACAAAGGAACTAACGCTTCTAAATAAGCTGTTATTTCAACTAGTTTCATTGTATTTTTTTTGTTAACCCAAACGAAATGCCCATCGATTGATTTTTATGAACATAGGATTGGTATTGATCGTAAGAAGAATTGAATTGAACGCGCATTTCTGGTGAAATAACTAATGAAAATCCCTTTTTCAAATCAACCAATACTCCCAAATTCAGAAGTCCACTCAATACTACTGGTGCTGTTTTCTCAGAAATAACTTCTTCAAATGCATTCGATTGATTGCCTTTTGTCCAATCAACAGTTCGTTTAGATGTCAAATACATTTGAGGCATTAAACCAATTCCAATATAGAAATGAAACCTGTTTTTTTGAATCTGGTAATTTAAGCGAAGTGGCATTGCAATATACTGATAACGTGTTTGATACATAAAACTTGAATCGCCCAATTGAAAAGAATAATTTTCCCCATTTTTAACATAGGAAATTCCTGCGTCCCAAAAAAAGTGTTTGGTTAAATCATTTTGAATACCCAGTCCAAACGACCAAACTTGCGCAGCTGTTTCGTTAGCTCTTTCACCAAGTGGATCTCCATATAAACCAGTGTTTTCAGTCAATGTTCTAGAAGAATTTGACCAATTAGAAAGTACATAAACACGCGTGCCAGTTTCAGCTATTGCATTCAATTTTAATTCAGTTGCTTTCTGCTTATTTTGTGATTTATTTTTACTTTTTACTTCTGGTGCGCCAATCAAAACCTGGGCAACGACCACATCAACAAAAAATAAAAGTACAGTAATAAGAATAAATTTCTTCATTTTTCGTTATTTTTACATTCCTAATAATAAACAAACAAATATCGTCAATTTAACAACGTTTCCTATGAATTCAATTGAAAAAAAGAAAAAAAGTCTGGTTAAAAGAATATTAAAATGGACTGGAATTGGATTTGCAGTTCTACTAGCGATCTTAATTGCAATTCCTTATTTCTTTAAAGACGATCTTAAAAAAATGGTTATTGACGAGGTTAACAAATCGTTGAATGCTAAATTATCGATGGGTGATTTTGACCTAACGTTTATTAGTACGTTTCCTTCTATGACAATTGAATTAAACGATACAAAACTGGAAGGAATCAATGAATTTAAAGGTGTTGAATTGGCAAACATCAAACAATTCAGTGCAGAAGTAGGTTTTTGGAATGTTGTTGGTGGTGATCAAATTGAAATCAACGCAATCAATTTAGTTGAACCAAAATTTGATGTGCGCATCTTGAAAAATGGAAAAGCAAATTACGACATTGTGAAACCAGATTCAGTTAAACCAGTTGAACAAGTAGAAGAACCTTCCAATTTCAAACTTTCGTTGAAAGAATATTCCATCACGAACGGAAGCGTAAAATACGACGACCAAACATCCGATATGTTGTTAGATATTCAAAACTTAAACCATCATGGAAAAGGAGATTTAACAGCAGATATCATTGACTTTGAAACGACTACTTCAATGGATAAAATGACGTTTAACATGGATGGCGTTGCTTATTTATCGGAAGTTAAAACAAATTTCATCGTAAATCTTCTGATGGAATTCAGCGAAAATAGTTCAAAATTCACCTTAAAAGAAAATGAATTCAAATTAAATGCCTTGACTTTCTCATTGGATGGTTTTTATGAAATGTTAGAAAAATCTTCCAACATGGATTTTAAAATAAATGCTTCACAAGCAACATTCAAAGATTTCTTATCGTTAATTCCAACGTTCTATCAAACTGGTTATGAATCCATGATTACAAAAGGTTCTTTGGATTTTGGTGGTTTCTTAAAAGGTAAAATGGACGATAAAAACATGCCAGCATGGGATTTCAAATTAAACGTAGCCAATGCATCCATCAAGTACCCAGATTTACCTGGTACGATTAAAAACATTGTTGTAAAAGCGGCTTCAACTTTTAAAGGCGGTGCAAACATGGATGAAATGACAGTTGATGTTAATAAATTCCACGCAGATTTTGCAGGAAATACCTTGGACGCAACTTTAAAAATGCGCAACCCAATGACAGATCCGTTGCTAGTTGCAAAAGTGTTAGCAAATGTTGACTTAGCGACTTTGAAACAAGTTATTCCAATGGGAGATGGAGAATCTTACAAAGGAAAATTAAAAGCTGATGTCAATTTAAATGGTCGTTTAAGCGCAATCGACAAAGGAAATTACGAAGCGTTCAAAGCTTCCGGAACACTTGAATTGTGGAACATGCTTTATAAATCAAAAGAATTAAATGATCACGTTGAAATTGCCAACCTAATCTTTAGGTTCACACCAAAAAACTTAAGCTTAGAGAAATTAATTGCGAAAACAGGTCGCTCAGATTTCCAAATGAATGGAACAATCGACAATTACATGGGTTACGTTTTTCGAAATGAATTGTTAAAAGGAGTTTTCACCTTCACAAGTAACACCTTAGATTTAGACCAATTGATGAATCTTGTTCCAAGTACTTCAAATGATCTTAAAAAAGAAGAAAAACCTCAAACTACTACAAACAGTGAACCAATGTTGATTCCAGATAACATTGATTTCAATTTAACAACAACTATCGCTACTGTTTATTACAACAAAATGGCTATCAAGAATGTAACTGGTGGCGTAAAAATAAAAGATGAAGTGGCAACACTTTCAAATTTAACAATGAATACGATGGGTGGTTTAGTTGGACTTTCAGGAGATTTCTCAACGGTTGATCATTACAAACCAGCTGTTAATTTCGCATACAACTTAAAAGAAATTGATGTAACTGAATTAGCAACAAACTTTGTTACAATTGAAAAAATTGCACCTATTACAAAATATGCGCAAGGGAAAATTAGTTCAACATTCACAATGAAATCTTCGTTAACAGCTAACCTTGACCCTATTTATCCATCTTTAAATGCCAATGGAGATTTCTCAACAAAATCGTTGACCGTTTCAGGATTTAAACCATTAGAAGAATTAGCTGCTGCTTTGAAAAAGGAATCATACGCAAAACAAACACTGAAAGATGTTTACTTGAAATTTAAGTTATCAGACGGAAAACTTAGCGTTGCACCTTTTGATGTGAAATTAGGGAAAATGAACGCAAACATCGCTGGATATACTAGTTTAGATCAATCAATTAATTATGACATTAAATTATTGGTTCCTAAAGAAGAAATTCCAGCTGAAATGATTAAAACTGCTGAAAAAGCGTTGGCTAAAGTAAATTCAATGCTGCCAAAGTTGAACATTGCAGCTATTCCAGCTATTATTCCTGTAAAAGTAAACATGATTGGGACAGTTACCAATCCAAAAATCAACACCGATTTCAAAGAAGCTTTGTTAGCCGCAACCGGAAATTTAAAGGATAATCTTGCAAATGCGAAGCAAGCAATTAAAGATACTGCTAAAGCAATTATCAACCAAAAAATAACTGAGGTTCGAGAAGATTTAAATGCCAAAAAAGCTGAAATCATGGCAGACGCTCAACGACAAGCGGACAAAATTAAAGCAGAAGCAAGAAAACAAGCTGACGAGTTAAAAGCACAAGCTAAAAAAGAAGTAGATAATTTAGTTAGCAATGCTGGTTCAAATATATTCCAGAAAAAAGCAGCTGAAATCGCTGGGAACAAAATCACAAAAATTACCGACGATAAAATCAACAAACTCAATGCTGAAGCAAATAAAAAAGCAGATGCAATTATGCAAGATGCAAAAGAGCGAGCAGATAAAATCAAGTAAAATAATGAACAAAAAAAAGCTGGATTGTAACAATCCAGCTTTTTTTTGTGATTAACAATTCGGTTTAATACGTTCTCGTCATATCTTCAGCAACACAGATGATATACGTTGCTTTATTACGATGTTCCTTTTCTAATTTTTTAATCGATTGCTGGGTAATCGTTGAAATTGTTATAGTTTGAATCATAGGCGCCACTTGTTGAACATACCATAAAATTCCTTGGTAAAAATCTGTATGGTAAGCACCATTAAAATGAAGGATTTTCTTTCCTTTATTAATACTTTCTAAAAGAAAATGCGCCATTGTTGCATCTTTTAATGCCTGCGCTGCCATCATTTGTTTTCCTCCCATATGTTCTTCCATTTCTTTCAACGCTGCATATTGTGTCAGGGTTGAATCAATCGTAAAAGGCAAAGGAACCATGTTACTTTTATCTATTAAACTTAAGGTATCCAACGCTTTATACCCTTTCTTGAAAAGTAAATTCGCAAACCTTCGTGGTACATTTGTTGCAATGCCCTTCAATTGTTTCTCTTGCATAAATAGCAACAAAGGTTTGTAATCCGTTGCATAATTATTCCATTGTCGAACCGTGTCTTTAAATTGTTTTTCTGAAAGTTGTTTCGCTAAAAATTGCGTCAATAATTCTTGTTGATCGTGTTCATACATTTCAAACCCAACAACTAAATCAGCGTGGTAGGTTGCTTCCATTCGTTTCAATACTTGTAATTCAATCCAATGTGCAATTGGATTATCGTGTTGCTCACCAAAGAAAACAGCTTCTTTTTGAGAAATATCGGATAACATTTTTTCCAATGAAACTTTTTTACCTTTTGAATTGAAAATTACAAAAGCGCCAT
The DNA here is from genome assembly GCA_947491305.1 of Flavobacteriales bacterium. Classification (GTDB taxonomy): domain Bacteria; phylum Bacteroidota; class Bacteroidia; order Flavobacteriales_D; family Crocinitomicaceae; genus M0103. The sequence continues at coordinate 22,269 of CANLIL010000009.1, read as the reverse complement.
CATTTTGACTGAAAACGACAAAATTTGAAAGTAAAACAAGAATAATAATTAGTTTTTGAAGCATAATTGATCTTTTTTAACAAGTTGTTCTTGCAATAATAGAAAACTTAAAGAGAATATTCCTAATTTTGACTTGATTATGAATAAAATCATCGGCGTACTGAGCGGAATTAAACCGCTATTTCAAAGACTGAGCATCATTTTAATGATGATGACACTCTCTCGCCTGTTGTTTTATAGCTTTAATAGCGCAAGTTTTAATTCCATTTCATTTTTTGATTACTGCATTGGTTTATGGTTTGACGGTATGACTATAACGATTTATTTTGCGCCTTTCATCCTGATTTCGTTACTTCCATCACCTGAAAAATGGGTAAATATCAAAGAACTAATTTTGAAGATTTATTTTCATCTCGTGAGTAGTTTAATGATTGCATTGAATTTAATGGACATCGAATATTTTAAATACACGAGCAAACGCTCTACATTTGATTTACTCACTATTTTAGGAACTGGAAGCGATATTCAACAATTGGCTTTAACATTTATCAAAGACTTTTGGTTGATTATTTTGTGCTTTGTTGTAATAATTCTAATCAATGAATGGCTTTATCGTAAAACAAAAAGTGTATTTACACCTTTAAAACCAATGGCATTAGCTTTGTCTATTCGTTTTATAGTTATTTTACCTTTGTTTATTGTTCTTTCTCGTGGTGGAATTCAGTTGCGACCAATGGGGATTGTTGAAGCAGCTCAATTTTCTAAACCCGAAAATTCTGCGTTCATTTTAAATACGCCTCTAACCATGTTAAAATCTTACGGTAAAGAGCGCTTAGAAGTAAAGAACTATTTTTCAGAGCAAGAAAACGACCGATTATTCAACCCTATTCAAGTTTCACAACCACAGCATATTTTACCTGACGGAACCAATGTAATGATTATCATTTTGGAAAGTTTTGGAAATGAATTTGTGGGCGCATTTAACGATGGGAAATCCTACACACCATTTTTTGATTCTTTAATTAAACAATCGCTTTCATTTGAATATGGTATTGCAAACGGTAAAAAATCAATTGAGGCTGTTCCTTCCATCATTGCTTCTATTCCAAGTTTAATGGATAATCCCTACATTTCTTCGCCTTATGGAAACAATAACGTAAATTCTTTGGTGACGATTTTAAAGAAAAAAGGATACGATTCAGGCTTTTATCACGGTGCTACAAATGGTTCAATGCGTTTCAATGGTTTTGCTGCGCAGTTAGGATTCAATCATTATTTTGGGCGATTTGAATACAACAACGACCAGCATTTTGATAAAACTTGGGGAATTTTAGACGAATATTTTAATCCATGGACCGCACAACAACTTTCGAATTTAAAACAACCATTTATTGGAACCTTGTTTACGTTATCTTCGCATCACCCCTATTATGTTCCAGCAAAATGGAGAAATAAAGTAATCAAAGGAAATCAACCCATTTGTGCTTCGATAAGTTATGGTGACATTTCTTTGAAAAAGTTTTTTGAAACGGCTAAAAAACAAGCATGGTATGATAATACTTTGTTTGTATTAGTAGCTGACCACACGCCTGCAACAGCTAATCAATTGTACAATGACCGACGTTTCAAGTATCAAATTCCGATCGTTTTTTACCATCCAAAGAAATTACTTCCAGTTAAAAAAGAGTCTAAAATCATTCAACAATTGGACATTATGCCAACAATTTTAGACCTATTAAATATTGACACAAAATACTATGCATACGGTCAATCGATTTACAAAAATACTGAACGAGAAGCATTTACTTATTTAGAAGGTTCGTATTTCTATTTCACAAAAAACCATCTTTATACTGTGACCAATGACAAGGTACGAAACATGAATGATTTCACGATTAAAAAAATGTCAACAACCGATTCACTTTCGTTCTACAAAAAAGAAACGAAACGCGTTGAAAAACGCATAAAAGCAATTATTCAACGTTACAATCGCGACTTGATTCATAATAAAACGGCAGTTCAATGAAACAAAAAATTCGATTTATCATCAACCCAATTTCAGGGGTAGGAAAAAAAGGGGAATTACCGCGTTTGATCGAACAAAATTTGGATCATTCAAAATTTGAGTACGACATTAAATATACAGAATACCCAAAACATGCGAAAGAAATTGCACGTGAAGCATCACTAGAAAAAATTGACATTGTTTGTGCTGTTGGCGGCGATGGTTCTGTTCATGAAGTTGGCACAGTATTAATTGGTTCAACTACAAAATTAGCAATCATACCTTGTGGATCTGGAAATGGATTGGCAAGACATTTGGGTATTCCTGTAGATATTGAAAAATCAATTCAAACAATCAACTCGGCTCCAATTATTAAAATGGATACCGTATTGGTAAACGATAAACCATTTTTAGGAATTGGCGGTTATGGTTTTGATGCGCACATTGCTAAAATGTTTGACAATTATCACAAACGAGGATTTTGGAGCTACGTTAAATTAGTAGTTAAAGAATTTGCCAACTTTAAACCTGTGACAATTACAGTTGAAATTGATGGCGAAAAAGAAACAAAAAATGTCTTTCTATGCAACATTGCAAATGCATCTGAATTTGGTAACGGCTTTGTAATATCTCCAAATTCTGATATTACAGACGGGAAAATAGAACTGTGTTTTTTTAAACCATTTTCGCCCTGGTTGGCACCATTTGTTGTTCGACGCTTTTTTAATAAATCTGTTCATAAATCAAGGTATTCAGAAATTATACAAGTCAAAAAAGTACGCTTAACACTCAGTAAAACTCTTGCTCATTACGATGGAGAACCTTTTCAAGTGCGGGAGGAATTAAATGTGGAAGTTATCCCACAAAGTTTATATATTTTAACAGGAAACAAGAAATAAAGTTATGGCTTTTATTGAACTAGATATTACAGGAATGATCCAAACATTGGATAAATTAACACAAGACACACCTGCAAAATGGGGCAATTTATCCGCTCAAGGAATGGTTGAACACTTGTGTGATGGATTGAAAATGTCGTCAGGAAAGCTAAAATTCCCCTTAGAAATTGCTGCTGATAAACATGAGAAGATGCAAGCATTTTTAGCATCGGATAAACCAATGGCGAAGAACATTGAAGTTTCATTTGTTAAAAAAGACACACCACTTCGTCATGAAGAAATTGAATTGGCAATAGATGAATTTTTGTTAGAATGGATCGATTTTGAAGAACATTTTTCAGATGAAACAATTACGGAGCAACATCCTTATTATGGTGATTTAAATTTTGACCAATGGTGTCAATTGCATGCGAAACATTTCACCCATCACTTTGAACAATTTGGTTTAGTATAAATGGTTTTAATTTATTCATTTATTATCGGCTGTATCGCCGGAATCATCAACTATTCCATTGCACGCAAAAAAGGTCATACATCAATTTCAATCCTCGTTTTAGGAATTTTAGCCTTTACAGCAGTAGCCTTTTCATTGTTGAAATATATTTTGTAAGAATTAGAAAATCAAAAAGCATAATCCGTATATTCGTATCATTCAAACTTAGTCGAAAAAAAGTTTGAAATTGGCAGATAAATATGATTGGATTAAAAAATGATTTTCCTTCAAGTTCACTTTCAGAATGGAAAATTCAATTAGAAAAAGAACTGAAAGGTGCTGATTTTTCAGTTTTAGAACGAAATGATCTTATTGAAGAAATTCACTATTCAACTTTTCAACACGCGGAAAGTTCAACAATACTCGAACAAACTCCTGGAACATTTCCTTTTTCAAGAGGTTACCAAACAACTTCCAACGAATGGAATATTGGTCAAGAAATTAACTTAACAGATGCGAAAACAGCAAATACAAATGCTTTAAATTTATTAATGAAAGGCTGTAATTACTTACGTTTTTCCTTGAATGATTCTGTTTTAAATTCATTAAAAATTGCTTTTGAAGGAATCCAATTTGAATACATTACAACGTGCTTTTCCATTCAAACAATTGCGCAATTTAAAGCAGTTGAAGCTTATTTCAATCATTCAATTCCGAAAACGATTCGATTTGCAGTTGACCCTCATACAGTTTCTAAAGAATGTTTTGAATACATTGCTGAAAAAGCGAAAAAAAATCAATTTATTTTTTGTCACATCAATGGTTTTGCTGTTCAACAAGTTGGTGCAACAACCTGGCAAGAAATTGCATTTTGTATCGCACAAGGTCATGCGACATTGGTACAACTTTTCAACCTTGGTTTCACAATTGATGAAGCAAGTGCTTGTTTACAATTTAGTGTTGGAATTGGATCCAATTACTTTTTTGAAATTTCAAAAATTAGAGCCTTTAGATCGCTTTGGTCAAAAATTATTGCGGCCTATCAACCTGCGCATACTTGCACCTACAACACAGAAATACTAGCAGAAATTGGGCACATAAATAAATCACTTAAAGATCCTTACACCAATTTCTTGCGGCAAACAACAGAAGTTATGGCTGCAAGTTCAGCTGGAATTTCAACAATAATCGCGCACCCATTCGACAGTATCGCAAAAACGAAAACAGCACTAGCTGAAAGAATGGCGATCAATGTTTCATTAATAATCAAGGAAGAAAGTTATTTTGATGCTGTTATTGACCCAACAGGCGGAAGTTATTCCATAGAATTTATTACAGCTGAAATTGGCAAAAAGGCTTGGGAATTATTTCAAGATATTGAAGCTTTAAATGGAATTGAAACACCCCAAGCAACAGCATTCATTCGAACAAAAATTGAAGAAAAAGCTGTTTTACGTATCCAACTTTTAAAAGATCAAAAAGCAACATTAATTGGAATCAATAAATTCCACAATGGAATAGAAGAAGAAAATACAATTGCTAGCCAACAAAGCTATTTAGGATTGCCATTTTTGCATTTTGAGAGTCTTTTAACAAACTAAACTATGAAACGAATAGATTTTACTTCCATTCCATTTGAACAAACACGTTCAATTGAGCGAAAAGAACCAATCGTTTCTTACGAAACGGCTGAAAAAATTGCATTAAATTCATTCTATACTAAAGAAGCACTTGCAGAAACCGAACACATTGGATACGTTTCAGGAATTGCTCCTTTCTTGAGAGGGCCATATGCATCAATGTATGCCATTCGACCTTGGACCATTCGTCAATATGCAGGATTTTCAACTGCTGAAGAATCCAATGCTTTCTATAGAAGGAATTTAGCTGCGGGACAAAAAGGTCTTTCAGTTGCATTCGATTTAGCAACGCACAGAGGATACGATTCAGATCACGAACGCGTTGTTGGCGATGTTGGAAAAGCTGGGGTCGCAATCGATTCTATCTTGGATATGAAAATCCTTTTTGACCAAATTCCTTTAGATGAAATGTCTGTTTCAATGACGATGAACGGAGCTGTTATTCCAATTTTAGCCTTTTATATTGTTGCTGCAGAAGAACAAGGTGTGGCTCAAGAAAAATTAACAGGAACTATTCAAAATGATATTTTAAAGGAGTTCATGGTGAGAAATACATACATTTATCCGCCTACTCCATCCATGCGAATTATTTCGGATATTTTTGCGTATACGTCGAAACACATGCCGAAATTCAATTCCATTTCAATTTCTGGCTACCACATGCAAGAAGCTGGAGCAACTGCTGCCATTGAATTAGCTTACACCTTAGCAGACGGTTTGGAATACATTCGAGCAGGAATTGCTGCTGGCATGGATATTGATTCCTTTGCACCGCGATTAAGTTTCTTTTGGGCAATTGGAATGAACCATCACATGGAAATTGCGAAATTGAGAGCAGGACGATTAATTTGGTCTAAAATAGTCAAACAGTTTCAACCAAAAAGCGATAAATCATTAGCCTTAAGAACACATTGTCAAACATCAGGTTGGAGTTTAACAGAACAAGATCCTTTTAATAATATTGCACGAACCTGTATCGAAGCACTTGGAGCAGTTTTAGGCGGAACACAATCGTTACACACCAACGCTTTAGATGAAGCCATCGCTTTACCAACCGATTTTTCTGCAAGAATTGCACGAAATACACAAATTTATATTCAAGAAGAAATTGGTGTAACATCGTTTATTGATCCTTTTGGTGGCAGTTATTACGTCGAAAAATTAACGGAAGAATTGGTAAATGAAGCATGGAAATTAATAGAAGAAGTTGAAGAACTTGGTGGCATGTCCAAAGCAATTGAAACAGGCTTACCAAAAATGCGTATTGAAGAGGCCGCTGCTCGAAAACAAGCGCGCATTGATTCTGGAAAAGATGTTATTGTTGGTGTAAACAGATTCGAGATTTCTGACGAAGAATCAACAAAAATTGAAATTCTAGAAGTTGACAATACAAAAGTACGAACTGCACAACTTGAACGTTTAGCTCAATTAAAAGCAAATCGTAAGCAAGAAAATGTTGCAGCCTTATTAAACGAACTAGAGGAAGCGGCTAAAAATGGAACTGGAAATTTACTAGAAATAGCGATTCGTTGTGCGAGAGAACGTGCTTCATTGGGCGAGATTTCGTTGGCAATGGAAAATGTTTTTGGTCGCTACCAAGCGACTATTCGATCAATTTCTGGTGTTTATTCTCACGAAGCTATGGATGATAAAGATTTTAAAATTGCACAAGAATTGACTAACGAATTCAGTAAAACTGAAGGAAGACGTCCACGAATTATGATCGCAAAAATGGGACAAGATGGCCATGATCGCGGCGCGAAAGTAATTGCATCTTCCTTTGCAGATATAGGATTTGACGTTGATATTGGCCCATTATTTCAAACACCTGCAGAGGCAGCGAAACAAGCCATTGAAAACGATGTGCATATATTAGGCGTTTCTTCGTTAGCTGCAGGACACAAAACATTGGTTCCTCAAGTGATTGAAGAATTAAAAAAATTAAACCGTGAGGATATTATGGTCATTGCTGGTGGTGTAATTCCGCAACAAGATTATGATTTCTTATACAAAGCAGGGGTTTTTGGGATTTTTGGTCCTGGCACTAAAATTTCAAAAGCAGCACAAGAAATACTAAGATTATTAATAAAAAGTAATGAAGTATAAGCCGAATTTTGCATACTGAAATTTGTTTTGTAAATTCGGCATACAATTTGTAAAAAGATAATTTAAAAATAAACACAATGAAAAAAATAATCGCATTAGTAATTCTAGTATCAGGAAGTTTTCAAGTTTTCGGTCAAGCACCTGATTACAATGATTTAAAAATATTATTTGCAGATGGTAAATATGAGAAATTGATAAAATATGCTGATAATTATACGCAAAAAGAAGATTTAAAAAAAGATCCAATCCCATATGTTTGGCTAGCGAAAGGTTTACACAAAATGTCTGTTTCTAGCTCAAAAGATGAGAAATTTAAAAATGCATTTAAAGAAGCAATTGGCGCAATGACCAAAGCATTTAAAATAGACAAAGATTCTACTTTGATGAATGAATTCGGTGAATTTATTGGGGAATTTCAAGTTGCTGTATCAGAATACATCACCAATGATTTAACTGCTAAAGATTATGCAAAAGCATCTGGTTGGGCAATGAAATATTCTAAAATGTCTTATCACCCAATTGGAGCGCAATACATTGATGGCGCTGCAAAATATAGAAAAGCTGATAAAGGTACTGCCTTAACAATTTGGAAAACAGCTGACGCAGAAATCACCAAAATGATTGCTAAAAATGAAGACATTAAAGAATGGGGCGAGGCAGATTTAGCTCTTTTTAAAGTTGGGATCTTTAGCACGGTTGAATGTTTAATTGATGGGAAACAAGTTTCGAAAGCAAAAGCATTACTTTCAAAAGTTGAACCGCTATTTGCTGAGGACGAAGAATTTAAAACAAAAGCAGAAGAATTAAATGCTTTAATGAACTAATTTGAAAGCCTCAGTAATGAGGCTTTTTTTTAACATTATAGTATGTATAAAATTATGATACCTAGAAAAATACAAATTACTTAAAGTGTATTTTTATAAAAAAGAATATTATGAAAAAATACATGCACTTACTAAAAAATAAATTCATTTTTACGAGTTGTATTTTTTTTGTATATATTTTATTTCTTGATGATGTTGATATTTTCACGATAATCAATCAAAACAATAAACTAGGAAAATTGCAAGTGGCAAAAGAAGAAGTTTCAGGAAGATTAATGCAATTAAGATTTACCTTAAAAAAATTGCATTACACCTCTGAGCTAGAAAATTATGCCCGTGAAAACAAGTTATTCAAAAAGGACGACGAAGAAATTTTCATTATTTCTCACACCAAACGTATTTCTAATTAATTACTTTTAAACTTCCTTGACGTTGTTTAAAGAATTGTTGTTTTGAATATTCTTCAATTACAATTCCAGGAAAATAATAAAATGCAATTTGCTGGAAATTGAATCCTGACTTTGCCATTTTCATTGCTCCTTCTTGACATAAGCCTACACCATGCCCAAATCCTCTTCCTATAATTACAACCTCTTCATTTTCGGGGTAACAGCTGAAAAAAGTAGATTTTAAATTAAAATGCTCCCGTAAATCCCTTAATGGAATTCCAAAAATTGGATTGATATAAAATGCCAATCGCTGCGTTTGTTGAAAGGTAAACATTTGTTTTGCGATCATGGAATCTGAAACTGGAAAATTGTACTTTGTCACTAAAAAATCGCGCCATTCTTCTTGGCTCACTCGTTTCTCCCAGTTGGCTTGTTTGGTATAAATGCAAAAAGTGTCTTTAAATGTCTCCAAATAATTTATTCGCTCGTTCCAAACATCTTGAGGTTCTGATGTTTGTCCACCACAATTTGCATGAAAATAAGCATCAATTAATTTTCCTTTTTCATCCAACATCACTAAATCGTGGGTTTTTATAACTGCTGAATCAATAATAGGTGTATAGATTAACATGTTGTGATACGCTTGACAATGAACGCGATCACACAAATCAAATCCTTCTTTTTTGTGTTTCCCAAGGTATTTCAAGGCATATGTTCGACTCATTAATGCTTGTACCTTGTAATATTCAATTTGTCGCCCACCACCACCTTCCGATTCAACAACACCTGCTAAATAAGTGTCCATATCGACCAAATTAACAATGCTAAGATTTTTTTCTCGCACAGTCATTTCAAAATCTCCTTCGTATTTTCGAAGTTTCAATAAGGGCGATTTTACATTTAATGTCAAAGATGTTTTTAAGTTGTTTTGAATCAAAAAAACCGTTTCAAAATCTCCAATATCTGTTGCTCCTTTTTTAAGGTGGACTTTTCCGTTTTCTATCGAAAGATCGATGAATTCGTTGGGCAAAATTGCTCCAAAATCTAATGAATCGGCAAAAATCGAGTAACTACCATTGTTATATGAAAATGAGATTTTTTTGGTTGAATACTCTCTAAATAAGCCAATACGCAACTGTTGCGCAAAACTATTGCTCAAAAAGAAAACGATAACAACTGTAAAAATGAACCTCACGATGCAAAAATAAACATTGAACTTCTTACTGAATCAAGCTTGATTAATAGTTTTCAACAGCGCATGTGCGATTTTCTTACTTGCCCCTCCAGCTCCTAAGATTTGCTCTAATTCATTGTAGTCGTTCAACATCTTTTCACGATTCTTTCCACCTGCAACAATTTTAGACAATTCTTTTTCAATGAAAGCAGCATTGCACTCTTGTTGAATTAATTCCTTGACTGCCTCACGGTTTAAGATTAAATTGACCAATGAGATAAACTTAATTTTTATCAATCGTTTTGCAATTTGATACGAGAAATTTGAACCTTTGTAGCACACAACTTGTGGTACTTTAAACAAAGCAGTTTCAAGTGTTGCAGTACCTGAAGTAACGAGAGCAGCTTCTGAAATTTCCAATAAATCGTATGTTTTTCCAAAAATAATTTGATCCGATTGCTTAATAAATTGCAGGTAAAAATCTTCTGATAAACTTGGTGCTCCAGCAATAACAATTTGATGCTCCTTAAAAGATCGAACAGCATTTAACATGATGGGTAATTTCATCGCAACCTCTTGTTTTCTGCTACCAGGCAACAAGGCTATGATGGGTTTATCTGATAAATTATTTTCAGAATAAATTAATTTTTTATCGACTATCGTTGCTTTAAAATCATCAACTGCATCTAGTAAAGGGTGACCTAAATAGTGAACATCAAAATCGAACTTTTTATAAAAATCTTTTTCAAACGGTAATATTACGTAAAGTTCATCTACGCATTTTTTTATCTTGTGAACGCGTGATTGTTTCCATGCCCAAACTTGCGGAGAGACATAATAATAAACTTTTATGCCCTGCGATTTTGCCCATTCAGCAATACGTAAATTAAACCCAGGATAATCAATCAAGATCAAGGCATCCGGTTGAAATGCTGCAATGTCATTTTTACAGAAACGAATGTTATTTAAAATCGTTTTGATGTTTTTAAGTACTTCAAGAAACCCCATAAAAGCAAGATCCTTTATGTGTTTAACGAGCGTTCCGCCTTGTTGCTGCATTTTATCTCCACCCCAAAACCTAAATTCTATCTCTGAATTTTCAGCTTTCAAGTGTTTCATCAAATTACTTCCATGCAAATCACCTGAAGCCTCCCCAGCTATGATGTATAGTTTTAATTTCTTCATGTTAATGAATAAAATTCAAATATAAAATATAGGGTAAAAAGCAAATTGAACCGATAATTACACCGCGAGCCATTTCGTATTTTGAGCGATTTAACAACAAATAAAACCAAATTAAATTTGCAATAATTGCCAATGAAATCACTTTACTTTTAACCAAATCCATAGCGCTGAATTTACTCCATAACTGACTAAATGGATAATTTTGAGCCCAAGCCAATAATGCAATGACAATTGGAATAAAAAGTAATGGTGAAACAATTCCAATTAAACTACCTAAGGTATTTTCTTTTGTCCATTTTCTCAATTTCATTGTTCTAATTTTTTAAAATTTTCAAGTGCTTTGTAAGCTGTTAAATCAAATTGTGTGGGAACAACACTTACAAAACCTTCATTCAAGGCAAATAAATCAGTGTCTTCAGCGTGATCTTCATTTTTAAATTCTCCCGTTAACCAATAATACGGTTTTCCAAATTGATCGATGCGTTTATCAAAACGATCTTCCCAAAATGCATGCGCTTGACGACAAACTTTAATTCCTTTCAATGCTTCCTTTTGCACATTTGGGATATTCACATTCAAACAAACATGATCCGGAAATGTGTTTTTCAAAGCATATTCAAGCACCATTCTAACCGCCTCTTTTGCCGTTGAAAAATCAGCATTTGAGTCAAAGCTATCCAACGAAAAACCGATTGAAGGAATGTTTTCCATTGCTCCTTCCACTGCGGCTGACATCGTTCCCGAATACAAAACATTCGAAGCAGAATTTAAACCGTGGTTGATGCCAGAAAGAATCAAGTCTGGTTTGCGTTTCATCACTTCATAAATTCCTAATTTAACGCAATCAACAGGTGTCCCAGAACATGTATATGCCTCTAAATCTGGAAATAAAACAGCTTTTTCTAACCGTAATATTTGATTTACTGTAATTGCATGCCCCATTCCAGACTGAGGTTTATCAGGAGCAATGATGAGAACATCACCAAAAGTTTGAGCAACTTCAATTAAAGAACGGATTCCTTTTGCAGAAATCCCATCATCATTTGTTATGAATAGTAATGGACGCATGTTTGTACTTTGCTACGAATTTAAGGATAATTGATTAATTACACGTTTTTTATCTTTTCTTAGATTTTATGTTATTCTTTTTGATTTTTTATAAAAGTTACACTAAAAGATGTTATTTTTGATACAAGCAATTTAAGTATGACAACACACGAACTTATCCTAGAACTTAACTCCAACACCAACAAATCGTTAGAACAAGTTTCAAACCAACTCAAAGGTCTTTCTGAAACACAACGATCTTGGAAAAGCGATACCAATTCATGGAATATCAATGAGATTTTCGCTCATTTAAATGCCTTCGCGAGTTATTATAATGCTACATTTTTATACAAATTTGAAGTAACTAAATTCAAAACACCTACAGATGATTTCGTTTCATCTCCTATGGGAAGATCTGCCTGGAAATCAATGAAATTAGGGAATGCTAAAAATGTTAAACGAAAATTCAATGCCATTCGCACCATGAACCCAAAAACGAATGCAGAACTAAAAACAGCAAATAGCATTGAGGATTTTGAAAACAATTTAGTGCAATTAATTTCACTAATCGATCGCGCAGCTGCTGTAAACATTCGAAAAGTAAAAATTCCAATATCGTTTTCAAAAATTGTTCGCTTGCGATTAGGAGATGCCTTGTTGTATGTTGTTTATCACAACGAACGACATGTTCAACAAGCACTTAATTTAATCAAACACCCCAATTTTCCGAAGGCATAATGACAACTAAATTTGGATTTTGTAAAGTGAGTATTTCTCCATTGCGCGCTGAAAACAGGGATGCAGCAGAGATGGTTTCTCAATTGTTATTTGGAGAAATCGTTCAAATTGAAGAAATTTCTCTTCCATGGATGAAAATAACTACACTTACAGATCATTATGTTGGATTTGTTGACATCAAACACATTGAACAGATTTCTGAAAAAGAAGTTAAACGCTGGTTAGACGGTTTAACGTATCAAAAAGAAGTAATCCGTAACATTGAAACTCCTTGGGGAACGCAACAAATTTTCAAAGGATCATGCATCTCAATTGATCATTCAGCGAACTTCAACATTGGACCTTTTTCATTTTCATTTAATGATAAAACTCAAACAATTACAGCTACTAATCCGTTTTCAGCTGCTGCAGCTTATTTAAACACGCCTTATTTATGGGGAGGTAAATCGCCTTTTGGAATTGATTGTTCCGGATTAACGCAAATTGTATTTCGTTTTTTTGACCGCAACCTTCCAAGAGATGCATCACAACAAGTGGAAAATGGAACGGACATAGCATTTGAAGAAATTGAAACGGGCGACTTGGCATTTTTCTCGAATAAAAACGGAAAAATAATACATGTTGGCATCCTCAACGAAAACAAAGAAATTATTCATGCATCAGGATGGGTTCGAAAGGACATGCTTACAAAAGAAGGAATCATCCATTCAGAAACAAAGAATTTAACACATTCACTTACCTGTGTGAAACGTATTTTATAGAAAAAACCGATATTTGTATCCATAAAAATTAAACAAATGAGAGATCAAGAAATATTTCGCCTAATTGAAGAAGAAAAACAACGACAATTGCATGGCGTTGAATTAATTGCTTCTGAAAATTTTGTCAGTGACGAAGTCATGAACGCAATGGGAAGTGTATTAACAAATAAATACGCTGAAGGATTACCTGGTAAACGTTACTATGGTGGCTGTGAAGTTGTAGACAAAGTGGAGCAATTAGCAATCGATCGTTTGTGTACCTTATTTGGTGCAACTTGGGCTAATGTTCAACCACATTCTGGAGCGCAAGCAAATGCTGCTGTATTTTTAGCGTGTTTGAATCCTGGAGACAAAATCTTAGGTTTTGATTTATCTCATGGCGGACACTTAACACATGGATCGCCAGTTAATTTTTCAGGAAAATTATACCAACCATTTTTCTATGGTGTTAACAAAGAAACTGGACGTGTAGATTATGATGTAATGGAAGAAGTTGCACACAAAGAGAAACCTAAAATGATTATTTGTGGTGCTTCTGCTTACAGCCGTGATTGGGATTATGCTAGAATTCGTAAAGTAGCTAATGAGATTGGCGCACTCGTATTAGCTGATATTTCTCATCCAGCTGGTTTGATTGCAACAGGTTTGTTAAATGATCCTTTAGAACATTGTCACATTGTAACATCTACAACACATAAAACATTGCGTGGACCGCGTGGAGGTATTATTATGATGCGTCACAATTTTGAAAATCCATTTGGCATTAAATGGAACAATGGAAACTTACGCTCAATGGCAGCATTATTGGACGCGGCAGTTTTCCCAGGAATTCAAGGTGGACCTTTAGAACACGTTATTGCTGCAAAAGCGGTTGCATTCGGTGAAGCTGCAACACAAAATTACAAAGATTACATGGCACAAGTGAAACGAAATGCACGTGTTATGGCAGACGCATTTATGAAAAAAGGCTATGAAATTATTTCTGGTGGAACGGATAATCATTCGATGTTGATTGATTTACGCTCAAAAGGAGTAACAGGAAAAGACGCAGAAAATACCTTAGTTTTAGCAGATATAACTGTCAACAAAAACATGGTTCCATTTGATACAGAATCTCCGTTCGTTACTTCAGGAATTCGTGTTGGAACACCCGCAATTACCTCAAGAGGAATCAAAGAAGATGAAATTATTGCGGTAGTTGATTTAATGGATAAAGTGTTAACAAACATTTCGAATGAATCAATCATTCAAGCAGTTAAAAAAGATGTAAACGCATTGATGGGAAATCGTCCATTATTTCAATGGTAATAAACAAATTAAAGGCAGAATTTAATCGTTCTGCCTTTTTTTATAATACATAATGAAATTCAATTCAAAATTAGATAAGCAATTTAAAATCTTCTTATTTATCTTAATCGTCATTGGATTAGGAGTTTTAACGATAAGAAACCTACTTTTTAAAGATGAATTTTCAATAACTCCATTTATCTTATTAGTTATTTCATTGGGTTTTATTTATTACAACAGCAAAACAACCTATTATATCATTGAAGGAAACGAATTGATCTGTAAATCTTTATTTTTAAAGAAGAAAATTGAGATAAACAGTATTCGTAAAGTTGAAAAAAGTAATTCATTAGGAAGTCTTTTCAAAATTGCAACAGCTTTCCATGGCTTATCTATTCATTACAATAAATTTGACGATGTTTTCATTTCACCAGAAAATCTCCCAGAATTCTGTAAACTGTTAAACGAACAAAATCCATCCATTCAATTTATTCCTGAAAAAGAATTTCATTTAAACAGCTGATTGTTTTCTAATAATTCTCCAAAATAACTTAGGAAAAAATCGTTTGATTTTAACCGCTAAAATTTCTTTATTTCCAATCAACACTTCTTTTTTGTTCTTTTGAACAGCTATCAAAAGTTGTTTGACACATGTTTCCACTGGCATTCCAGTAACTTGATTATGATCTATAACGCCATGCTGTTCACCTTTTGCATTCAATGCGTGCATTGAAATAGCCGTGTTTATTTTTCCTGGAAATGCAAGCGTTACATGGATGTTGTTTTTAGCTTCTTCCAATAACAAACTTTCATAAAAACCAACTAACGCATGTTTAGATGCACTGTATGCTGAACGCAAAAAGAATCCAAATTTCCCAGCTATACTTGAGATGACAATAATGTGACCACTTTGTTGCTTAATCAGATGTGGCAAAACAGCTTTTGTCAATGCAATGTTGCCAAAATAATTAATTTCCATGATGCGACGATCAACTTCCATTGGAGTTTCAGCAACAGTTGAACGTTGACTTAATCCACCATTGTTGAATAAGTAATCGATGCGGCTATATTTTTCAATGACTTGATCTACTGCAGATTTAAAAGTAGATGAATCTTCCAAATCAATTTGCAAACACATATGCTTAGTGGAATCTTTTAATGTTGTTTGAACTTTGTTTAATGCAGAAATATTTCGAGCAGAAAGAATGACTTTTGCACCCTGTTGCGCAGCTTGAATAGCAATCTCTTCTCCAATTCCAGAAGAAGCGCCGATTACCCAAACAATTTTATCTTTTAAAAAATGCATCTAACATCAAAAAAAATCCCAACGTTTCGGTTGGGATTAGTAACTATTATAAATCGTCCGGTATTGTAACAGATTTTGGAATTTTTTGTTTTGGTTTTAATTTATCAATGAAAATAACTTTCAATTTTTGATTATCATTGGTATAAATCATTTCAGAAATTCCATTGGTAATAATCGCAGGTGCTTTTTTCTCATTGTAGAATTTTTTACCCAATGCTTCAAACGATTCATACGTATTATCATCGTATTGAATGAAAATAGAAACAATTTGTCCGTTTTCAACACGCGCTTTACCAGCAACACAAGTAACTCCATCTTTTTCAAAAAAACTGATGATCACATTTCTGTGCATCTCGTCAGACACCGTGTAAGCGCCTCTTTTTGTAAAAGCTTCTTCATATCTTTTAAAGCAATCAGCTTGTGCAGACGCAACTGAAGCAATAAAAATAGAACATAATACAATTATTGTTTTCTTCATAATTTTAATTTTTTGATGAGTAAACTCACGATTCAAATATAACAAGTTTCATTGAATTTTCATTCGTCCCAATAAAATATTTATTTTTGACAAAAAACAACGCAATGAATACGAAACAAATAGCAAGCCATTTTTCTCAAGCTTTGGAGGTTTTAACTGCCTTTAATACGCCTGAAAATCATTTATTAATTGAAGCAGCTGGTAAATTAATGGTGCAATCTTTACGAAATGATGGTAAAATCATCAGTTGTGGAAACGGTGGTTCATTGTGTGATGCCATGCATTTTGCAGAAGAATTATCAGGTCGTTACAGGGAAAATAGAAAAGCACTGGGCGCAATTTCAATTTCAGACCCAAGTCACATGAGTTGTGTTGCCAATGATTTTGGATACGATTTTGTTTTTTCTCGCTTCTTAGAAGCTGTTGGAAGAAAAGGTGATGTTTTGTTGGCTATTTCTACTTCTGGAAATTCTAAAAATGTATTGGAAGCAATCAAAACGGCGAAAGAAAAAGGAATTTTTGTTGTAGGATTGACTGGTAAAAATGGCGGTAAAATGGCTGGATTATGCGATGTTGAAATCAGAGCACCTTACACTGAATACGCAGATAGAGCGCAAGAAATTCACATTAAAGTTATCCATACTTTAATAGACTATATTGAAACTACTATTGATGCTTAACACAGGAATTAACGATTGTTTTTAATTGAGTTATCAACTTTTTATCTCAAATTGTTGAAAAACGGTGGTAAATCCGCCACATTAATTAAAAATAGAACCAAAATTATTCCCTAAATTTGCCTTTTTCGATCAAAAAATGTCGAATCAGGATTTACAAATAACAGTTAAAAACATTTTTTCCGCATATTTGGAGCAGAACGGGCATCGTAAAACACCTGAACGCTTTGCCATACTCGAAGAAATCTATAATTATCAGGGGCATTTTGACATCGAATCGTTGTACATCAAAATGAAAAACCAAAACTACCGCGTTTCTCGTGCAACCTTGTACAACACCATCGAATTACTTTTAGCTTGTAACATTGTTCGTAAGCACCAGTTTGGAAAAAACATGGCGCAGTTTGAAAAATCACACGGTTCAAAACAACACGATCATTTTGTGTGTACCAATACTGGTGAAGTTATCGAATTTTGTGACCCACGTATTCAAGCAATTAAAGCAACGATTGAAGAAGTCTTCAATGTTACAATTCAACACCATTCGCTTTATTTTTACGGTGTTAAAAACGAAGAAACGAAATGAGTTTCAGTTTTAACATAGCGCAAGAAACAGCAAATAATACCGTTCATTTTAGTGGTAGAATTATCACTGAAACAGATTTTGAAGTTTTAGCACAAAAACTTGCTTCAACTGAAAATGAACAACAACACAATTGGATTTTTGACTTATCAGAATTGACGCACATCAATTCTTCAGGTATAAATTTTATCATCCGCTCATTAACTAAAAATCGAATTAAAAACGGAGAAGTTATTGTGTGTGGTGTTACAGGTAATGTAAAATCGCTTTTTGAAATAGCTAAATTAGACGGTATTTTCACCATCTACGAAAGTTATGAAGAAGCACTTAATCATTTTAATACAAACAAATGAAAGTTGACGTACTATTGGGATTACAATGGGGTGACGAAGGAAAAGGAAAAATCGTCGATGTATTAACACCAAAATATGATATCATTGCACGATTTCAAGGAGGGCCAAATGCTGGTCACACCTTAGAATTCAATGGTATCAAACATGTGTTACATACCATTCCATCAGGAATTTTTAGAGAAGATGTAATCAATTTAGTTGGAAACGGTGTTGTGATCGATCCGGTGATTTTTCAAAAAGAATTGGAAAAATTAGCTCCGTTCAACATCGACTTTAAAAAACGCTTATTACTTTCTAAAAAAGCGCATTTAATATTACCAACACACCGTTTATTGGACGCAGCGTCTGAAACAGCAAAAGGAAAAAACAAAATTGGTTCAACTTTGAAAGGAATTGGACCAACATACATGGATAAAACTGGAAGAAATGGACTTCGTGTAGGTGATATTTTCATGGCTAATTTCAAAGAAAAATACGATGCTTTAGTAGAAAAACACATCGGTATTTTAAGTCACTACAAAGATTTTGAATACAACTTAGCTGAGTTGGAAGGACCTTGGATGGAAGGAATTGAAGTATTAAAAAACTTAACTGCTGTTGACAGCGAACATTACTTAGACCAAGCTTTTAAAGCTGGTAAAAAAGTATTGGCTGAAGGCGCACAAGGAACGATGCTAGATGTTGATTTTGGAACGTATCCATTTGTTACTTCTTCGAACACTGTTACGGCAGGAACGTGTACAGGATTGGGAATTGCCCCAACAAAAATTGGAAATGTAATTGGAATTTTCAAAGCCTATTGTACGCGTGTTGGTAGTGGACCTTTCCCATCAGAATTAGACGATGAAGTGGGTGAATTGATTCGTCAAGAAGGCCGTGAATTTGGTGCAACAACAGGTCGCCCAAGAAGATGTGGTTGGATTGATATTCCACAAATGAAATATGCAATCATGATTAATGGAGTAACAGAACTTTCAATGATGAAAGCAGATGTTTTAAGTTGTTTCGAGAAAATTCAAGTGTGTACACACTACATTATTGATGGAGAAAAAGTGGATTATTTCCCGTTTGATGTCAACGGTATTGATTTGACGCCTGTTTACGAAGAATTAGAAGGATGGAATGTAGATTTGACACAATTAACAGATTATAACGATGCACCAAAAGCATTAAAAGATTATGTCTTATATTTGGAGGAAAAATTAGAAGTACCAATTAAAGTAGTTTCAGTTGGTCCGGATAGAACGCAAACTTTAAGTAATCATTAATTGAAAAATTACAAGAATACTCTCAAAATTGCGCTTTTTTTAAGCGCATTTTTTTTGTCACCCATCACGCTTTGGGGACAGAAGAATGTTCTTGAATTAGTAAAAGGTTCTCAATTATTAGGATACAATGAAAAAACTGGCGCCCATCGTTTGGTGGGACAAGTGAGTTTTATTTACCAAGGAAATACGATGTACAGCGATTCTGCGCATTATTTTCAAAGAACAAAAGAAGTACGCGCCTACGGAAATGTGCATATTACCAAAGGTGGTATTAATTTATTTTGCGATTCCTTATATTACAATGGAAAAACACGTAAAGCGCGTTTGTGGGGAAACGTGCGGGTGCGCGATGTTGAATACAAATTAACGACTGATTCGTTGGACTATGACACCAAATTGAGTCAAGGAGTTTACCGAACAGGTGGTCGCGTTGAAAATAGTACCAACGATGAAGTATTAACCAGTAAAATTGGCTATTTCTATCCACGAGCGAATAGTTTTTTCTTTAGTCAAAATGTGGTGTACCGCAAAAAAGACTTGTCGATGACTACAGACACCTTACAATTTATTTACGCCAAACAAACTACCTACTTTTTTGGTCCAACCAACATCAAAAGAGGAGCTACAAAAATGTTTTGTAAAAAAGGGTGGTATAACGTTGAAACCAAAGAAGGACGTTTCTTAAAAGCTGGTGAAATTTTTGAGAATGGCAAACACATCAAAGGCGATACCTTATTTTACCAGCCACATTTAGGTCAATCGGTTGGTCGCGGTCACGTTTACTTCAAAGATTCTTTGCAAGCCATGAGTTTTTCAGGGGATTATGCACGCTATTCTTCTATAAAAAACAACAGCATTATAGTTGGACACACATTGGCGACAAAAATACTTCGCCAAGACACGTTGTACATTCATGCTGACACACTTTTCAATCAAAATGACAGTCTTGGTAAACCTTTGTTTTCAAAAGGATATCATAAAGTGAAACTTTTCAATAGCGGTATTCAATCTATTTGCGACAGCATCGCGTTTGACGCCAAAGCAGAGAAATTGAATTTGTTTAAGAAACCAATTGTTTGGTCGAACAATGCAGAATTAAAAGGAGAATTAATGACCATTTTGATCAAAGATTCGATGATTCATCATATTTCCATTTTAACAAAAGCATCTGTTGTGATGGAATTAGACAAAGGCGCTTATTTCAATCAAATAGAAGGAAAGCAAATTGAAGCCTTTTTCCAAGCAAATGATTTAGTGCGAACAGACGTAATTGGTAATGCCCGGACAATTTTTTATCCAAGGGACGAGAAAAGTACTGATTCCAATTTTGTCATCAAGCGATTGGGTATGAACCGTTTGTATGCCAGTGAATTGAAAATCTATTTAGACAGTGGTGAAATAAAAAACATCACTTACTTCGACAAACCAGACGGTATTTTTTACCCAATGGATAAAATCAACAAAGACGAACAATACATTTCCACGTTCAAATGGCAACCGTTGTTACGCCCAAAAAATTGGATGGAGATTGTGCATTGAGGATGTTAATTTTTTTTTATTAATAGCACATTCAACTTTTATTTGTAGATTAGTTATAGAAATATAAAATAATTGAAACCTTTAAATGTTATAATCTAAAAAAAAAGACATTAATAAAGTAGAAATCCGATCTAAAATTGATGTTATTTTTTCATCAATTCTTTAGTTATTAAAGTATTTATAAAGTCATTTCTGCCTTGAAATTGAACTTAAAACTTTAAGTTTTTATTAATCAACTTCATTAAATTTAAAAACCGATTAAAAGGGATTTAAATGTAAGTTAAACAACAAATAAAGCTGAAGTACCTTTCGCGTAATTGTATAAAAAAAACAAACAGAGAACAATGAATGAAATTTTTTCACCAATTATTGAAGTGTCAGATTTACTGAAATTATCAAAATCTGAAAATTTAGTTATAGTTGATGCTAGTAGTGGAATAAATGCAAAATCTAATTACGAAGCAAAACATTTAGAAGGAGCGATATATATAGATTTAAATTCTCAACTTGCTGAAATTAAAGAAGATTTTTCAATTGGTGGAAGGCATCCTTTACCAGAAATTGAACGTTTTGCGGAAACATTATCAAATCTTGGGATTTCCAGACAAAGTCATATTATTATTTACGATGACAAAAATGGATCAAATGCATCAGCAAGATTTTGGTGGATGCTAAAATCATTTGGTCATGAAAAAGTACAAGTATTAAATGGTGGATTACAGGAAGCTGAAAAGTACGATTATCCAATAAGTTCAAAAACAGAAATTATCATCCAAACAGAATTATGCAAAGTTGAAAAATGGAAATTGAAAATTGCTGAAATTTCAGAAATTGAAAAAGTTTCACATTCAGAAAAACATCTTATTATTGATGTTCGTGAAGAGAAACGCTATAATGGAGAAACTGAACCAATTGATCTAATTGCTGGACATATTCCTGGCGCAATAAATATTCCTTTCACAGAGAATTTAGACGAAAATGGTTTGTTTTTAGCTCCTCATTTACTTAGACAGAAGTATGAAAAAGTTTTTGGAAACGTTGAAATTGAAAATATAATTGTTCATTGTGGCTCTGGCGTAACCGCTTGTCATACACTTTTAGCAATTGCATACGCAAAATTTGAAATCCCTAAACTTTATGTAGGTTCTTGGAGTGAATGGAGCAGAAACTATAAAATAATAAATTACCATTGAATCGTATCTATGGAAAAGTTAAATAATATTAAACCTTTGGAAGTAAACGTAGTTTAAGAACTATGTCATACGTATTCAAATGGCAACTGTTGTTACTTCCAAAAAATTGGATGAAGGTTGTGCATTGATCCCTACTCGCTCGCCAATAGCTCTTCATCTGTATCCCAACGTTGAACACGTTGAACACCTTCTACCCCTTCAAATTTACGCATCAATAATTCTAAATCATGCGTATCAATGACCAAGACTTTTATGCAGCCTTCGAAAATTCCGTCTTCCGTTTCAAATGAAATGGATTTCATGTTCACATTGTGCTCTTTGGAAATGATTTCCGTAAGGCGGTTTACTAAACCAAGGTTGTCGATGCCAGTGATTCTAATCGAT